>CALBXK010000196.1 GCA_937890535.1 uncultured Spartobacteria bacterium
GGGAGTGGGCAGATTTGGATCACTCATTGGGCAAGGTTATCCCTCATCGCGGACGCCGCCGCAAGCCCCGCTTCATCATGGGGTGGCGCCCTTGGAAATCAGCTCGGCCTCAATGGCATCCAGGCGGTCCGTGGCGTGGCTTCCCGATTGCAGTTCGTCACGGGTCTCGCGGGCCTTCTTGAGAAGGACCCCGGCGGCGCCCGGGTTCGAAACCCCAGGCAGCGCAGTTTCAAGAGGCTTCAGTTTTTCAAAATCTCCGTAATAGATATTCGCCAAAGGCACATAATCCAGGATCCACGAGGCTTCGCCTTTCACACGACTGCGGACGAACGCTTTGAGAATGGGGCCCGCCTGCTGAAGGTTGCCGTTTTCCCAGTCATGAAAGGCAAAGCACAGGAGGCCAAAGGCTTCAAAGTTATTGCGGGAATAGATCCGGGTAATGGACTCGGGAATTTCCTTGTCCGGAGAGGAAAGCGAACTGCCGGCTTCGATAAAGAAATTAGCAAGCGCGGAGTCTTTTGGGTTGGTGGAATAGAGATCTTCCCCGGCCAGGCCCGCGAAGATCCCTGCTGCCGCCTCGCGGTCGCCGGCCATAAGGGTGGCGAGACCTTCATTCATCAGGATCCAATTTTGCATCGGCTGCGGCGTGTCTGGCAGCGCAGCCAGTGAGCCAAAAGCCTCCCTGGCTTCATCAAACCGCCGCTCCCCCATCATCTGGATTCCCTCCTGAAAACGTCCGTTGACCTCCGCCGAACTGAGACTCGAAGCGACCGGGGCGTCTCCCTTGCCGAACAATTCGCCCCGGAAGGTATAGACAAGGAATCCGCAGACGAGGACCGCCGCCAGCAGGCCCAGGCTCAAAAATGCCGCCAGGTTCTTGGTGGTCTGGGTTTCCATCATCACCCGTTCCTTCTCCTTCTTGGGTTGCTGGGTGCGCTCCAGTAATTTGTTCCGGGCGTAGGAAAGATGATCGATGAGTTCCGGATAGGACTGGTAGCGGTCCCCCATGTTCTTTGCCAGCATCCGATTGATGACGTAGGTGGTCTCGCTGGAGACGTCCGGTGCAAAGGCCTGCAAGCTCACCGGCTGGCTCTTGAGTTGCTTGAGGGCCACCATGGAGGCGGTTTCGGCTTCGTAGGGCGGACGACCCGAGAGGGCATGAAACATGGTGCCTCCGAGGCTGTAGATATCGCTCCGAAAATCCTCGGGAAGGTTTTCGAGTTTCTCCGGCGCAATATAGTACGGCGTGCCCCAGATTTCGCCGATCTTCGAGGCGGCTTCGTCCATGACGATGGCCAGGCCAAAATCGACCAGTTTTGCGGTGTGAGAGTCGGCAAAAAGAATGTTGCCCGGTTTGATGTCCCGATGGATCAGGCCATGTTCGAGCGCGGCCTCAAGCCCCTGGGCGATCTGGATTCCGACCTCAAGCATTTGCGCTTCGCCGACCCGCCGCTGCAGGACCATAAGTTCGTCGAGAGTCCCTTTGCCGACAAGTTCCATCGCCAGATAAAATTGCCCGTGATCCTCTCCGAAGAGAAACACCTTCACGACATGGGGGTGATTGATCGAGGCAGTGACGCGGGCTTCCTCGGCAAGCATGGCGCGTTCCTCCTCATTGGCACTGCATTCCTTTTTAAGAATTTTCAAGGCCACGTGGCGATTGAGGTTGCAATCGACCGCCTTGAACACCGAGCCCATGCCCCCTTCGCCGAGAAGCTCAATGAGACGGTAATTGTTGAATTGCTTGCGGGCACGGAGATTTTGACCGCAACTCGGACAATAAATCTGTTCGAACGGAGCCTGCTCGGTCACGTCCATGAGTGTGCCGCAGGCCGGACAGGCCTCCAAAAGCCGTCCTGCAAAACCCTCTTCTTCCGCGCGTTCTTCGGAAACCGGGATGGTTTCCATGGGTTCGGGGGCCTCCACTTCCGCGACAGGTTCGGAGGGGGAAGGGTTGTCTGAGCTCTCCAGGGGTGTGGCCTCCTCTTCCGGCGTCGCGGAAGGAGGTTGATCTGAAGGCTGGTCGGAACGATTTTCGGCTGGCATGATCCTTGGAGGTGGAAGGGGAGCGGGTTGGCGAAAGCTACCTTCCTGAAACACCTTTCGCAAAGAAATTCGCCGACCAATGTCTGATCGCCATACCTTTCACGTTTTGCCGGAGGATGTGGGGTTGCGCCTGGATCGCTTTTTGGCCAATCGCCTGCCCGACCACTCCCGTTCCCGTATTCAGGCAGTCATTCGGGCGGGAAATGCCTGGCATAATGAGGCCCCGGCCCGATCCGCAGACGCCGTACGCCTCGGGGACGTGGTGTCGTGGCTTGAGCCGGATCCCATTCCCTGCCAGACCGCCACCCCGGAAGACATCCCGCTGGATATTCTTTATGAGGACGAAGCCTTGATCGTCATCAACAAACCCACCGGGATGGTCGTTCATCCCGGCGCCGGGAACACTCACGGAACGCTGGTGTCCGCCCTGCTTCATCATTGTCAAAATCTGTCCGGTATTGGAGGCATCGAGCGTCCTGGCATTGTCCATCGTCTCGACAAGGAAACCAGCGGTTGTCTGGTCGTGGCGAAAACGGATCCCGCCCATCGGACCCTTTCGGGGCGATTCGCAGATCGGGAGGTCAAAAAAACGTACCTCGCCCTCACCGCCATCACGCCCCGATTTCGGCATGGCACGATTGATGCCCCGATTGGGAGACATGCCGTTCACCGTCACAAGATGACAGTCAACACGAACGGACGCGGGCGGGACGCCGTCACCACCTATCGAGTCGTTGCCTCAGCGGACGGTCGGTGTCTGCTCGAATGCCACCCCCAAACCGGTCGCACCCACCAGATCAGAGTCCATCTCAAACATCTCGGATGTCCCATCCTGGGGGATCCGGTGTACGGACGGCGAGATGCCTTCACCCGCCACATGCTCCATGCCTGGAAGCTGGAGTTTCCCCATCCCCTCGACGAACGCCCCATGCTCTTTGAGGCTCCACCGCCTCCGGAATTTCGAATCGCTTGAATCCCTCCGCATTCCGCCTACCCTGTCCGGCGGCATGAATGCACCTTGGGCTCTCCTCTTGATTTTTCTCCTCAGCCTCGGAAGGGCCCAAGCGGAGACTTCCGTCGACGATCAGACCCCCAACGAACGCAACACCCTCGATCTCACGCTGCAAAAAGCGATCCGCCTCGCCCTCGCCAAAAATTTCCGCATCAAGACGGCGGAATTTTCTCCTCAAATCGCGAAAGCCGAACAAAAAAGCGCCTCAGGAAAATTCGATCCCACCCTGGAAGCCACCTACACCTACGACTCGAATCAACGCGAGCTCCGCACCCTGGGCACGGACCTCCAGGTGCCCACTCTCGCCAATGGCAACAACGCCGAAACACTATTTGCCGAAGAGTCCGGCACCGAAATCACCACCTCGATCACCGGCCTCCTGCCCTGGGGGCTGACCTACGACATCGGCCCCTCCCTCAACATCGACAACGACAACCGGCGCGACCCCCAATTCACCCGCTATAACAGTTTCTTCGGCCTCACCCTGACGCAACCGATCCTAAAAAACTTCGGCACCGACGTGAACCTGGCCGAAGTTCGCATCGCCCGCGCCAATCGCGCCATCTCCCAATGGGAACTCCGCCAACAGGTCATCGATGTCGTCACCGATACCATCACCGTCTATAGCGAATTATATTTTTCGATTGAGAATCTCGCTGTCGAACGCCGCTCCCGGGCGCTCGCCGCCAAGCTCGTCGAGGATAATGCCAAACGGGCCGAAATTGGGGTCATGGCCCCTCTCGATGTCATGCAGGCTCGCTCCGACCTCGCCTCCCGCGAGGAACGGGTTATCGTCGCCGAAAGGGCGGTGGGCGATAATGAGAATTTTCTCAAGGAACTCGTGACCGACGAGGTCACCCGCCTCCTCGAGACCCGTCTGAACATCGCTGAGCCCATTCTTCCCGACAACGATCCTCCGGATCGGAAACGCGACATCCCGCGGGCCTTCGACATTCGCCCCGACTATCGCCAGGCCCTTCTCGATATTCAGAAGCGCCAGATCACGGTCATCTTTACCCGCAATCAGGCCCTCCCCCGCCTCGATCTCACCGGCAGCCTCGGCCTCAACGGGGTGGACACTGACCTCGTGTCCAGCTTCGAACGCACCTCCGGACAAAACGACAACAACCTCGCCTGGAATATTGGCGCCATCTTCAGCGTTCCCATTCCAAATAATACCGGCACCGGCAACCGCGAGGTTTCCAAGCTTGAGGCCATGCGCTCCCTAGTTGAGCTCAAGCGTCTCGAACAATCCATTCTCGTCGAAGCCGACAATGCGGCCGGTCAGATCGAAACCACCCGCAAGCGCATCGTCGCCGCCAGCGTCGCCCTGGATTTTGCCCAGCAGACCCTCGACGCGGCCCAGATCCGATTACAGAGCGGCACCACCACCACTTTTGAGGTACTTCAATTCCAACGGGACCTCGCCACTGCCGAGGCCAACGAATACCGCGCCCGCGTCGATTCGATCCAGGCGATCGCCCGCTACGCCCGCCTCATCGGAGCCACGCTCGAACGCAATCGGATCATTCTGGAATAGTTGCCCTAGCCGACTTGGATTCCCAGCGCTCGATGGCGGTAGCGTCGAGGACTTGCAAAATCGGACTCCTGTTAAATGCCAATGACCTAAGAACTTGAGTGAGTCGGGAGGCTTATCAGACCGGGACAATTTCCCACGCCACGGTGCCATCCGTTTCGATCCTCAGCCAGGCCCAGGAAGCGGGGGCGCCCTTGTCCGCCCGGCCGACGGCACCGGGATTGAATACGCGAGTGGCCCCGATCCGTTCATCCCGGGGCACGTGGGTGTGCCCGTGCAGCAAAAAGTCCGCCCCACCGGGATTCATCGGCGGGATGTGGATGAGAAAAAATTTCCGCCCCGACCTCTCCAAAATCAGGTGCCGGGGAAAATCGAGCGACCAATCGTTGTTGCCCAGGACGGCGTAGACCGGGGGCCCCAACGCCTGCAAGGTCCCCACGATGGACAAATCACAGAAATCCCCCAGATGCCAGATCTCATCCGCCTGGGGAAGGATCCGGGCCACGGAAACCGGAAGGTTTCCATGAGTGTCGGAAATGACCGCAATCAGCATGAGAGAAGTTTTATGTTTGTAAGATTAAAGTGTTAAGCGAAAACGGACCTTCGGCATTTAACGCCAGTCTTTCAAACTTACAAACTTTAGACTTAAAACTCCTCTTATGTGGAAAACTGCTCACGAATATGTCCTGCGATTGATTGCCTATGAACCGGGAAAGCCCGTCGAGGAATTGGCGAGAGAGATGGGCTTGCAACCCTCGGACATCGTCAAGCTGGCCTCGAATGAAAATCCGCTCGGCCCATCTCCCCTCGCCATCGCCGCCATGCGCGAGGCGTTGGAGCGGGCCCACTTTTACCCGGACGGCGGGGGATGGGCGCTGCGCAACGCCATCGCAGAGAAGCTCGATCTGAAACGCGAAAATGTGGTGCTCGGGAATGGCTCGAATGAAATTATCGAATTTATCGGGCATGCCTTCCTGCGTCCCGGCGACGAGGTCGTGACCTCCCGCCATGCCTTTGCAGTCTATACGTTAATGTCACAACTTTTTGGAGCCACCCCCATCGAAGTGCCCGATCCAGGCTACACCCACGACCTCGACGGCATGCTCGCCTCCATCACGCCACGAACCCGCCAGGTCTTTATTGCCAATCCCAATAATCCCACCGGCACCATGGTCGGTCAGGAAGCGATCGACCGCTTCATGGACAAGGTCCCGCCGCATGTGCTGGTAATCTTTGATGAGGCCTACTTCGAGTTTCTCGACGAGGCACCCGATACCCTCAAATTTATCCGCGAGGAACGCAATGTCCTCGTCATGCGGACATTTTCGAAAATTCAAGGTCTGGCAAATCTGCGCATCGGCTATGGACTCACCACCAAAAAAATTGCCGAAGTCCTCCAAAAAACCAGACAGCCGTTCAATGCCAATGGCATCGCCCAGGCCGGTGCTCTGGCCGGCCTGCATGACAACGAACACATGCAAAAAACGCGGAAACTGACCCATCAGGGCCGGGCCTATTTGGAGCAGGAATTTTGCGACATGGGTCTGGAATTTGTGCCCAGCGCGGCAAATTTCGTCCTCGTTCGCGTGGGCGACGGCGATCAAGTCTTTGCCGGCCTGCTCCGGAACGGAATCATCGTCCGGGCCATGCGCAGCTATAAAATGCCCGAGTGGATCCGGGTCTCTGTGGGAACGATGGAGCAGAACCGCCATTTCATTGCCAAACTGAAAGAGATCGATGCCGAGGGACTCATCGAACACATGCCGTCCGGGATCTGACCCCCGAATTTCCATGCTCGCCGAGGACACCATTGCCGCCATTTCCACGCCCCCGGGCGAAGGGGCGGTATCCCTGCTGCGGATCTCCGGACCGCAGGCCATTTCCATCGCCGGCAGCCTTTTTATTGGAAAACGTCCCCAGGGAACACTGACACCCCGGGTTCTGCATTTCGGGAGTTTCCACGATGCCAATGAAAAACTGGACGAGGGATTGCTGGCAGTTTTTCCCGGCCCGCGCAGTTATACGGGCGAAGATCTGGCCGAAATTCACTGTCACGGAGGGATCTTGGTAACGGCACGGATCCTGGAGGCCATCCTTGCAATGGGAGCCCGGGCCGCCGATCCGGGGGAGTTCACTCAACGCGCCTTTGTAAATGGCAAGATGGACCTCACCCAGGCCGAAGCGGTGATGGACGTGATCCGCGCCAGCACCCCTCGCGCCCTCCATGCCGCCCAGGAACAACTCGAGGGCCGCATCGGACGGGAAATTGAAGACATCCGCACCCAACTGCTCGGCGTCGTGGCCCACTTGGAAGCGTATATTGATTTCCCCGAAGAAGGGATCGACCCTCACACGGGGAAAAAACTTGCCGAGGACATCGCCGCCATTCGCGAACGGGTGGAAGGCCTGCTGTCGACGGCTCATGAAGGACGGATTCTTCGCGAGGGCGTCCGGCTCGTACTCTGCGGCGAACCCAATGTCGGGAAATCCAGCCTGCTCAACCGCCTCCTTGGCTTTGAACGCGCCATCGTCAGCGAAACCCCCGGCACCACCCGCGACACCATCGAGGAATTTGCCAGTCTAAGCGGCATTCCCTTTCGGATCACCGACACCGCCGGGCTGCGCGAAACCCAGGACGTCGTCGAGAACGAGGGCGTCACCCGGGCTCGTCAGGCGATCGAGCGGGCCGACGTGGTGGTTCATGTCATGGACATCACCGCTCCCTATCGGGATCCTCTCGCAGAAAATGAAATCGTGGCCCTCAATAAAATCGATTTGCCCCACGAGTCCTTCCCCCGTCCCGAGTCCGCCATCCCGCTTTCCGTGCAAACCGGAGAAGGGCTCGACATTCTGGTCCAGGCCATCGTGGATCGGGCGCGGGGAGGTTCCTCCTCCGAGGCCCCGATGCTGGCCGCAATCAACGCCCGCCACCAGGCCTGTCTGCGCCGGGCGTCGGACGCGCTCTTTCAGGCCCGCGAGGATCTCAAAAATTCGATCGCTCCGGAACTGGTCAGCGTTCCCCTCCGGGCCGCTCTCGACGCCGTCGGGGAGGTCGTGGGCACGACGGACATCGAAGATATCCTGGGCCAAATCTTCAGTTCCTTCTGCATTGGCAAGTGACGCCTCGGGAATCAAATGATCAAATCTGTGTCCATCGTCGCTAATCTTTGAATCTCTACGCATCCATTCTACGCCCCCTCTTGTTCCGATTGGACGCAGAAACCGCGCACCATCTGGCTCTCGCCCTCTTGGAACACACCCCGCTTCCTCTCATCCGCAGTTGTCTCGGGGCCCGCACGTCGACATCGAGCGCACCGAAGTCCCTCTTCGGCGTCAATTTTCCCAATCCCGTCGGACTGGCCGCAGGAATGGATAAGAGTGCCCTCGCCCTCCCCGCCTGGGAGGCTCTGGGGTTTGGCTTCATCGAGATCGGCACGGTCACCGCCCACCCGCAACCTGGAAATCCTCAGCCCCGCCTTTTCCGGTACCCCCGACAGCACGCCCTCATCAACCGGATGGGATTCAACAACGACGGTGCGGTGGCGGTGGCCCGACGTCTGCAGAGTCTGAAAGACTCGGGCCGATGGCCTCAGATCCCGGTGGGCGTGAATCTTGGAAAATCAAAGGTGACCGAACTTGCGGAAGCTCCGGCCGACTATCTTGCCAGCTACCGGCACTTACTGACCTTTGGGGACTATTTCGTCATCAACGTGAGTTCACCGAACACCCCGGGACTGCGCAGCCTGCAGGATCGCGGGGCGCTCACTGCCATCATTCGCACCCTGCGCGACTTCGATGCGAAGAAACCCCTTCTGGTCAAGATCGCGCCGGACCTGGAGGAATCGGCCGCCCAGGAAATCGCCACTCTCGCCGTGGAAGAAAATCTTTCCGGCCTCATCGCCACCAACACCACCCTGGATCATTCCTCCATTCCAATCGCTCACGACCAGCAAGGCGGCCTCAGCGGAGCCCCGCTGCGCGAAAAATCCACCGCCATGCTGCGGCTCCTGACCCGCGCCACTGGACTGCCCGTCATTGCCTCCGGGGGAGTGATGGATGCCTCCACCGCCAAGGAGAAGTTTGACGCCGGGGCGAGCCTCGTCCAAATCTACACAGGGTTCGTTTACCGCGGCCCCCAACTCATCAGCGAAATCCTTCGCCACTAGACACCACTCGTCACTTCACAAAATGCCTGACTGGAAATCCCAAACCCTCACTCTTGGCCACTCTCCCGACCCCGATGACGCCTTCATGTTCTACGCCATGGCCGAGAATCTCATCGACCAGCATGGCTACCGGTTCGAACACACCTTGCAGGACATTCAAACTCTGAATGAGCGTGCCACCCGGGGCGAACTGCACATCACCGCCGTCTCCATTCACGCCCTCGCTCACGTCCTCGATAAATATGCCCTCCTCTCCAGCGGAGCCAGCATGGGAGATGGCTACGGGCCCATGTTTGTTTCAAAATCCGGCCCCGAAGATTCCGCCAATGACGCAGAACGCAAAGCCTGGCTCCAAGGTAAAACCATCGCCATTCCTGGCGAAATGACGAGCGCCTACCTCGCAGGGCAACTCTTTCTCGGACGGAATTTTCAGCATATCGTGGTTCCCTTTGACGAAATTTTCCAGGCCGTCCATTCCGGCCAAGCCGAGGTCGGGCTCATCATTCACGAAGGCCAGCTCACCTATGCGAAAGAGGGCTTCGTCAATATTCTCGATTTAGGCGAATGGTGGAAGCGCACCCGAAACCTCCCGTTACCCCTTGGCGGCAACGTCATCCGCAAGGACATCCCCCCCGAAGTCCAGTCCGAACTCAGCGGAATCCTGCGCGACAGCATCGCCTACGGGCTGAAGCATCGCGCTCCGGCAGTCAGCTACAGCATGGCTCACGCCCGGGATCTCGACACTCTCTTGGCCGATGAATTCATCGGAATGTATGTCAATGAGCTGACCCTTGATTACGGCGAAACTGGCCGAGCGGCCGTCCGACAATTTCTCAAAGAAGCGGCGGAAGCCGAACTCATTCCCGAAGTCACCAACTTGGAATTTGTGGCATGAGGCAAGGGATACTCTCAATACCCGCGGGTGCGGAGAAATTCGACGCGCCTAATCCTTCGGTTGGCCGACCACCTTTTCGGCCGCCTTATCGAGTTTTTCCGCCAGAACAGAATTTTCCGGATCCAACTGCGCCGCCTTCTGCCAATAAAGAACCGCCTCGGTTTTCCGGCCCAGCTTTTCATAGGCGTCTCCGATGTGGTCAAAGACGACCGCATCCGGTTCGGGAAGTGCCTCGGGAGCTCGCAGCAACTCCGTCAACGCCGCTTCGTATTTTTCCTGCTTAAAGAACAACCAGCCGAGGCTGTCAATGTAGGCCCCATTACCGGGGTCCAATTCCACTGCTTTGCGAATCAGGCGTTCGGCCTCATCCAGATTTTCGTTTTTCTCCACCCACATGTACCCAATGTAGTTGTACGCCCGGGCGGAATTTCCAGGGTCCAGAACGATAGATTTGCGAAAGAGTTCGAGGGCTTTTTCTGTTTGCCCGCCCTGTTCTGCGGCCGCTCCATAGGAAAAATAGAAATCCCCGTCGAGAAGATCGGGATGCGAGTTGCCCGCCTCAACGACCGTGCGCTCGAACGCCCGGATGGCTTCAGTGTGACGTTTTTCTTCGCTCAGAGCCAGAGCCTCAAAAAAGGAAAATGCGGGTGTTTTGGGAAATCGTTTCGAGGCCTCGCGGGCGTGGACAAGCGCGGCGGCGGATCGGCTCAGTTCCAAGTTCATCCGAATAACCCGGTCGTAACGAATGGGATCGCCCGGCACGAGAATCAGCGACTGTTCAGCGCTGGCGAGGGCCGCCGGGATGTTCTCCCTGCGGAGTTGAAGTTCGGTGAGTTGGTCATAGGCGGCGACATTCAAAGGATTCTCCGCGATAATGTCCTCGATCACCGCAATCGCCTCGGCCGACTGTCCGATCTCCATATAGCTTCCGGCCAATTTCTCCCGCACGCCCGCCAAAGACGAGTCGAGTTCGACCGCCCGCCGGTAACAGGGAAGCGCCAGGGCAATTTTTCCCCCCAAAGCGTAGAGGTCTCCGATTCGAGCCTGCACCACAGCATCCCTGGCTCCCGCCTTGGCCGCCTTCGCCAACAAGCCCTCCAATTGTTCGCGCTCCTTCGCCGTCATTTCGCCACCACCCGGTCGCAGAAGTTTTTGGCCCGCCAATTCTGCCAAAGAAATCCAATATTCCGCCTTGGCGTTCTTCGAGCGGGAGGCTTGATCGATCAGTTCCGACACCATGGCCGAATCGCCCCGGGCTTGGTAGACCTCGATAAGGGCGGCGTAGGACGCCAAACGATTTGGCGCCAGTTCCAAGGCCCTCTTGGCATATTTGAACGCCAAATCCGGCTTCTGCAAATGACGCAGGTAAATCGACGACAGGGCCAGACAGGGTTCGGGGTCCGTCGGAGCCGCCTTGACCGCATCCTTGAGCAGGGAAATCGCCTCGGTGATTTCCCCGCGGCGCAGTTGGTCGTAAGATAAGCGGATGGCCAGATCCACATTCCCTGGATCCAGTTCCAACGCCTTGCGATAACTTTCCAACGCCTTTTCAGGCCCATCCCGCTCCTCGGCGAACAAACCGTCGGCAAACCACGACAAGGCGTCCGCCTGACGCGCGGCTTTGGAATCCAATTCCGGTCCAACCGCCAGGGGATCCTCGGGCAGCAGGTCAGCGATGGCGGCATGCGCCGTCATCCCTCCCAGACCGCCGACCATCATGAGCAACAAAAAACCCTTCCGAGTTCTGCCTACAGCAGTCCCGAAACGCCAATTTATGCTCATGGCGGTAAGTGTATCCGCTACGACTTGTAGCGCAACCGCTTCTTGTGACGATTTTCGCGCTTACGCTTACGACGTTTATGCTTCGCGATTTTCGACTTCCGTTTCTTTTTAAGTGAACCCATGAACAGTTTTTAGCTTCTAACTTCTTGACTACGACTAATGTACAACTTTGTTGAGAGGATACTCGATGATCCCCTCCGCTCCCAGTGCCTTGAGTCTGGGGATGATCTCACGGACGATCTTTTCTTCGATCACCGTTTCGACGGCAGCCCAACCAGACTGAGCAAGAGGCGAAACCGTAGGATTTCGGAGGGAAGGCAACGCCTCAAGCAAATTCTTCAACTTTCCTTCGGGGAGGTTCATTTTTAATCCCACCAGATCCCGGGCATTGAGGGCCGATTTGAGCAACATCGCCAGGGTTTCCAGCTTGGTGCGCTTCCAATCATCTTCCCACGCGGCATGGTTGGCCACCAAGACGGGATAAGATTCCATCAGGGTATCTACGATCCGCAAATTATTGGCACGCAGTGAAGAACCGGTCTCGGTAATGTCAATGATCGCGTCCACCAGATCCGGAACTTTGACTTCCGTGGCTCCCCAGGAAAATTCCACGCGGACGGACACTCCGACCTTTTCAAAATATCGTTTGGCGAGGCCGACCGCCTCAGTCGCCACGCTCTTGCCCTCCAAATCCTGAACGGTGCGGATGGGAGAATCTTCCGGAACGACCAGCACCCATCGGGTCGGGCGCGAACTTACTTTGCTGTAGGGCAACACCTCGACCTCACGGACATCGGAGGCGTTTTCGGCCACCCAGTCGCGACCCGTCAGGCCAGCATCCAAGTAGCCGTGTTCGACATAGCGGCTAATTTCCTGGGCCCGCAGCAAGCGGATCGCCAGTTCGGGGTCATCGGACGTCGGACGATAAGAGCGTTTCGATCCGGATACGGGAAACCCCGCCTTGGCAAACAAATCCATGGTCGCGTCCATCAAACTGCCGGAAGGCAGACCAAGCGTGAGTATTGGGGATGACATGCGGGGGAGGGATTAACACCGATCCTCCCGCCTCCAGCAAGGGAAAAGGTTCCTCCTCAAAATTATTTCCCGCCAGCATGGCCATTTCCCACCCCCGATCCTGCCGCCTTCAGCCTCTCAGCTTTCTTCTTCCGGGCCTTCAGGAAGGCCAGTGCGGTAAAATAGACCAGGATGGACAACGGGAACGATATGAGAAGCGAGCCGACCAGAACCGGCAGGCCGACATGGAAGAAGGTGGTCCATTCCAACATTTTTTCGACTTTAATATGGTCATGAAGGAGCTCGAAGCTGGGCGGAAAATGGTGCGGGTGATTGAGCAGCCAAAACCCGATGTCATATTCGAAACGAAGCATGAAGGGTGTGATGGGAGTGAGAAGATCGTGCAGGGAGACGGTGATCACGGCGGCGATGGGATTGCACCGCACCGCCCAGGCCAGGCCGAGGGCAAGAAGGGTCTTCACCCCAAAGAGGGGAGTGAAACCCACAAAAATTCCAATGGCCAGTCCTCCGGCGATGGCGTGCGGATTGTCCTTGAGCGAAATTAACCGCCGACATTCTTTTTTTACGAACTCGACCAAATTCATGGCCTCATTATGAATCCTAAACCCCGAAACAGGAATGCGAAATTTGAGCTAGTCCCCCCCCGCCCCCCCCCAGCGTGGTCAGGCTCGGACACTCCCTGAGTCCAGCGTCCCTCCGGTTCCCGATTGAATTTCCCTGGTCGAACGATAGATTGAAAAACTATGATGGAAGCGGAATACGACAATCACCGGGAAGACGCCCCCACCGGCTTTGTTCGATGGATCATTCCGGCTTTGATACTTTCCCTGCTTTTGCACGGTTATTTTTTATATTGGGCGAGGGGCTTCCGCCTCAGCCCCACCATCAGCGAATCCTACTACGAACGGGTTGTGCCCCGGGCTTTTCACATCGAGCGAGTAGAAATTGACGAGAAGTTGCTCGAACCCGAACCCTCCAGTGCCACGGAGAGGAGCCAGGCGATGGCCCCCCAAGCCATTGCTCTGCCCCAGGAACGCGTTGCTTTCGAGAAGCTGATAGCCGACACGTCAGGTGAGCCGTCAGCCCCGGCGATCGATCACTCTTTTCTCTCGGACAAACCCACCGTCGCAATAACCACCTTCGACGCTGCCGCCCGACTGGCCGAGACCAGCGGGGCGAAGAGTTTGCTTGAAGATTCCCAATCCCTGGAAACCGCCCTGCTCTCCGAGAGTCCCGAAGCGGGTGGAAAAACTCTGGGCAATATTCTCGATCCGGACACGCTGGCGGGCCGGGCCATCGTCAAGGCGGGTCAACTGCGGGGCGGAGACACCCCGGGATTCAGCAATCTCGATGACCTCCTGGCCCAAACGGGTCCCCTCACCGCCGAGACCGCACCCATCCTCATGCCTGCGGACCTGCTCTTCGATTCCGACCAGGCGGAGCTCCAATCCCAGGCGGTCGCCAGCCTCGAGAAGCTGGCCGAACTCATCCAACGCAACCCCCAGGCGACTTTTCTCATCGAAGGTCACACCGATTCCTTTGGACCCGACGAGTACAATCTCGCGCTCAGTCAGCGGCGGGCGGAAGTCGTCAAAATGTGGCTCGTCAATGTCATGAAAACCCCGCCGGACCGCACCGAAACCATGGGCCTCGGCGAATCCCGCCTTCTGGTCCCGGGCACAGGAACCAGCGAGGAACAACAAATCAACCGTCGCGTCGAGATCGTCATCCGCACCCGCGCCAACCCGTGATTACCGAAAAAGAGGCGTCGCTGGAGCGGGCCGAAAAATCCCTCGCCGCCAGTACCCT
>CALBXK010000197.1 GCA_937890535.1 uncultured Spartobacteria bacterium
TGAGGGAGGCGGGAACCCCCTTTCCGGATACATCGGCAATGGCCACGCCCACCCGCCGCTCGTCCACTTGGATATAATCGTAGTAATCTCCGCTCACCTGCCGGGCCGGAACATTGATGCCGCTGAGTTCGTAACCTGCCACTTCCGCCGCCGCCGAGGGGAGCAAGATCCGCTGGATGTCACGCGCGATTTCTAGGTCGTGGTCCATCCGCTTCTTTTCGCTGGCTTCGAGATAGACCGTCTCGTTGTAAATGGCGAAGGCCGACTGTTCGGCAATGGTCCGAAAAACGATCAGATCTTTCTCGGTGAACGGGGTGCTCATGGGCCCGTTGGCCAGCCCGAGCATACCCAGAATCTTCCGGCGATAGACCAATGGCCCCACGATGGCCGAATGGGCCACCGCTCTGTCATTTGGCAAGATCTCGGTCAGTTCCGCTTCCGTAAAATTCCGAGCCTCCCTGGTTTCCAGCACTTTTCCAAGGGGTCCCTCTCCGCGTTGAACGACGCTGAGGCGGAGAAAGCTCTCCAAGGCGACGGGGTTGGTGTCCGCCTGTTCAAGAATGTGAGCCGGCACATCCAAGAGCGCCGGACATCCTTTCGAAACAAAGGCGGGCACCAGCATCTCGTCCGTCTTATCCATGAGGTAGAGGGTCCCTCCGTGGGCATCGAGAATACGCATCGCGCTTTCCACGATCAGGCGGTGCAATTGGGAGGAACGCACTCCCTCCGAAAAGGCTTCACCCAGTCCGTGCAAAAAATCAAAAACACGATCTTCCTCGACCTGCAATTCGGCTCGCTGCTGCTCCAACTCACTGATGCGGCGGGTCATAATATTGACCACTGCAATCAATGCCACCAAGGTGCCGGCAAAGAGCGCAAAAAATATGTAGGTCCAGAGCATCTGGCAGGAAAGTGTCCCGACCCTAGGTGTCCCCGCCCCGCCCGCTTTCGGGAAGATCCTGCTCCAGCCGCAGGAAATCGAGCACATCCCGGAATTTCACCTCATTGGCCGCGTCGGCCTCCACGAGCGCCTCATGCGCTTCGAGAACCGTCTTCTGCTGTTCGCCGCCGTTCGCAGACGGGGAGTCCGCCTGGTGAAGTTGCGTCTTTTCGTCTGGGAGGGAAATGCCTCCGTCAGCCTCCTCCACGGAAAAAATCTGATCGAGCCCAAGGCTGCATAGAAGGCCGGCATTGCGCTCATTGACGTTGATGGCGCGCAGTCCGCCCTGGCCGATCTCCCGCAATCGCAGGGCGACCCCGGCGAGCGTCCCCATAAAGGTGGAGTCCATCTGCTCGCAGTCCATCAGATCAACAACGAAATCCCGGTGACCACGAAGAACCATGCGCCCGACGTATTCCTTCAAGCCCACGCTATTTTGAAAACTTCCACGGCCCTGGATCTTGACCCAAACGATCTGCCCCAGGCAACCAACCAGCACCGACGATATAGTACTCACTCTTTGGTTCACACTACCCCATCCCGTCGAGGACTGTCAAATTCATGCCTCGTTTGATCACCGCCACATAAAGGATTGGGTCAGCGCGACAATCCGTCCATCCACAATCAACAAAGCCCGCCAAGAGGTCACCCGGCCAAACTCCGAAAAGTCATCGCCGTTGACCTCGAAATCCGATCGAACCGAGCCGCGCGCCGCCGGGTAGTATCGCTCCATGGCCATGACACTGGCTCCCAGAGCCGCCTGGCGGTATTCCAGCCGAACGGTCACATCCGCCTCCTGGGACGTCCTCCAAAAAAAGCTGAAATAATTTCCATACCGTTGGGTGCGATCGAAGTTATCCAGAGCCCCCCACTCCACCCGCTTGCGTTCGAAAACCACCGGTTCACTGGATGTGACCAAGGGAGTCGAAGGATCGTAGAAATACATCTTCACCTTGCGGAATTGAAATGCATCCTGCAGTTCAAGCGGCAGAATTTTGGCTTTTTCCAACTTGGTGGCCGGCACCTCCACGGTCGAACAGGAACAGAAAACGATGGTGGTGATAAAGATTCCGAGGAGTGTCCTCATGGCGCGGGATACAAGCGGCTTTGTCGCCTTATGTCAATTGCCCCGGTGCGGGTGGGGGCTTGACTCCCGCCATTCCAATCTTCATACGGTGCCTTCCAGACAGGCTCGCAATTTGGGCCAAGAAGACGAAACACCTACGAACGTCCATGAAAGCCCACGAAATTTTTCACCAATTTTCCGATCCGAATGCCGGAGAGATTCTGCAATACCTCCACCAGCAGGACCGACCTGCCTATCGGGCCTGCCTTCAGCTTGTGGCCAACCGGCGGCGACTCCGTCCGATCTTTCTCAACCGCAAGCCCCTTCCGGAGCGCCATAGCTGGATGAAGACCGAGCTATCGCGTTCGTCCAATAACGATGCCGCCGCCGAGGTCCTGCAGACCTGGCTGCTCGGGGCTCACCGCCCGATGATCTGCGAGTTTCTCGACGCGCTCGATGTGCCCCACGACGGTCAGGGCCTGCTGGAAACCCTACCGCCCGAGCCGTCTCCGGACGCCCTCCGGGCCGCCATGGATGGCCTTTTTCAAAACCATCCCGCGCTCCCGGTCACCGCCTATCTCCTCCTCTTCCCGGAAATGGATATCGCGGACTGGCCCGGGTTCGCAAAAATTCTCCAAGACGATCCCCGGTTCCGTTCCGAGGCTTCAACCCCGACTGCCACATGACCCATTATCAAAATTCTCTCAACGAGGCGCTAGCGAGTCTGGAATCCGTTCGGGACCTCGAAAAGCCCCTCGCCCAAGCGGCCAACACCGTGCTGGAATGCTTTTTGAATGGCGGCAAGCTCCTGCTCTGCGGCAATGGCGGCAGCGCCGCGGACAGCGCGCATATTGCCACCGAGTTCACCTGCCGCTTCAAGGAGGACCGGCGTCCCTATCCGGCCATGGCTCTCAATGTCGATGGAGGCCTTCTCACCGCCATTGGCAATGATTACGCCTTTCAGGATATTTTTTCCCGGCAGGTGAAAGCCTTTGGCAAACCAGGGGATGTCCTCATCGCCATCTCCAGCAGTGGAAAATCCCGCAACATCCTCTCCGCCATCGAGGAATCCCGCCGCCAACAGATGAAAAACATCGTACTCTTGGGCAAGGGCGGTGGGTTCACCTCCGGTGCGGCGGACATCGAATTAATTGTCCCCGGCACTGTCACCGCGCGCATCCAGGAGGCCCAGAAGTTCCTCCTCCATGTGCTCTGCGAAATGGTCGAAGAAAAACTTCCAAAGGAAGAAAATTAGGAATGTTAAAGGAAGAACCCGGAAGGCCATCAGATCCCTTCCTCATTCCTAATTCTTAATTCATAATTTTCTTCAATGCCTGAGGTGATTTTTCCTGTCTTTGCGACGCTTTTGGGAGCGATCGTAGGATCGTTTCTTAACGCCTGCATCCACCGCATGCCGCGGAACATTCCCCTCAGCAATCCCCGCCGGTCGTTCTGCCCATCCTGCCAACGGCTCATTCCCTGGTATGAAAACATTCCGCTCCTGAGCTGGTTGGCCCTGCGCGGCCGCTGTTCCGGATGCAAGGCCCGCATTTCCGCCCGCTATTTTCTAGTCGAAGCCCTCACCGCCGGTCTCTTTCTCTGGGTCTGGATGCGATATGGCCTTCCTCTTGCGCCGGCCTATGCCGTCATCATTGCCCTTTTGATCGCCGCCACCTTCATTGACATCGAACATTTCATCATTCCCGACGAAATTACCTGGGGTGGCACCGCCGCCGGTCTCCTCCTCAGTTTCCTGCTTCCGCAATTGATGGGAGTCACTTCCCATTGGCAGGCCCTGGGACTGTCGCTCGCTGGGGCGGCGCTGGGATACGGACTCCTCTGGCTCATTGTTGAACTCGGCAAACTGGCCTTCGGGCGCAAACGTCACAAATTTTCGCCGCCCGAGCCCTTCTCCATCGCCCAACGCGAAGAGACGATTGTTTTCTCTATCGACGACGAATCCCTCTCCTGGGAGGAAATTTTTTCGCGCGAATCCGACGAGCTTGTCCTTGAGTGCCCGGAGTTGGATCTCGCTGGCACGACCCATCAGGACGCCCGCCTCCGCATTCGACACGACCGCGTCATTTTCAATGATACGGAGACCCCACTCGAGGACATCCCCTCGCTTAAGGGCACTCTCCGCTCAGCCGTGATCCCGCGGGAGGCCATGGGCTTCGGAGACGTGAAATTCATCGCCGCCATCGGGGCTTTTCTC
>CALBXK010000198.1 GCA_937890535.1 uncultured Spartobacteria bacterium
TACTTCATGCACCTGGATGGTGACGGAGACGGTCAACTTTTCATGCGATATTTTCGGAAAGTGAATGTCGTCCGGCAGGAAGTGATGACCTATGCTCGAGAGGTCGAGGAGTTCAAGAAGCAACCCGGCGTGGTGGTCGCAGCCGATGGAAGTTATCGCTGGCAAGGGGAGCTTAGCCACCCGAAGAAGCCCGCCGTTCTGGCCTCGGCGGAGGCCAGGGACGCCTTCCAAAAAGATTCCCTCAAAATTCTTCTCAATGGCCGTACCGAGTCCGAGTTGATGGACGAGATCCAGACCGCCTACGCCAAGTTCGGGCTTCGGTTTTAGGGTGCTTTCTTCTTAAATTGGACCGAAGTGTGCCAATAATGTGGGCAGAGTGGCGCTCTTTGGCGATCTAAATGAGCCATTGTGGCGCATTTTATACGAGTGCGATTTTTTTGTAAAATCACAAATGACTCATAACCAACATGTAATTACATGCATCGAAGGTTAGGTATGACTCTTGCTTAAAGAATGCGGAGTAAAAAATTATGTCAAAGATTTTAGGTATCGATTTGGGAACAACGAATTCTTGTATGGCCGTGATGGAGGGTGGTGAACCCGTCGTCTTGGAAAATTCTGAAGGAGCTCGCACTACGCCGTCTGTGGTCGCATTCACCAAGAGTGGTGAACGCATTGTTGGTCAGGCCGCCAAACGGCAGGCCATTACCAATCCACAGAACACAGTATTTTCTGTAAAGCGCTTCATGGGGCGCAAATTTTCCGAGGTGGGAGACGAGTTCAAGCGGGTCCCTTATACGGTTGTGGAAGCGCCCAATGGCGATGCGCACATTGAGGTGGACGTGAACGGGGAAAAGAAACGCTTTAGCCCTCCTGAGATCGCCGCCATGATTTTAGGCAAGCTCAAGGCCGATGCGGAATCCAAACTCGGTGAAAAAATCACCCAGGCAGTGATCACGGTCCCGGCGTATTTCAATGACTCTCAACGTAACGCAACCAAGGATGCGGGAAAAATTGCCGGCCTGGAAGTGCTGCGAATCATCAACGAACCGACCGCAGCCTCACTCGCCTACGGGCTCGACAAAAAAGCGGACGAAAAAATTGCGGTCTACGATTTAGGGGGCGGCACTTTTGATATTTGCGCCCTTGAGATTGGCGATGGCGTGTTTCAGGTGGCCGCCACCAATGGGGACACCCACCTGGGGGGCGACGACTGGGACAATCGCCTCATGGATTGGATCATCGAGGAGTTTAAGAAGGATTCCGGCATTGATTTGACGAAGCAGCCCGACGCCGTGCAGCGCATCAAGGAAGAGGTCGAAAAGGCCAAGATCGCACTCTCTTCGACGCAAGAATTTGAAATCAATCTGCCCTTCGTCACCGCCGACCAGAGCGGACCGAAGCACATTCAGAAAAAACTCACCCGCTCCAAACTTGAGCAACTGACCGAGGATCTCTTTGAACGCACGATCAAGCCCGTGAAGGATTGCTTGAGCGATGCGAAATGGAGTGCCAGTTCGATTGACGAACTCGTTCTTGTCGGGGGCATGACCCGCATGCCCAAAGTTATTGAGACCGCGCACAAGCTGGTCGGCAAGGATCCCCACAAGGGCGTAAACCCTGATGAGGTCGTCGCCATTGGGGCCGGGATTCAGGGCGGCGTGCTGAAAGGGGACGTGAAGGATGTGCTTCTTCTCGACGTGACGCCATTGACCCTGGCCATCGAAACGGCTGGGGGCATCGCCACCGCGATGATCCCTCGCAATACGACCATTCCCAGCCGCAAGTCGCAGATTTTTTCCACCTATGCCGACAGCCAGCCCGGAGTGGAGATCAAGGTCCTCCAGGGCGAGCGTCCGCTCAGCCGGGACAACAAGCAACTGGGCACCTTCCATCTGGATGGCATTCCTCCCGCTCCCCGGGGTACGCCGCAAATTGAAGTGACCTTCGATATCGATGCCAACGGTATTCTCAATGTCTCCGCCAAGGATCTTGGGTCCGGCAAGGAACAGAAGATCTCCATCACCGGATCCAGTGGACTCACCAAGGAGGAAGTGGACAAGATGCAGAAGGAAGCGGAAAGCCATGCGACGGAGGACGCCGAGGCCAAGGAATCCATCGAGCTTCGTAATAATGCGGACAACCTCGCCTACCAGTCTGAGAAGCAACTCGGAGAACTGGGCGACAAAATGGATGCGGAGAAGAAAAAGCCGCTCGAGGATGCCATTGCGGCCGTGCGTGAAGCCCTCAAGGGCACCGACAACGCTGCCCTCAAAACCGCCTTCGATGATCTCGAGGCCAAATCCCATGAGATCAGCGCCGAAATTTATAAGAAAGCCGCAGAAGCGCAGGGCCAGCCAGGGGCCGATGAGGCCGCCCCCCAGCCGGACGGTGCCGCTCAACCGGAAGCCGCCAAGGACGCAGATGTCGTGGACGCCGAGTTCGAGATGGTGGACGAGGACAAGAAGAAAGACTGAAACACTTTAGCAAAGCTCCCCGGTTCCCACGGAGCCGGGGATTGTTAAAAACCAAACCAAACCAACACAAAGGAGAAAAGCCGACTATGGCCAGTGTAAACATCAAACCTCTCGGAGATCGGGTGCTTGTGCATCCGCTCGAAGAGCAGGAAGTCAAAAAAGGCGGAATCATCATTCCCGATACCGCTAAGGAAAAACCCCAAGAGGGGAAAGTTGTCGCCTTGGGAACCGGCAAACGCGACGAGGACGGCAAACTCATCGCGTTCACCGTGAAAAAAGGGGACAAGGTCCTCATTTCCAAATACGGCGGAACCGAAGTCAAACTCGACGGCGAAAGCTATCTGATCATGCGTGAGGACGATATCCTCGGCATCCTCGGCTAAGCCGTCTCTTTAACGCTCAACCAATAACTACCAAAATATATTATGGCAGCCAAACAACTCTTGTTTGACGAATCCGCCCGGCATGCACTGCTGCGCGGCGTCGAAAAACTAGCCCGCACCGTCAAGGCGACCCTCGGGCCGTCCGGACGCAACGTCATCCTCGACAAAAAATTCGGCAGTCCGACCATCACTAAAGATGGTGTGACCGTCGCCAAGGAGATCGAGCTCGAATGCCCTTATGAAAATATGGGTGCCCAGCTCGTTCGCGAAGTCGCGAGCAAAACCTCGGACATCGCCGGTGACGGCACCACTACGGCCACTGTTCTCGCTGAAGCGATTTATCGCGAAGGCCTCAAGAACGTGACCGCCGGTGCCAACCCCACCAGCCTGCAGCGTGGCATCACCAAGGCCGTCGCAGCGATCACCGCGGAACTCGCGAAGATCAGCAAGAAGGTCAAGGATAGCTCCGAAATTGCTCAGGTCGCAACCGTCTCAGCCAACTGGGACACCACCATCGGCTCGATTATTGCCGATGCTATGGACAAGGTCGGCAAGGACGGCACCATCACCGTGGAAGAAGCGAAGTCGATCGAAACCACTCTCGACGTTGTTGAGGGTATGCAGTTCGACAAGGGGTATCTTTCCCCTTATTTCGTGACCAATGCGGAGAACCTCGAAGTCAACTTCGACGGTGCTTACATCCTCATCCATGAGAAGAAAATCAGCAACCTCAAGGATATGCTGCCTCTTCTCGAGAAAGTGGCCAAGAGCGGCAAGCCGTTCCTGATCATCGCGGAAGACGTGGAAGGCGAAGCCCTCGCGACTCTCGTGGTCAATAAACTCCGTGGCACTCTGCAAATCGTCGCCGTCAAGGCGCCTGGTTTCGGAGATCGCCGCAAGTCCATGCTGGAGGACATCGCTGTTCTCACCGGCGGACGCTGCATCACGGAAGACCTCGGCATCAAGCTGGAGAACCTCACCCTTGAGGACCTCGGCAAAGCCAAGCGCGTCATCGTTGACAAGGAAAACACCACCATCATCGAAGGTGAAGGCAAGAACTCCGACATCCAGGGCCGGGTCAATCAGATCCGTCGTCAGATCGAAGAGACCACTTCCGACTACGATCGTGAGAAGCTCCAGGAGCGTCTCGCCAAGCTCGCCGGTGGCGTTGCTGTCATCAATGTCGGCGCTGCGACCGAAACCGAGATGAAAGAGAAAAAAGCCCGCGTCGAAGACGCCCTCCATGCGACCCGTGCGGCCGTTGAAGAAGGGATCGTTCCCGGCGGTGGTGTTGCACTCGTGCGCGCCCAGAAGGCTCTCGATCGTCTTGTGCTCGAAGGTGATGAAGCCATTGGTGTCGCCATCGTGCGTCGCGCCATTGAGCAGCCTCTCCGGACCCTGGCAGACAATGCCGGCAAGGAAGGCGCTCTCATCGTGCAAGAAGTCAAAAAGCGCAAGGGCAATGATGGATACAACGTCGCGACCGACACTTACGAGGACCTTGTTAAGGCCGGCGTGGTGGATCCGACCAAGGTAACCCGCAGTGCTCTGCAAAACGCCGCATCCATCAGTGGATTGCTCCTGACCACCGAGGCGATCGTCACCGAGATCCCGGAGAAGGAGAAGGCCTCCGGCATGCCTCCGGGCGGCGGTGGTGACATGGGCGGAATGGGCGGCATGGGTGGAATGGGCGGCTACTAGGCCCCTTCATCCTCGCTCACGCGAAACTCAACCGAACAGCCGGGTCCGAAAGGGCCCGGCTGTTTTTTTGTTTTGGAGCCTTCGGCTGGGCTCATCATTTTGGGCAGGAAAGTTTTTCACCATCCTCTCTTGTCAATCGAAGGGGGACTGCGTAATCTTCATATTCCGTTTCCAACGGCTGGATAGCTCAGTTGGTAGAGCAGAGGACTGAAAATCCTCGTGTCGGGGGTTCGATTCCCTCTCCAGCCACCTCCTTTTAATATGAGCTCTCCACCAAACAATGGGGATGAGGGTCATTGTTGATGTTACTGGTTAGCCGCACTGAGCGATGACGCGCAGGCGGTAGTTGTTAAAATTTCGGAAGCCGTAGGCGGCGCTGGATGAGTTTCATTTTTCTCTGGAAGCCCTCGGTGATGCCATTGTTTTTTGAGAACCTCCACATGGCGGCCAGGGGTTCCCGCCAAGTCCAAACGGTTTGAGCCAAGGAGATGAGGGGTGGAAAGGCGATCCCGTGAGAAAGGTTTCGATGATTTGCTCGAACCAGTTATCGACCTTTTGTCTGCCGGCGAACCACTGGAGATAAAATTGTGGGATCACCCCCTGAAGGGCGGATACGCCGGGTGCCGAGAATGCCATCTCGGGCCGGACTTACTTCTCATCTACATCCAGACGGGTGACGAGTTGCGGATGATTCTACAGGGCAGCCAAAGCGAATTGTCCGTCTGATTGCTGGTGCCAAAGAGAATGGAAAACCGACAATTTGGAATTGCGGGTGGCAAACCACAACCGCAGCGACAAAGTCGACGATCCTCTCGTGACCGAACGTCCGCTAGATTTTAGGGTCAGGATCTTTTGGCGTCGAACTTGCCTCGCGGGATTGTTCGAGTTTTTTCGCCAGCTTTGCCTTCTTTTTTGCTTGTTTGGCGAGGTCTTTCCGACGCTTCTCGCCTGCGTAATTTGGTGATGCCATCGCGGACATCATCATTGAAAATTGTCCTCGGAGCCAAGAAAAAAATTTGGCAACAGGGGGGGGGTGTCTATGGGCGCTCTGAAACGCAACCCGCTTTTGGACCTGAACCGGGAGGCGATGGATGAATTATTTCTCTGAGGAACTTGCCTTCCGGCCGCCTCGCGCGATTTTCTTTGCCACTTCACCGCTGGCGAGGATGGCACGCGAAGAATCTACGGCGCGGGCTACGAGTTCGCGTGTGCCTTCGCGGAGGTTCGCATCGGTTTGCACAAAGCGAACGTTGTTCTCCATATCCTCGGCGGACCAACCGCGGCTGTGGGCCACGAAAGGGAATTGCGGAAATGTGAAGCCCAGCTCGCTGAAGAACCCGAGCATTTGGCCGGCGACGCCCTGCACGTTGTCCTGTCCCCCGGTGATGATGAACGAGGCGACTTTATTCTGAATGAGCACTTTGTCATTGAGCGTGACTTGATTTTGCACGCAGTTCAGCCGCTCGGCCATTTTGAAATAGAGCGAACTGGCCGCGCCCCAGCGAATTGGGGTCGCCACCAGCACGACATCAGCCCAATGCACGAGCGCCTCATAGACGGGCTCGAGTTCGTCTTCGTCGTCCATCTGGGTGAGCGTGCAAGGCCAGGTGCACGCCGGCGCGGCTTTCGAGTAATATCCCTCGCAGTGTTTAAATTTCACCTCAGCCAGCTTGATGAGTTGGGTCTCGCAGCCGAGCGAGCCACTGGCGTGGGTGAGCGCCTCGGTCAATAAATCCTCCGAGGTCGAGTAGCGTGGCGACTCCGCATCCATGCCGGTGGTGGAAAGGCCGAAGACCCGAATCGGTCCGTCCTCGCGCTTCACGGGCCGGGCCAAAGCATGGGGCTCACGCTTCGGTGCTTTTGGGGCGGTGGCAGTGTCGAAACGCATCCACAGGGCGTCACCTTCCTCTTTCAGTTCATACGAGGCGACGGCGAGGGGATAGCCCTTGCCGGACTGGCCATCACAGCGGTTGAAACTCCAGCCGTGCCACGGGCATATAATATTTTCACCATGGAGTTCGCCATCACCCAGCGGCCCGCCCGCATGCAGGCAACGACCCGCGATCGCGCCGAATTTTCCATCCTTGCAGGAGAGCGCCAGCGGTTTGCCCGCCACGGTGATTTGTTGCAGTTCGCGCTTCACCAATTCGGTCAACTGACCGACGCGATGCCAAGTTGTGTCAGTGGTTGTCTTGTTCGGCATGTTTGGTAGGCTAACGATGTCGGGGTGGGTCGGAAAGTGCTTTGTCGTTTGGCGTTCCGGCTCAGATTCCGCCTTTTTCCGCCCGGTGGCTAGATAACTTGAAAAGTCATCCCCAGGTGTTTGATGGAGTGATAGACAAGAAAAATTGAGCTCATGAGGAAGCAGGCGATCGCCGCCAGACGAAGGGACTTGTTCCAGAAGGCCACGGAACCGGCGATGAGGGCGACGACAAACATGACCAGCGGGATGCCACAGAAAATGGCGTTAGCCACCCAGCCCGAATTTGCCAGGGCAAGCATCGAAGGTTTAAACGCTTCCGGACAGATCCGGACGTAGATAAGGGGGGAGATCATCCAGGTGCCGAAGGATTCCCACCAGAATTTTTCCACTCCCTGCCAGAGGATGTAGATGGCAACGCCAAGGGAATTTGCAAGAAGGAGGAATCTCGCGGTCATAACAAGAGAGGGACGATCTCTCTATACGACAGATTCTCGCGGAACGACAGTGATATTTGGGAAGGGTATGGCGGTGAGCGCTGAGCGATTTGGGGCATTCGCTCTGGGGAATGCGAAAAACGAAGTGTCTCAAGCTTTTTTTTCGCCTAGAATCGGACGAATGATCACGTCTGAGATTCGGCCTCTTGCCCTTGAGACGGGCTGGGCGGCGTTGTTGTCCCAGCCCGAGCCGGTATTGGCTCTGGCTCCGATGCAGGACGTGACCGACTTGCCTTTTTGGCGGTTAATCCGGGAATACGGGGGCGCTGATGTGTATTTTACGGAGTACTTTCGCGTCACCTCGGAGTCCCGGCTCTCCAAGACGATTTTGTCCTCGATTACGGGGAATCCGACCGGACGTCCGGTGGTGGCCCAGATGATCGGGAATGACATTCCGGCGTTGGTACGGACGGCTCGCGAATTGCAGGAGTTTCCGATCGTGGCGATTGATCTGAATCTCGGGTGCCCGGCCCCTGTTGTGTATCGAAAGTGCGCGGGCGGCGGATTGCTCCGCGATTTGGAACGGACGAATCGAATTCTTGGCGCCTTGCGCGATGCGATTCCCGGCCGCTTCACGGTGAAGACCCGGCTGGGATTTGACGACGTGGAAACCTTGGACGAATTGCTGCCGATTGTCGCCAAACATGCAATCGATCTGCTGACGATTCATGGACGCACCGTGAAACAAATGTATCGGGGGGGAGTGCGTTATGACCTCATAGGGGAGGCGGTTCGGGCGCTGGATTGTCCGGTGTTGGCCAATGGCAATGTGGCCTCGGCGGATGGTGCCGCCGACGTCCTGCGCTCAACCGGGGCTCGTGGCCTGATGATTGGGCGCGGGGTGGTGCGCAATCCCTGGCTCTTTGAGCAAATACGCCAGAAACTGAGGGGCGAACAGGTGGTCTTGCCGACGGGACGACAAGTGCTGGCCTTTATCCATGCTCTTTACGAGGCGGTCTGTGACCCGGAGATCGTCGAAAACCAGCAGGTTCAAAAGATGAAAAAATATGCCAATTTTCTCGGGGCTGGGATCGATGCGACGGGGACCTTCTTGCATGATATTCGCAGGGCAAACGGCCGAGGGGAGTTTTTTGCAATTTGTTCCCGTGCACTAGATCATGAGGACGCGATGCCCCTGGTGCCATTTGCTGTGGATCCGGCGACGGCGTGATCCGGTTCCGCTCGGCGTCCGCAGGGCCTGGATTTGGGATTCGCCCGGGGCAGTCGTAGCCTGAGAGCTTGCCTGAGGGGGGTGGCGGAGTTATGGTGATCCCTTTTCCAATGAAGACGGTAACTCTCTACGACACGACCTTGCGTGACGGCACTCAGGGCACGGGGATTTCTTTTTCCGTGCTCGATAAGATCCGGGTCGCGGAGCGGCTCGACGATTTTGGGATCGATTACATTGAGGGAGGCTGGCCCGGCTCCAATCCCAAGGATGCGGCATTTTTTGAAGAGGCGGCCCGGCGCACCTGGAGTCATGCAAAAATTGTCGCCTTTGGCATGACCCGTCGGGGACGCATGAAGGTGGAGGACGATCCTCAGGTGCAGATGCTTCTCGATGCCAAAACGCCGGTGGTCACCGTCGTTGGTAAGACCTGGCCGCTGCATGTCACAGAAGTCTTTCAAGTGTCGCTGGAGGAAAATCTGGCCATGATCGCGGACACGGTGCGGCATTTGAAAAGCCAGGGGCGGGAGGTATTCTATGACGCCGAACATTTCTTTGATAGTTTTCGGGAGGATGAGGCGTATTCCTTGGCGACGATTCAAGCCGCAGCGGAGGCCGGGGCGGATCTGGTGGTGCTGTGTGACACCAACGGAGGATCCCTTCCGGGGTTCATCAGCGAAGTGACCCGCAAGGCGATTGCCGCTCTCGGGGTCCCCGTCGGCATCCACACTCATAATGACAGTGGGGTGGGGGTGGCTAACGCCCTGGCGGCCATTGAGGCCGGGGCCTCTCAGGTGCAAGGCACGATCAATGGCTATGGCGAACGGGTGGGAAACTGCAATTTGACGACCGTCATCCCGACCCTGCAACTCAAGTTCGGAATGGACGTCGTGCCGGACCTGGCACAGCTCCATGATGTTTCTGCATTTATCGACGAACTGGCCAATGTGCCGCATGATATCCGGGCGCCCTACGTGGGGGCGGCAGCGTTTACCCACAAGGGGGGGCTGCATGTTCATGCCGTACAGAAACTGGCCCGCACCTACGAACATGTCGATCCCGCCCGGGTTGGGAATCGGCAGACCATCGTCGTTTCCGACATGGCGGGGCAAACCAATGTGCTGATGAAGGCAAAGGAATTAGGGATCCCATTGAAAAAAGGTTCCGCCGAAGTGGGCGCGATTTTGAGGGAGATCAAGGAGGCTGAGGCGGCGGGATACGAATATGAGGCGGCCGAGGGATCTTTTGAACTGTTGCTGCGAAAGACACTGGGCAAATACGAACCGATCTTTGAGCTCAAGGAATACCATTGCCACTATCGATGCCGGGGCGATGGAGCGTCGGAGCCCTGTGAGGCGACGGTGAAGCTTTCGGTCAATGGGACGGCGGAATACACGGTGGCCGAGGGTGACGGGCCGGTAAATGCCCTGGATGCCGCATTGCGGAAAGCGCTGCGACCCTTCTATTCCTGGATCGATGAGGTGCGGCTAACGGATTACAAGGTCCGCATCGTGGATGGCGGGCGCGGAACGGCTGCCCGTACGCGAGTGCTCATCACCTCATCGGCCGGTCAGGAATCCTGGGGCACCGTGGGGGTGTCGGATAACATTATTGAAGCCAGCTGGCGGGCACTGACGGATAGCTTCGCCTATATGGCATTGCGGGCTCGACGGGTAGCGGCGGAGTGACGAGCGTCCGTCAGACGTCGATACTGTCGATCGCGTGACGGGCGGCACCGAGGAGGGCGGCGTCGTCATTAAGGATGACTTTGATGGGCATCGATTCCAGGAGGGAAGTGTGCCGACCCTTGTCATTGAAGGCATTGATGAATCCGACCCCACGAAGCAGCGGTAGCATTTTGACCGGGATGCCCCCTCCCAGATAGACGCCGCCGAGAGCCATGGACTTGAGCGCCATATTGCCTGCTTCAGCTCCAAGAACGGAAATAAAGATCTCGATCGTTTGCCGGCACATCGGACAATCCCCCGCCTCGGAATGTTCGGAGATAACGGCACCGGCGTCGCCGGCCTTGATCTCGGCCGCGATGGAGGCGATTTCGTGGCCGCGACGGGTATCGCCCAAGAATTGATAAATATTTTCAATACCCATTCCGGAGGCGATGCGTTCGTAGCTGACGTGGCCGTATCGCTTGATGAGGTATTCGAGCATGGCGATCTCGAGTTCATTGCGGGGAGCGAAGTCGGCATGCCCGCCCTCGCTGGCCCAGACGCGATGATGTCTTCCGTTCCAAAACAACCCGGCTTCGCCCAATCCGGTGCCGGGCGACACCACACAACGATTCCCCCTGGCTTCAGGGTCACCTTCTTGGATTACCGCCAGATCGTTTGGTTTGAGTTCGACGATGCCAAGCGCATTGGCCGCGAGGTCGTTGAGAATCGTGACGGTGGGAATGGAAAACTCGTCGGAGAGCTCATCGCCGTCCACTCCCCAGGAAATGTTGGTGGGTTTTGCGCGTCCGTTTTTCACCGGGCCGGGCACTCCGAAACATGCGGCTGCCAGAGGTTCCTGATTCGCGCTGTCCTTCCTCCCGAGAAACTTCCGGATAATGGCGTTGAGGCTGGCGTGTCCGGCGGTGGGATAACGTTGGTGGCGCTCGATGGTCAGAGATTCCCCCTGGAGCGAAAAGATCGCCAGATGGGTCTTGGTACCCCCGATGTCTCCGGCGAGAAGGCGAAGCGGCTTCTTAGTCATAGATACAATCGACCTCAGCTCTAGGCTTTTAGAAGGTAGTGGTGCCACTCGTGCCCGCTTTTGCGGATGAGGGCATCGGCAGCGGCCGGACCCCAGGAGCCGGCAGCATAGTTCGGGTAATCCCGGGCGTGGAGGGCCTGCCAGACGTCGAGAATCGGATCCACGATACGCCAGGAGGCATCCACGCTGTCATAGCGGTGGAAAAGCGTGGTGTCTCCGACCATGCAGTCGTAAAGTAGGGTCTCGTAGCCGGTCGCGGCGGCATGTTCGCCAAAGTCCGCATAGCTGAAATCCAGGGGCACGCTGGCGACATTCAAATTGGGGCCTGGTTTTTTGGCACGAATATCCAGGGTGATGCCCTCGTCGGGTTGGACGTGGATGACGAGACGGTTCGGATCAAGATCGTCCTGCATCTGTGCCCCGAAGAGCAGGAGAGGGGCGCGGCGGAAGCCGATGACAATTTGGGTCGTGTGAGCGGCGAGACGTTTGCCGCTCCGAATGAAAAATGGCACCTCAGCCCAACGCCAGTTTTCCACCATCAACTTCATGGCCACAAATGTCTCGGTATTGGAATTGGGGTCCACATCCGGTTCGTTGCGGTAGGCGGGGAGCGACTTTCCATTGACGATGCCTTCGCCGTATTGACCACGAACGGTGTTGGAAATAATTTCTTCCGGCGTCATGGGTCGGATGGATTCGAGCACCTTCACTTTTTCATTTCGGACGCTGTCCCCGGTGATCGAACTCGGTGGTTCCATGGCGATGAGAGAGAGGACGGAGAGGATGTGGTTTTGTACCATGTCGCGAACGACGCCCGACTGATCGTAATATCCGCCCCGGAGTTCGACTCCGAGTTCCTCCGCAACCGTAATCTGGACATACTCGATGTAGCGGCGGTTCCAGATCGGCTCAAAGACGCTATTGCCAAAACGGAAGACCATGATGTTTTGCACCGTCTCTTTGCCGAGGTAGTGGTCAATGCGGTAGATCTGTGATTCCTCGATGTGTTTGCTGAGATCGCAATTCAGCTCTCGGGCGCTGGTAAGATCGTGGCCAAAGGGCTTTTCGATAATGACTCGTCGCCAGGCCTCTGGGGTTTGGTTGGTGAGACTGACGGCATGGAGTTGCTCGACGACCTTGGCGAAAAATCGGGGGGCGACGGCGAGGTAAAAAAGGACATTGCCCGGGAGCTTCCAGGCGGTTTGCACCTCTGTGATCTTGGCGCTCAGGGTCTTAAATGTGTCGAGACTGTTGATATCCCCTGGGATGTAGTGGCTGCGCTTGGCAAAATCATCCCATTCAGCATCGTCCACCGGACGGGTGGCAAATTCCTTGATGTCGGTCGTGATGGTTTTTCGATAGGCGGCGTCATCCCCGTCGGTCACAGCGACTCCAATAACGGCAAAATTTGCGGGGAGGAGTTTGAGCGCCTTGAGGTTATAGAGCGCGGGCAGAAGCTTGCGTTTGGTCAGGTCGCCTGAGGCGCCGAAAATAACAATCGTACAGGAGTCGCCCGGCTGTTCGTGGCCGGTAAGAGGTTGCTCGGACATGATGCCTCCTTTCTTATCCGAAAGCGGGTCGTGAGCAAATTCAATTCCGACAAAAATTCGGAACTCGGCGCCGGTTCGGGATCTGAGGATTTTGACGCCAGAAGGGAGGATCAGTTCCCTGAGTCCGAGGGATAGCTCTTGATGATTCCGAGGGTTTTTAAGGTTTTGTCATAAAACACGCTGTCCTTGGGGTAGAGGATTCGCGCTTGGGCCATGAG
>CALBXK010000199.1 GCA_937890535.1 uncultured Spartobacteria bacterium
TTACGGATGTCACAGGAGAGGATGCCATGATAAAATCCTGAAAAATTACTGGTTGGAGAGGGGACGAGACGAATTCGATCTCCGCCGGGGAAAGAAGACTCTGAGGGTCATCGCGGCAACACCCAAGCCCACCAGCGACGCGACGTTTGGCTCCGGCACGGGGCCAAGCATTTGCGAAGTACTCAAGACCGTGTCCGAAAAGCGGATCTGATTGTATCTCAAGCCCGTGTAAACACCGGCGCCCGGCTTAAATTGCCCCAGGACAAAACCGTATGAGGGATTGGCGCTGAAGGTGAAGCTGGCGTTGCTGCCGACAAGAATCTTGTTGACATACATATCCATTTTTCCAGACCCATCGTAGGTTAGGGCCAGCGCATACCATGTATTGGTTTGCAAGTTGGTCGGATCGGTCACGCTCCCGCCGCCGGCGGTCCTGCTGACCAAAGATAAAGCCCCCGCAGGGGACAACGCCCAATAGAAGCCGGTATTGACCGGGCTATCTTCGACGGTACTCAAGATCATACCATCCACGAAGGCAGTGCCGGAAATCGACATTTCGATGGTAAAGCTCTGGCTTGGAGCGATGGCGCTATTGAACACACTGGCATTGGCCGGTTGATAGTCGTCAATGCCACCGATGGAGAGCCGAAGAGAGGGATCCGTGGACCAGGAGGGCTGCACGGCGGTCAAGATCGTCCCAGAATTCGCCCCATTCCTCGTAACATCATACCCATTGCCCGAAGTGTCATGCAGCGTTGCGGGGAGGGTGTTATTTGCCCCATCCGTGCTGAAGTCATAGTACGCTAAGGTCGCCGCATGGGACGAGACCAAGGAACCAAGGGAGGTGAAAACGATCCCCAACAGGAGTCGTTTAAATGGAAGAAACGTGGACGATTTCATAGGGTTGATTTGTTGCTTTATTTGTTAACTTTGCTAATACGTATAGGTGTTTTGGAAAACGTCAATAAAAAATTTCAAATTTTCCGAACCTTCGAAGCCCGCTTCGCGTCCGCTGCGCAAAACATGCCGGAACATGCCGCCGCCAAAAAAAATGTCGAAAAAATTTGCCTGTTCCCACGTAGTTGAGGCAAATAGATATTTTATGAACAGCTTGGAACATCCGTACAAAAATCTGGTTGGCGGTCAATGGTTGCGGGGAAATCTGCATGCCCACACCACCAAAAGTGATGGACGTCGTCCAGTGCAGGAGGTGATCGATGACTACGCCTCCCGCCCATACGACTTTCTTATGATATCCGATCACGATATTCACATGTCCGAGGCGGATCTTGCGCAGTTTGACTCCCGCGGGATGGTATTGATTCCAGGCAACGAAATTAGCGCGGAGGGGCCGCATATTCTGCATGTCAATGCCGACCAGTATAGGAAACCAGATCCCCGGAGACAGACTGTTTTTAATGAAATCACGGCGGCCGGTGACGGGTTTGCGGTGGTCTGTCATCCGAATTGGCAGGCGACATTCGACCATACCACCATCCACCAACTCCGGGAGTGGACCGGCTACAACGGAGTAGAAATATACAACGGGGTCGTAGGAAGATTGAACGGGAGTCCCTATGCCACGAACAAGTGGGACATGCTCCTGGCCGAAGGGCGCCGCCTATGGGGGTATGCCAATGACGACAGTCACGGCGCCAGCGAAGATGTCGGCTTGGGGTGGAACATGGTCTTTGCCCGAAGCAAATCGCGGCCCGATATCGTGAATGCGTTGAGCGACGGTCGCTTTTATTGTTCCACCGGCGTGGTGATCAAGGACATCCAGGTCGAGGGAACGCACATCCGCGTGGAAACGGAAAACGCCCAGCGCATTGTCGCGCTGCATCAAACAGGATGGCGATTTGCCGTGGCAGATGAGAATGTGATTGAGGTTGATGTGCCGGATTCGGCACGTTACGTCCGGTTCGAATGTTGGGGGAGCGGTGAGCAATTCGCGTGGACCCAACCATTTTTTGTCGTTCCAGAATGACGGGTGGACCGTCAGCAATCATTTTCGATCTGGATGACACGCTGGCCGCCACAAGCCCGCTTTGGAAGCGGGCCGAAACGGAGCTGTTAGCCAGTCTCGGACGCAATTGGGAACCGAAACTGGCCCGGCAATACAAAGGCATGAATGCCCTTGATGTGGCAGCCACGATCCATCGCATTCTTGAGCCTGAAGAATCGAAGGAGGAGTGTCAGAAGCGGATGCGGGAGGCGCTTTTTCGTTCCTTCGAGGAAGGTCCGCTCGAACCCATGCCGGGAGCCATCGGGGCTGTGCGCATGTGTTCGGACGTTGCTCCGTTGGCCCTGGCGTCGGGAAGCCCTCTTCCTCTCATCAGGATAGTCCTGGAGCGGCTTGAGTTTCCGCCGGTTTTTCAGGTGCTGATTAGCAGCGAGTCGGTGGCCAAGGGGAAACCGTTTCCCGACGTTTTTTTAAGCGCGGCGAACCACCTCCGCGTCCCTCCCGAATCCTGCCTGGTGGTAGAGGATAGCCTGATTGGCGCACGGGCGGCCAAGGCCGCCCGGATGAAATGCTTCCTGGTTCCATCTCCGGCATCCCAAGAATGCGCGGAAGCGCACACGTTTCCATCCCTGAGTGACATCACCAGGGACGATGTGCGGGCGGCATTTGCAGCGGGCGGACCAACGACAAGGACATCCTAAGTACCCTGGGGCCGTTTGTGATCGTGGGAACTCTTCAATGCCGCGATGACTTTAACATCCTGCTGCGGCGCGACGAGGGCTGCAAAACCGCTCCGTCCCCGCCCTTGTTCAAAGTATACATTACATGATTCCGTACTGACGAAATGCCTCACAGGCCGGCATACCACCTTGAATGGCCGTGAGTACGGTGCGTTCCCCGCGCGCCTTTTCGACAGCTTTTGCAAAAACCTCCTCTTCAATCTCTCGGGGTACAACACAGACGCCATCAATATCCCCGAAGACGATGTCGCCGGTTCGTACCGGTACACCGCCGATGCGAATAGGCACACGAAAATCGAGAACTTTTCCGCGGGGAGCCTGATCTTGAGCATAGCGCCCGTAGGAAAATGTTGGAAAATTCAAGGCAAGGATTCCGCGGGTATCACGCGAGTAACCATCCACCACCGCGCCGACGGCCCCACACTTTATCGCCCGGGCGGCCATTAGTTCGCCCCATAAGGCATAAGACGGTGAAGCGCCGGCACAAATATAGACCTCGCCGGTGCGTAGATCGTCCAAAGCCTCAAGCATGAGGCCGAATGGTTTTACCAGAAATGAATTTTTTCCGCCCACTGGATTTTCCTCAAATACATCGGCCTCAAGTACGGGCATAGCCCGGCCGACAAGTGTCATTTCTGGTCCAAGCGGTTGAATTTGCGGAGGCAAAAACTGGGTAATGAAACCCAATTTATCCATAATGTCTCCCACCACTGCGGTATAGAGTTCCGTGCGTACGATCTTAAAGAGTTCTTCGTCGGATTTCCAGAGTTTCGTAGTCATTTGTGATTA
>CALBXK010000200.1 GCA_937890535.1 uncultured Spartobacteria bacterium
TCCTTGCATCCGGCTCAGGTCTGGTCCAATAAATTGCTCCGGAGGTGTTTCCAAATCCAGTGCCTTAAGCGAGGAATTCCCTGTAATTGGCTGACCGATATTCCCCCATCCCATCCGGATTTTATAGATATTCATTTTCTGGTTTTGTTGGTCGGCCCGCCTGCGGACGACGAACTGGCGTTCGATCCCGACGTGGCGATGACTCCGGAATTGTCTGCCCGGTGGACGGCTGCGGTGGCGAGCGAGTATCAGGGCTTTGTTGCCCCCGCTCCTGGAACTCGGCGAGACTTCGCCTGGGCTGTCGGTCAACACGTCGAAATTTTTTTATGAAAACCCACACTATACGAGAAAAGCTCTGTCATCATGAACCCCTACTCTGCACTCGCCTGGCCTATCAGGATCCCGGGCTGGTGGAGCTTGTTGCCCGACTGGGGGTCGACTGTGTCTGGATCTGCACCGAGCATGTCCGGATTGATCCCTCCCGTTTGCGCAGCCTCATCACCGCGGTTCGCTGTGGCGGGGCAGAGGCCTTGGTGAGGGTGCGGCCTTCGGGATATTCGGATCTGATTCAGGTTCTGGAAATGGGCGCCAACGGGCTCATGATTCCCTGGGTGAAAACTGCCGAAGAAGTTCGGGAGATTGTCAGGATGTGCAAGTTTCACCCCCAGGGGCGTCGCGGGTTTGATGGATCGCAAATTGATGCAGACTACGGCCTGAAGCCCATGGTCGATTACCTTCGCGATGCGAACGAATCCACCTTTTTGGTCATCCAGATCGAAACCCCCGAGGCGGTGGAAAATCTCGACGAAATCGCAGCGGTTGAGGGCGTCGATGTTCTTTTTTTGGGACCCAACGACATGTCGATCAATATGGGGTTACCCGGGGAGATTAGCCATCCCAAGATCACAGAAATTGCCAAAAAAGTGGTCCAGGCCGCCGAAAGAAATGGGAAGATGGCCGGGACAACTTGCAGCAACCCGGAAGCGTTTGCCCGATGGCGCGAAATGGGTTTCCGCTTCATCAATTACGGATCCGATTACCGCATGATCCGGGGCGGATACGAAGCTCTCATCGAAGATGCGCGAGCTTCGGGATTTGGGAAAAATGCCAACCTGCTTGGCTCTTGTCGGTAGACATGGTGAAGACGGGCTGGTCGCGACAACGGTAGAAATAGGTTTTCGAGCCGTCTCCTTCGGGGGGCTTTCCCCGGTATCTTTCCAAGGGGGATGCAGGCGCGCCGTTTCCGCGGCCTCCCCCGGATAGCGAATTATTTGTGCGACAACGACGATGCCCCGGCCGGGCTTTCCAGCAATTGCAGGCAGATCAAAAGCATGCGGGGCAAATGAAACGGCCCTTTCCACATATTGCCTTTGAGGTTATTTGAGCGGGTACCGTCCCGATGCAGATAGCCGAACCATTCGCCAAACTCCGGGTCGGCGAAATGGGAGAAACTCCAGTCATGCACCAACGCGTGACGGTCCCGCCACTTGATGTCGCCGGTCAATTTCCATGCCATAAGGGTGGCAATGATGGCTTCGTTATGGGGCCACCAAAATTTCATGTCCTGCCAGTATTCCTGTACCGGCAGACCTTTGAGATCGCGGAAATAGAAAATTCCGCCGAATTCGGAATCCCATCCCCGTTGCCACATCCAGTCGAGAATCGTGAGGCCCAGATCGATCTTGCGTTGATCTTTGCGCCAGGCCCCTTCCTGCATGATGAACCAAGCCGCCTCCATGGCGTGACCGGGATTCAGCAATCGACCGTCGAAATGGTCCAGAATCGAGCCATCGGGGGCGACGGTCTCCATCAGGACTTCCTCATCCGGCTTCAGAAAATCTTGAGCGATTTCCGCGATCCAACGATCGATCCATTCGGTGTACGTGGAACCGCGACATGGAAGATCCCCTAGATAGGTGCGGAGTTCTTGGGCGGTGACGATCCCGATCATCAGGGGCCCGAGCCCCTTGGCCGGCCGGGCGGATTTGGCCTCCATGGCTCCGGGGGAAAAATTCCAGTGCAGATAGGATTCGAAATAACGTTGCGCGTCCGAGGCGGCCCGGTCGTCGCCGGAGATCGCTGCCAGGGCGGCGTTGCCAATCGAGGCGAAGGATTCGCTGTAGGCGTAGCGACGCATGCGAAGCGGGGCCCCTTCGCGGGTGACCGTAAAATACAATTTTCCCTCCGGTCCCTCGCCGTGTTGACGGAGAAAGTCCACGCAGGAACGGCTGGCCTCCAACGAGCCGGGGAGGGCCGTATTCGTGCGGTGCAAAGTGGCGTACATCCAGGCCGTGCGCCCTTGAACCCAAATGGATTTGTCGGTGTCGAGCCGGGAGCCGTCCTGGTCCAGAGCCGAAAACAGTCCCCCGTGTTCGGCGTCCATTCCGTGCCGGAGCCAAAACGGGGCCACGTCATCCCATAAAGTCCGGCGGTAAAAGTCGGCCAGTTCGGGGTCGGTCATATTTTTTGTTGTTTTGGCTCTGACGAAGCAGAGCCCTCCAGGAAAGCAGAGCCCTCCAGGAAAGCAGAGCCCTCCAGG
>CALBXK010000201.1 GCA_937890535.1 uncultured Spartobacteria bacterium
GGGGGGTCAGTTTTAATCGTCGTCAGGAGTCAGTTTTAGTTGTCGCTACACAGTCCACTGAGGAAATCCAAAGAAAATCCAAGGAATTTCGGGAAAATCAACTTTGGTCCTTGGGAAGGAACGATTGCAGGACGCTGATGGAGACCAGAACCACCCCGAGAGTTCGGATGACTATGAGCGATGAGAAGGGGTTTAGGAGAAAAATGCCCAGGCTGCTCACCGTCCCAACAAGGGTAACCGTCGCCTTCCGAACCTCCATGACGAGAGGGGGAGGGCCATGGCAATGATGCCGAAGTCAAACCCCGTCAGCCCTTGCTTAAGCCCGCAGACCGAAATTGAATCCAGGCTCCAACCGTCGCGATTGGTGCGTCGGCTACTTTGCCGCTGGAGTCAGGCGAATGACGCTCCAATCACCGGGGGCCAGTTGGACCTCGAACGATGAGGCTCCTTCCTCCTGGCTGAGGGCGAGGGGAAAGCCATTGGGAATGACACAGTCCTGGGCGGAAATATAGTTTCCCCGCATCCGGATCGTGGCCTGAACCGTATCGGTGAGTGAGGGATTGACGGGAAAGACGAATACGGTGCCGTCCTCGGCCACGCGGGTGGTCAGCTTGACGCTTTCCGAGTCTGCCGCCGCGAGGCGGGGAATGGCATTTGCAAGCAAGTCGTTGAGTTGCTTTCGTTTGGCCGAGTTGCTGACAAAAGAGTCCAATGATCGGGAGAGGTATTCGATCCGGCCTTTTCCCAGGGGACGGCTCTTAATTGCTCCTGAGTCAGAATCCGTTCTGGGAAATTTGACCGACCAGAGATCCTTTCCGGTTCGTTCCACCGGAGCAAACGCAGTCAAAAACGCAGACTGATCCTGATTCAGGGGCGAGCCCCAGGGTGAGTCCATGGCGAAGGGCCCAACGGTGATCAAGCGCCCACCCTCCTCGACCCATTTTTTGAGTTGGAGGGAAAAAGCCGGATCCATCCAGTAGCCGTTGGCAACGAACAGAGTGGAAAACTCGGAGAGCGAGGCCTTGCCGTCGAGGATCATCTCCTCGGTGATATAGTCGGCCGGAAAGCCGCCCGGCGCGAGGAATTCATTGTGAAGCAAGGTCAGGTTGCTGAGGCAGGGAAGACCGGTGCTGGCCCGCATGGTTCGGGCCGCCAGATTCAAGACCGAGGCATCGGGTTGGAGGAGGGCGAAGCGGGTTGGCTCGGGACGGGTTTCGACCAGAGATTTTTCTATGTCCAGTCCCCGTTGGAACATGACCGGAAGAATACTGACGCCCCAGCGCAGGATGGTTTGATCAAAATCCAGACCAAAATCTCCCCCCCCGTAGGCAAGAGAGTAGGCGGTGGGGCCGTTACTGTGTTTCAACCACCAGGCGATATACCGATTTCCCCGCGCATAGAGCCTCCAAAAAAAATCTCTCAGAGCCGCCCGCGATTTGATGGCATCATCCATGACGCGACTCGTGTACATCGGGTAGTAATTTTCATAATATCCCATGGTTTTTCCAAAGCGGTTGGACAGCCGATCGATAAAGGCCCAGAGGGCGTCCTCACTGGGTGGGCTCGAATGAAAGGAATAGATGTCGGCCACGTTGTCCCTGAAGACCCAATAGAGATTTCCGTCCAAGAGGAAATGGGAGTCATCGATCATAACCGGTGTTTCTGGGGAACCTGCGTGGTAGGCTTTCTTGAGCAGGCGGCTGTAAGCGAGGTGGTTCATGCGGCTGAAGCGCTCCCATTCGTAAGTCAATCCCCCGGCTTCCGAGGCGGGAATGAGCCATTTGTCCGCCGGCGGGTCAACGACGGAAAACGAGGCATAGTCGGTCTTCCAGCGTGTATTGAGTTCGGCAATGTTCTCATAGCGGCTGGCAAGGTATTCCCGAAAAGCCTTTATTCCTGTCGGGTTGTATCCCACGGTGCGATACCCATTTCCGGAGGTCACGCCGGGAAGGTGGAGGATGTTGTTATCCTCCCATCCGGCCACGACATAGGCGGTGTCTTGACCGAATTGTTTGGCCAGGGCTTCGACGCTTTCCCGGGCATATTGTTGAATGAAGGGATGGTTGATGTTCATCCCATCGTTGATGGTTTTGCCCTCCGCCCCGACCTGGCGCGATTCCACTTGAAGTCCGTCGCCGCTGATCAGCAGCATGTCGGGGTCCTCCTCAACCTTCTTTTGGAGCCAGGCCGGGAAGGGCATGGCGTAATAGCTGCCAAAGAGCATGTGGTAGGCGACTTTCACCCCCGGACAGGTCTTGTGAACAAAGTCCATGTACTTGGTCATGAGAGGAAACCGAAAGTCCCCCGGGCCATCGGAATCCGGCAGGACCCGGTCCCAACCGATATTGACCGAATCCCACTGATCCCAGAGAACCTGAATCGGTTTCTGATAGGGATAAGATCCGTACAGGGTGTGGTGGATGCGGTTGGATGTGCCTGAGGGGTCTTTGGACTCTTCGTCGGGGGCGAAGCGGAGGGCGGCTGGAGTCCATGGGCTGCGTTTTTGCTCTTCTTTTTGCAGGGCGGTGAGGCGGGAATCCGTTTCGGTACTTTGCCCGGCGATTTTCTCCTCCAGTTTCGTCAGGCGCTCCGGCAGTCCCGCGAGGGCGGGCGTGTCCCAGTGGTTGTCGAAGGCCTGTCCGTAGAGATTATAGATCGCATCCAATTCCTCCAGGACTTCGGTCAGCGAGACGGGCGCTTTCGCTCCGCTTGCTCCGGCCTCCGGGGTGGAATAAAAATCGGCGTTCTGAAGCCGGAAAACTTTTTCTTCCAATTTGGAAAGGGCGACCATGGCGGCATTGAGGCTCATGGCCACCTGGTAAAACTCGGGCGCGACGTCTTTCAGGTCCTTGTATCCGCTCCAATAGATAGTGTCCCCAAAAAGCCCGCCGGTTTCCAGGCCGGCGTGTCGTTTGCGGCGCTCATCGGTGAGGGCGGAGATCTCATAGGTCCACAAGGTATATTGGGGCGAATCCCCTCCCGCACGCAGCAGGTCCTGAGAAAAAATCTTTGCCGCGCTGACCTTGGTGCGCCGAAGCAATTTTTCATTTTGGCGATTCTTGTTCCAGTAGGCCAGCTCTGGCGAAACTTCCCAGTCGCTGGAGAAAATCAATTGCGGAAATTTAGCGGTTTGGCTGAAGCGGTCGAGGGCGGCCCAGGAGGAAAGTTCCGGCGGCGAGACGGAGTGATCGACCCGATGGACGGCAAAGCCGGTGACGGCATCATTTTCCGGTTTGGTCAGGCCGAGGGCAGAAAAGGGGATGGCGACTTCGGCTGACCAGCCCCCATCGAAGGGGGAGGTCTTCGTTTCGAAGTCCAGTTCGTTGGGGCCAGAATTGCCATCGTTCGAGAGGTAGGCTGCGGTTCGGCCTGAAGCATCAATGATGATTTGTTGCCAGACATCTGCATCGGGCCGCAGGCGCAGCCAGATTTCCACCGCATCGTTCCTTGAGGGTTGGTCGTTGTCCGTCATCGGAGTATATCCGGGCGGCGTTTGGACGGTGATGCCAAAGAAAATCCCTTCGTCATTCCAAATGGTGCGGATCTCGGTGGCGTTCGTCGCGGTGACCCCGTTCGATAGGGTCAGAAAATCCACCGCCGCCTGGGTGCCATCCCAGGCCGAATCGCCGACGATGACGCCATCCATTTGCGGCGCGTTTTTCTTATATGCGTAAAGCACATGTTCGTTCGGGGACGGGGCCTCAGCCGGCAGGGGAGCAATGGCCACGATTCCCAGGAGGGCGGTGGTGAGAATGAGTGGTCTGTGGGACGATGGATTCATGGTTTTTCGGGGAAGGGTTAGACGATGATCCGATAGCGTTGCTAATTTATACGAAAACGGCAAGAAATAAACCTAAGAAAAAGGTGAGGTTGTTTGAGGCGCGAATCGACTTGACAAAAATACGACAATCGTAGTAATTATTGGGATAGTTTCACCAGAAGGGCCTAACCCCCATTTCATGAATTCGTTGTCCAATCTATTTCGTTTCGCCTCTTTGTTCTTCCTGGCGCTTAGTGCTCCTTCCCTGCTGGCGGATGAAGAAAACCTGATCAAGAACTCCGCGCTGGAGGGAGATCCCATGCCTTACGAGTGGAGCTTGGCCGACACGGGTGATTTATCTCCCGGAGAGGTGGCCCAGGATAAAGACGCCGGGCAGGAGGGGGCATCCTGCCTTCGGATCACCCATCCTCCGGGCGGAGGATACTACACCCAGATTCGCCAGATCGTCCCCGTCTCGCCGAGAACGAAATACATTCTCCGGGCCAAGGTGAAGACGGAGAATCTTCTTCGCAGTAGGAATGGGATGCCCGCTCTGTTTGGTATGACCAATTCAGGGGGGAGTTGGATTGGAGCGGAACATCTCGATACGTTTGGCGAGTGGAAGGATGTGGAGATTTCCTGTGAAACTCCGGATGTGGATACCGTCTTAATCCTAATCTATCTTGACGTGTTGGAAGGCAGCTTTTGGGTGGAAGACGTGAGCCTCGTTCCCGCCCCGGTCGAGTAGCTGTCCGCAGATGCGAGCAGAGATCCACTTATCTGTTTGCCGGACCTTGTGCTCAGGTCAGGAAGCTTCCTCGAACCGGGACTCAGCGCCCGGGCAGGTTTTCGATCAGGACTCCTGAGGGCGTTTTGAGGGATTTGTCCGTCGGTTCGGCAATCGCGGTCACGATGGCCTTCAGAGTCGCTTCAGCATCCATGTTGGGATCCATGATTGTGGCAGGGGCCGTATCGGGAATGTTGAGTCGCTCAGGCAAAAGTTTTATCAACCGTTGTTTCCAATACGGGCGATCCAGCAAGGCATAACCATTGAGAATGATGATGTCAGGTTCCAGGAGGGTATTGATAATCCGGAGTGCCTCCGTGACAAGCCGAAGGAAGCGTTCGCCGAGTTCGATGGCGAGTGGGTCGGCTTGGGCTTGGTGAAGCTCCTCAATCCTGGCGTAGCAGGCAGCCGGAGGCTTGGTGAGCATTTGGGCGAGGGGAGAGTTTGGATAACGCGGAAGTTGTCGCTCGATCCATTTCAGCAGGCCATACCCGCAGGTGAGATCTTCCAGGTTGGGAGGCCCGGGGAGGCCAAAGGGGTTCTCCTCGTCCCAAAAGGCGAGGTTGGAGACGTTGCCCCGGTAATGCGTAGCTGTTCCCCAGAATCCGGCCAGATCCGCGGTGGCGCTGGAGACACCATCACCGATAATCAATTCGCAAATTCGCGTCACGCCGAGGCTTCGCAGGGCCCGAAACTCTCCAAGGAGCATGGGGGCATGGCTGGAAGTTGTGATAATGATGGGTGTCTCACATCTTGTTCGTAATTCCGACCCGAGACGATCCACCGAGATTCCATGCAACCAGGGCTTAAAGGGAAGGGTTTGCAGGAATCCCCTCTTGTCCAAATTGCCATCCTTCGTGAGGGCCAAATAGTCGCAACGGCCCTTGGGGAGGTGGCGCACCACACGGTGATGAAGCTCCGAAATTTTCTCGATGACGGATGGAAGTTTCGTGTCGAGAGGAAAGCTGGTCTCCTCCAGCGGCGATGCCGCCTGTCCCCGGTGAAAGGCCTGGGCCTGCAGGATGCTGCCGCCCAGGGTGATTAATACCACCGCCCGTCGCTTCGGAACTTCGAAGTGGACTTGGGGCCGTCCTCGTCGCCGTTCGGGTGTCCCGTCCTCCGAATCTACCGACCGGGCCTCGATGACCAACTTGGCCACGAGGCGATTGACAATGCCGCTGATGGTGGTGGGAGACAGATTGCAGCGGGTGACCAATTCCACCTGACTGGTGGCAAGGCCTGTCTCAATAAGATTGAGGACGGCCTTTTCCTGGAGGGAAAGCTGCTCGGCTTTTTTGGACGATGGTCCTGTCGGTTTGCGCATGGCAGACTCTAGGAAAATACCCGGTCGGATGGCAATGCCGCGATTTTCCGCCATCGGGAGCACGCCCATCCTGGGTGTGTTTTCCGGCATCCCGCCGGGAAAATAGGTTCGGCAGGAGCTTCGGCAAAATGCTCCCGCGTCTGCGGGACTGGAACCGGAGTGAAAGCGAAGATCCGAGCCAAAGGCGAGTCAACCATGCGCTTCCCAGAGGAATTCGGAGATGACCAAAAATATTTTTGATTTCTTCTTGACATTATACGAATTGAGTAATAAATGTTCACTC
>CALBXK010000202.1 GCA_937890535.1 uncultured Spartobacteria bacterium
AGGAGCATATTTCCAAGATTCGAGTTCCCGACATCGTTTGCTCACGCAAGGCGCGGTCCCTCAAAGTAACGAGGGGCGACCGCAGGGCGGACTTTAATACCCCCAGGAGAGACCTTCCCATGGACCCCAGTTGGAGACGCTCTCCAGGTAGGCATCCTCGCCGACAAAGTTGTTTTGGCTCTGAATGATAAATTGCTGCCGACTAGCGGATGCGGCCAGATTCTTCTGGTAAGCACTGTATTGGGCCTGGCGACCAACATAGAGGATATCGTGCTTCGGATCTGGAAAGACAAAATAGGTATGCCCGTTGCGTGGCACCTTGGTAATTTTGCCCTGTGGGAGCTCGCTGAGATGGGCGATTTGCGCCGGGGTGGTGGCGGTGATGGATTTAAACCCGGCGGTGGTGAGTTCGCTGCCCTCGAACTGGGCATTGCTCATGCACCCGGGAAGGAGGGCGATCACGGCGAGAAAAGCGAGGGATTTAATCAGGGCAGAAAAGGTCTTCATGGCGGAAGTATGCGCAGGTTTGGGTCGCTCTGACCAGTCCAAGTTGCGACTAAATACTCCAGGCGTGCTGAATCACCACAAACAGAAATGCGGTGGAACACCCAAACATCAAAATTCCGTTGGTCGCCATGATGGGGCCCAGTCCGCGCCACGGAGGCTGCAGGACAAGATCGCCGTAGCCGAGGGCGGTGAGCGAGGTGCCAGCGAAATACATGCATTCGCCGAAATCTTTGAACTGTCCGGATCGCATGAACAAACCGGCCCAGACTGCGGCTTCGGCAAGGTGGGTGATGAACAGAATCAGAAACGAGACAATGATCATGACGGGTTCCGCCACTCCCCTCCCGAGGAGATCAGTCAAATCAGGCGCTCCGGAGGCGAGGAATTTCGCGGTCTGGTAGATGACGAGGGTGTGGATCGAAAAGAGCCCCACGGCCACGATGACCCCCGGAAGGTAGATCGTCCAGAGATGGTGGCAGCGTTCCCGGAAAGTAATCATTGGCCTTCCTCGGTCGTGACGTGAGCCTCCGGGGTACTGGACGAAAGCACTTGCTCCAGAGCCCGCCACGCCAGGGTGGCGCATTTGACCCGCTGGGGGAAACGGCGAACCGCCCCGAAGACCACCAAATCTCCGAAGGTGTCCGGGGGGTCGATCTCCTCCCGGGAAGTGAGCATCTGCCGGAAAGCATCGGCCATAGCCGCGGCTTCCTCCCGGGGTTTTCCCTTCACCTTGATCGTCATGAGGGAAGCGGAAGCCATGCAGATGGCGCAGCCCTGGCCGGTAAATTTGATATCTTCGACATGAGCGGGACTAAGTTTTACGGCCAGATCGATCTCGTCGCCACAAGAGGGATTGTCGCCTCGGGCGGTGGCGGTGGGGTCCGGCAGGGGTCCGAAGTTTCGCGGCCGCTTGCTGTGATCCAGGATGAGGTCCTGGTAGAGTTCTTCGAAGTTCATGCGAAAAAGGTTTGGATCTTGCGGAGGATTTCGATCATGCGGACGATTTCCTCCGGGGTGTTATAAAAATAAAAGCTGGCGCGGGCGGAGGCCGGGACGCCGAGCTTGCGCAAAAGCGGTTGGGTACAATGGTGCCCCCCCCGGAGGGCGAGCCCATATTGGTCGGCCATGCTCACGACATCATGGGCGTGGGCGTCCTTGAGCACAAAGCTGACCGATCCGCTGCGACCGGTGCGGGGGCCGAGAATGCGGAGGC
>CALBXK010000203.1 GCA_937890535.1 uncultured Spartobacteria bacterium
TTCACTCTTATGAAAACACTTCGTTCCTTCCTCGGTTTCGCAATGGCATTTGCAATCAGCACGAGCGTCGCTTCGGCGGTGATTGTGGATGATTTTGACAGCTACCTAGCCGGTTCGTCTTTGGCGGCCAACGGCTATACGCAATTTGGTGGCGGCGCATCGATCGTCTATCCCGATGTGGGTTCCGGCTTGGTTCCTCCTACTTATCCGCCGCTCGAAGGCACTCAATCGGTCTATATCGGCGGTCAGTTCGATGGACGCGGTTGGGGAAGTCCGGCGGCAGCAGCGGCAGTGGGCGATGGGGCCATTCTCTCATGGATTGTACGTAATGAAATCAATGCGGCCATTGGCCAAACCTCGTTTTACCTCAGCGATACTGCTGGCATTGGCGGCGGGGGCACCCCGGGAGGCATTATCCTCGACGGTGCCACCGACCTAATTTACCTCTCGGGTGCGACTGAGACAGCCACATCCTTTAGCTTAGTCTCGCCCAATACCTATAAACTCGAGATGGAGCTGAACTTCACGGCTGACACCTTTGATGCCTACGTGACCGACGTGACCGGAGCCGGCTCACGGACCTTTCTGGGGACTAAGGCGTTCGGGGTTGCTCTCAGCGCCGCGGTCGTTGCTGCCGACGGCGGCGTGTTGTTCGGAAACACCGGCGGAGGCTCGGCGGCGTTCTGGGATGAAATTGTCATCGTTCCCGAGCCGACATCGATTGTGCTGTTGACCTTCGCGGGCTTGATCCTGGGCGTGGGATCCAGAAAACGCCTGCGCACCGCCTGAAGGGGCGGGTCGGCATCGATCTTTTTGTCCAGATGGTCGTCCATTCTGAGGGCCACAAAATCGCAACGGCCCATGGGGAGGTGGCTCACCACATGGTGATGAAGCTTCGGAATTTTCCCGATGACGGATGGAAGGTTCGTGTCGAGGGGAAAGCTGGTCTGCTCCAGCGGCGATGCCGCCTGTCCGCTACGAAAGGCCTGGGCCTGCAGGATGCTGCCGCTCAGGGGAGCACGCCCATCCTGGGTGTGTTTTCCGGCATCCTGCCGGGAAAATAGGTTCATCAAGAGCTTCGGCAAGGTGCTCCCGCACCTGCGGGACTGAAACCGGAGCGAAAGCGAAGATCCGAGCCAAAGGCGAGTCAACCATGCGCTCCCCACAGGAGTTCTGAGATAAACAAAATATTTTCAACTAGCTCTTGACATTATACGCATCTCGAAGTAAATAATTGCTTATCATGAAAAGACTCCGTTCCCTCCTCGGTTTCGCAATGGCATTGGCAATCAGCACCAGCGTCGCTTCGGCGCTGATTATTGAGAATTTTGAGTCCTATGCTCAAGGGGAAGCCTTGGGAGACGGCAGTGGTGACGTTTGGAATTTCACTGGCGGGTTGGGAAATTTTCGGGCCACCCCTGATCCCAGTAATAGTGGTTACACCTTCGTCATGTCCGGTTCCCGCTCCGCTTTCATCGGCTCTGGTATTGGGAGTTTGGATTTTTCGGATTTTGGCAGTTTGAGTTGGGGGAATTCGGATACGGTCCTCTATTCATCCTTGGTTTCGATTCCCGATTCTTTGGGGTCGGGAGCTTTTCTCAAATTCACCTTAAGCCCGACGAGTGGTCTTGGAACCGGTGCTGCGGTCTGGCTCTATAATGACGGAACCGGTGCGAATTTCTGGACCGACGGAGCGGCTTTCGTTGACTCCGGCGTGTCGGTCCTCACCGGAGGCGGAGGGGCTCCAACTTTGAATCAAGTGTATCGCATGAGCATGGCGGTTAATTTTTCCAATAACACCTTCGAGGGCTTCTACGAGGATGTGACTAACGATCCCGGCAACACTGTCAGCTTGGGCAGCCGGGGATGAACCTTTTTGGTGGTGCTACCGATACCGGTGCTTCTTATTTGGCCATTGGTAACGTCTTTTTCTCCGCCAGCGGAGCCGCCGCCGGTCTGGACGACATCGATGTCACCGTGGTTCCCGAGCCGCAGGCCATGGTTTTGCTGGCAATTTCCGGTCTGCTTTTCGTCGTGATCAGAAAACGCCCGGGCCTTGCCTGCGCCGCCTGAACCGCATTTAGCACAAGCTTCCAGCTTGTGTCCCAACGAGGGAGACAAGCTGGAAGTTTGTTCTGCTTTTTCATGACGGACCTTCTCTTCAACCTTCAGATCGATTGCGAATCGACCCAATTTGCCCTCCAAAATCCCGAATTGGGAGAACGCGCTATTCGCGGTCTTGGCGAGATGCTGGCCGAGACCAAAACGAAGGGAACCTTTCTCGTCATTCCCGGCGACTCGGCTGCCCACGCCCGCATTTATGAGGATCTTGCATCGGCCGGACATGAGATCGGGCTCCACTATCATCCCTGGATCGAGGGACGCAGCGAGTTTCTAGGTTTTGAGGGACCCGAAGCCCAGCGGGAGCTTCTTTCGGAAGGAATCGATCGACACGCCCAGGCGATGGGAGTCCGTCCGTTGGCCTTTTGTCCGGGCTATGGTTCGGCCAACGACTCCACCTTTGGCGTTTTGGAGGAGTTGGGCTTTACCCACGGGTTGGTCAGCATTCCGACCCGCGATTTGCCCCAATGCGCCTGCGTTTGGGGGAGCAGTCCGCTCGATCCTCATTACCCGCATCGCTACAACAAATCGTTGGTGGGCGATGTCAACTTTGTCGATCTGCCCCCCACCATCGATCCGCAAAGCCGGATGTGGGGAGGAGCGCATCCCCAGGACCTTCGGGTCGAACTCGTCGATGCCAAGAATCACTTCTACACCATCGATAAGGCGGTGAGGCGACAGCTTCGCGATCAGACACCCCTCGTGCAGGTGCATGCCGTCACCCACAATATTTTCGAGTTCAATGATCCGAAAAATTTCCGACGGGAAACTTATTTTGGGATCGTCGAGGCCACCCGAAAAATCGCGGAGCGTGAGAATTTGACTTTCCGAGGTGTGACCCTGGCGGAGATGGCTGAACGCTATCGGATGGAGGTTCCCCATCAATCGGGTCAAACGCAGGAGCTTGTCTTGGACGTCAGCGGACGGGCCTTTGCCAAGAGTTGAGCCGCAATGGGGAAAAAGTTGGAAAAGAGATCTCGCGCCCAGGTCACAAAAAACAAAAAAAAAAAGCAGCGAAGGGTTGGACGCGGGAGGAATTGGTCGGGGATTTTTGCCGACTTGGGATTCGGCGGGGGGAGGTTCTTCTTTTTCACAGTTCGATGCGGAGTCTGGGGCCGGTCGATGGGGGCGCTGCGACCGTTATTGAGGCCTTGCTCGAGGTTCTGGGTCCGGGCGGGACCCTGGTTGCGCCAACGATTCAGCATACCTCGGGATTGCCGCGTCCAGCGTTTGAGCCGGGCAGCAGTCCTTCAGAGGTCGGTTTGCTCACTGAGACGCTGAGGAATTGGCCGGGGGCCGTACGCAGTGACCATCCGACGCACAGTGTGGCTGCGGTCGGTCTGAGAGCGAACGAGTTGGTTGGCGGTCATGCCTCCGCGACCGGCTGTTGGACGCCATGGGGCCGGACGGCGTTCGGAGAGGGATCGCCCTGGAACTTGATGGAAGGTTGGTCGGCGCGCTGCCTCTTTCTGGGGGTGGATTTTCGAGTCTGTACGTTTTTTCATTACGCGCAGCGCCAGTTTCTGGAGAAGCGGCAGCCGGCTTACGCCGAAGCGATTCCCTTGCCGCGCTTTGACCACAAGGTTATGGGAGAGATTCTTCTTGAAAAACAGCGGGTGAGGAAGGGGCGGGTCGGCGATGCCGAGACCCTCTTGCTGGGAGTTCGACCGATCGTTCGTTCCACCCTGGAGGCGATTGAACGCGCCGAACCTCGCTTGTTTGGCCAAAAGGCCGGAAACGAGTTTTCTGCCTGGCTGGCGAGGAAAAAGGAACGGCCGGCTCTGCTTTATGGAGGACTGGGTTCCGCGACCCTTCGCTGGGGCGGCCGCTCAAAAACCCAAGATGAAACCAACCTGGCGGTTCGTCTCCTTTTTCTTCGGCAGGGGCGTGAACGATTTGTCCTGCTTTCCCTTCCCCTGCCATTTTTGACTGATAGCCAATCGCAGAAAATCTGTCAGGTGGTGGGGCGCGAAACGGGTGTTCCCATCGGACGGATTCTTGTGGCCTGCACCCATGTTCACAGCGGTTTAACGCCGGAGCAGACGGCCCGGGCGATTCCCGCCGTCGAAGCCGCCGCCTCCCTGGCGGCTCGCCGCGCGGCCGCTTCGATGGAGCCGGTTCGAACCGGTGTGGCGCGGGAGGCGGTGGCCGGACTGGCCCGCATCCGGCGGGTGACGATGTCAGACCGACAGGTCTATTCGGTGCGGCGGGCGGTTCCTTCGACTTGGAACCCGGATTCGAAGCCGGAATTTGTGGCCGCGGAAAGTGAGCCCGACAACGACTTGACGGTGTTGCGCATCGAGACCGTGTCCGGGCGGCCCTTGGGCTGTGTCTTTCATTTTGCCGTCCATCCGATCCCGGATCTCCATGGATACACCGCTGACTGGATCGAACGCACCATGGGAAACGGCATGGTGTGTCTGCCCTTGAATGGAGCACAGGGCGACGTGGACACACCATTTGAAAAGCCTTTGGGCGGTTGTTTCGGTGAAGAGCAACTTCCCAAGTTGGGCGGCATCCTGGCCGGATCGGTGGTGACGCTGTGGGCCCGGGCAGAGGTTAGAGACACTTCCCTGCTGCGGGTGGCGGGGAGTAAGGGCACCCTGGCCGTTCATCCGCAAGTGGCTCAGGAGCGAATCTCGGATCCGGTGGCCTGGATCGCCGAGGCCGCCCGCAATGGGATATTCAAGGCGGAGATGAGCGCGGCGCGAATCGGGGACTTTGCGATGGTCGGGATCCCGGGTGAGCTTTCTTCTGTTCTGGGGCGGACCGTAAAAGATTCGTCCAAGTTTCGGTTTGTGTGTCCCGTGGGGTTGGCCAATGGCTACACGGGTTACTTGCTGAGCCGGAAGGCTCTGAGAAGGGGTGGTTACGAGGCCGACCCGTCCTATTGGTCGCTCGCAGCGCCTGGTGCTGCGGAAAAAATTGTCCGTCGCGCCCAGGCTTTGCTGGCCGGATTGGAAGCCTGACCGGCTATCAGAGAAACCGAATTTTTTTCCCTTTCATGATCAAACCTCCCAACATCCTCTTCATCACTAGTGATCAGCAACACTGGAACACCATAGGTAAAAATTTTCCGGAAATTCGGACGCCGAATCTTGATCGTCTGGCAGCCAATGGTCGGCTTTTCACCCGGGCGTATTGCCCGAATCCAACCTGCACCCCCTCGCGGGCTTCACTGATCACGGGACAATATGCCAGTCGCCATGGTGCTTGGTCGCTCGGCACCAAGCTTCCAGAGTCGGCGACGACGATCGGCGAATTATTATCCAAGGAAGGATATGGAACTTCTCTTATTGGCAAGGCACATCTTCAGCCGGTGGGTTCCACGGAGGAATGGCCGTCGCTTGAGTCTCTTCCTTTGAATCGGGATTTGGATTTTTGGCGGTCGTTCCATGGACCGTATTATGGGTTTGACCACATAGAACTGGCTCGCAATCACGGAGACGAGGTGCTTGTGGGTCAGCACTATGCCATCTGGATGGAGGAAAACGGGCTGAAGGACTGGCGGACGCACTTTCAGAGTAAGGGTGGAGGGCACGATTTTTCCGGGGGTGAGACGAAAACTGAACCGCAATATGGTGCCTGGTCGCTACCGGAGGAATATCACATGAATGCCTGGATTACGGAACGATCCATCGCGGCAATTGATCGTTGCCGGGCGGAAGCCAAGCCGTTTTGTGTTTGGGCAAGTTATTTTGATCCGCATGGGCCCTATCTTGTTCCCGAGCCATGGGCCTCAATGTATGACCCGGCGGAAGTGACTGTTCCCCAGGCAGAGGATGGCGAGCATGGCGACAGTCCGCCATACATTCAGGCGACGCAAACGGCGGAGCCGGATTTTTCCGCGTTTCAAGAATGCAAGTTTATGAATCATGGGTTGTCTTCGCATCTCCATTCCAAGGAAAAATTGGCAAAGAACATCGCCATCTATTACGGGATGGTGAGCATGTTGGATCATTATATAGGTGGATTGCTGGACCACTTGGATCGCATTGGGGAAAGAGACAATACCCTGGTGGTATTTACCTCAGACCATGGGCACTATTATGGACACCATGGTCTGATCGCCAAGGGGCCCTTCCACTATGAGGATGGGATTCGAGTGCCACTTATCGCCCGTTGGCCAAAGCATATTCCGGCGGGAACGGAATCCTCCGCATTGCAGTCTTTGGTGGATGTGCCGGTGTCTTTCTTAAATGCTGCCGGAGTCGCAGTTCCGCGGGAAATGCAGGGGGTGGACCAGTTGCCGGTGTGGGAGGGAAAACAGGATGCGGTGCGGGAGAATGTTCTGGTGGAATTTCGGCACCAGCCGACGGAGATCCATATGAAAACGATGGTCGAAGATCGGTATAAAATCACGGTACATTTTCGCAAAGACTATGGAGAACTTTACGACTTACGCGATGATCCCGGAGAAATCTGTAATCTCTGGGAGAGGGCGGAATATGCGGATCTGAAGGCTGAGTTAATTCGGCGGATGCTTGACGCGGGTATGGAGTCCGAGCCGCTTTGGATGCCGCGAATCTCCGACGCATGAGGGCTTGGTGGTGACCCTCAGTTCCCCGGTCTAGGCCACGCAGTTATTCAAGGCGGAGATGAGCGCGGCGCGAATCGGGGACTTTGCGATGGTCGGGATCCCGGGTGAGCTTTCCTCTGTTCTGAGGCGATTTTCGTACCATATCGCACCGCCATGGCGTCGATCAGGCTGTCCCAAAGCGACTGCGGTTGACGTTTGACCTCCGGCGAATGTCTGAGTAGCGCCCAAGTGCGGGCTGTCTCGGCGTCCCAAGCTACGGTAAGCCCGTGGGATTCCCGCAGAAAATCGTCCAGCCGTCGGTTGATTTCCGTGCGGCGGGCGGTGGTCGGAGCCATCTCGGCACCTTCTTGGATTTCCGCAATGACCACCACCGGGATCAACCACTCGGCGGATGAAATCCACGAGAGCACATTTTCTGAAGGATGAGGTTTCCAAAGTTCGGAGACCACATTGCTGTCCAGAAGGAACGACATCACTTCCGGGCCGGTAACTCGACGGGTCCGATGGCTGAAAGCAATTCCAATGCTCGCTTGCGATCAGGTGCGGTCTTTGGGGAGATTTCCGCGATCTCCTGACCATGCTCGGTCAATATCACCGTTTTTGCCCCCTGAATCACCGGGCGGAGCACCCTGCTCGTCTCCCGTCGCAATTGTGTCAGGGTCGCATTCATGCTGCAAAAATACACACTTTTCACACTGGCTCAACCTGCTTCTGCTGAAATCTTCAGCTTTAATCCATTCCAACGACTCCTCCAGAGCGTTGGGGACAACGCTCCCTACCGCCCTCGCCGCTACTCCATGCCCAGATGTTCCGCGAGAAAGGACCAGGCGGCCACCTGTCTTTCGGCTTGGAAATGGTGGCCTCCGGGGGGCTCAGAGATTGGCAAGCTCTTCGGCATACGAGAAAAGTGCCGGGGCTCCTCCGGTGTGCCAAAAAAGAACGCGCTGACTGCGTGTAAAACATTTTTTTCTCACCAAGTCCAAGAGCGCTCCAAAGGCCCTGGCGGTATAGACAGGATCGACGAGAATGCCTTCCCATCGCGCCAACAGACGAATGGCCTCTCTTTCCTGCTCACCGGCCACACCATACCCAGCTTCCATGTATTCGTCGTGAAGGACGAGGTCGTTCGACGAAAACTTATGGTCCAGTCGAAGTTGATCGGAAGCCAGGTTGGCCAAACTGATAATGTGTTCGGGGAAGGGAAGGCCAAAGCCATCCTCCTTATCGATACGGATGCCGACGAGGGAAACTGCGGAATGTAAGATTTGTTTTCCGACCATCAGTCCGGCTTGGGTGCCACCGGAAGAAGAAGCGAAGACGATGGCGTCAAAGGAAACCCCGAGTTCACTTTCTTGCCTGGCAAGTTCTTGCATCGCATGGACGAACCCCTTGGCGCCAGTGGCATTTGAGCCTCCGTAAGGTACGACGTAAGGCTTGTGCCCCTTTGCCAAAAGCTCATCTTTTATTTTTGGAATGAGCTCTCCTTTGCGTTGTGAACCAGTCCAATGAATCGTCGAACCAAGGATGTCGTCGAGGAGGAGATTGCCCGATGGAGAGGCAGGCGGAGATCCGCCCAGGAGAAGGTGACAGTTGAGACCGACAGCTGCGGCTGCGGCGGCTGTTTGGCGGCAATGATTGGACTGTGCTGCGCCAGCTGTGATAAGGCAGTCACACTGGAAAGTGAGAGCTTCGGCGATGAGAAATTCCAATTTGCGTGTTTTGTTTCCACCGAAGGCGAGTCCCGTCTGGTCATCCCGCTTGATCCAGATTTCAGGGCCTTTTAAGTGTGCGGAAAGTCGAGGGAGCAGATGGACCGGAGTCGGAAGGAACGCCAGTGGAGTGCGATGAGGAAGGGTCATGGGAGCCATGGAGAGATTGCTGGATCGGGATGTGCCGGGTGGGGAAATGTATTTCTGCTATCCGTGGCTCAAATCGTTTGCGCTTTTTTCGAGCCCGGACTGGGCCATGCCCAAATGCCGGGCGAGAAAGGACCAGGCGGCGGCCTGTCTTTCGACTTGGAAGTGGTGGCCCCCAGGAAGGATGAGGCTGCCGAGCTTTTCCGGGCATCCGGCGGCGATGTAAGCCTTGCGTAAATGCTGGTGGGCGTCGGTGATGCCGAAGGGTTGGAGCATGATGTCATCCAAGCCGCTCAGGGCCATGAAGGCCCGGGGGGCGGCCAGTGCTCCCAGATCCGGGATGTCGAGCCGCGAAAAGAGGGGGTTGGCGGTCATAAACCACCCGAGGCTGCCCCGGGTGTTGTAGCCCAGTTGTCCATCCAGGGTGCTCATCCAGCAGACGCTGACGGCCGCCCGGATGCGCTCATCCAGAGCGGCCAGGTAGTTGGTGCGGAATGCGCCGTAGGAGAGGCCAAAACAGCCCAGACGGGTCGCGTCCACGTCCTCACGGGCGGCGAGAAAATCCAGACAGCGTCGATCATCGCTGACGATGAGACCGGCCCAAACAGCCCCACAGGATTCGACTTGGCGAACAAGAGTCGGTTCGTCGTGGAGGGAGGCTCTTTGGTCAAAGGCAGCGGCTTCTTCCGAAGAACAGCCCCGTCGCCAGGCATCAAAGGTCTCCGGCTGCGAGGCCGCCTCACGGGTTCTTTCTCCGAATCCCAGAGCATCAATGGCCATGGTGACGCAGCCTCTTCCGGCCCATTCTTCGAGGAGGGAAATGCCGTCGTAACAATCCCGGCGACATTCCTGAAGGAAGGTGGGTTCATTATCCGTCGCAAAAAATTTGTGCCGCCCAAAGATGCGCAGTCCCCCCATGGAGTGGAGGGCGAGGAGAGCGGGAAGGGGCCCGGGTTTCCCGGTGGGACGGAAGACGGTCGCCTTGGCCCGCAAGGGAGGAGTGACGGGAATGTCCCATTCCTCCCGGATCGTTTTGCCGCAATCCGTGCTCTCCAGGAGTCGGGGTGGGGCGATATCTTGAGAGGCTGGAAATCTCAGACATTCCGCCACGAAGTCACCTGTCATTTTTTTCCAGGAGGCGAATGACCGGAAATCCGTTGCCTGGCAGCCCAAGTCGCGTGGGCTGGCGGCCCGCCATGCGGTTAGACCTTCATCAATAAGCGGTTCATTGCCCACTGGTTTCGGGCGGCGGGCATGGGCCGAGGCTCCGAGTTCTTCGATATTCGTCCAGTTTTTCATTTAAAAAAAGTCATTGAACCACGGATTGCGCGGATAAACACGGATAAACACGGATAAGCAAGCGAGTTCCGCTCCGTCGGCAAGATTCGGCAAGGATGCCGAATCATGCACGCTGGAACCGGAGCGAAAGCGAAGATCCGAGCCAAAGGCGAGTCAACCGTGCGCTCCTCAATCCGATGTGAATGCTCGTTTTATCTCCATTATTGAGGTAAGGGGATCGAAGGCGATTTTTCGAAAAGCTCGCGGATGGCATCGGCGCTCAAGGCCTCTGGGAGAATCTCCCAGTGCAGAACTTTTCCGCCCAGGCGGGCTCCGCCGCTGGCCAGAGCTCCCTCGGTCACCGGAAGCGTCGAAGGGGCGATGGCTCCGTCGGCGGCTTGTTTGGCGATTTCCTCTCCGTCGACATAGAGTCGGAGGAACTCGGCGTCATAAGTGGCCGCCAGGTGGTGTCGCCCGGCAGCAAAAATTCGGTGAGCCTGCACGGACCGAAGCCCTGAGGTTGTTTGCAGAAGGAATGTGGGGCCTGGGACGGCCGCGCAAAGTCCCCCGTTGTGTCCGAGTGTGCTCCACTGCAAATTGAAGGTGGAACCAGGCACGGCGGTGTCAAGGCGCAGAATTCTGCCGTGGGCAATGTGCTTCTCGGCGGAGGCGGTTTTTTCCCGCCAGGGTGCGCAGTAAAAGTACCGCCCGTCGAAGGCGCCTCCATTGTATCCCAGCGTGTCCAAATCATCCACTTGCGAATGCTCGCAGGTCTGCCAGGAACTTTCATCGTGAAAATCCCCCAATGTGTCGTAGATGAGGAATCGGCTATGAAGTTGGTAGCCGCCATCCGGATCAGATTCAATAAAGGGGATGAAGCTTAGATATCGGCCATCAAAAAATGCGCCATCATAACCACAGGGACGAAAAGCCGAGGCGTCGAAGCTGCTCCAGGATCGCGGCTCGGCAAAACCGCCCCGGGTATCGTAGCGGACGACTCGTCCCTGCCCATAAGGAGCGTAGTAAATATAAGTGCCATCGAACAAGGCTCCTACGCAGATCCCCATCCCGGTTTTCGTCGCATCAAAGACCTCCCAGGCCATGGGATCGGTAAAGTCCTCCCGGGTGTCGTAACGAACGGTTATGGGATGGGCCAGAGGAGCGAAATAAATGTAACGCCCATCAAAGCAGGCTCCATCATAACAGTTTGCTTGGGGATGGAGGAGGCCCATGTCGAAGACAGCCAGTCCGGCGGGATCCGCAGAGGCCGCCTCTGTGTCCTGGCGCAACACCCGGCCACTGGGCTTTTTCTCCGAGTGCGGATCTTCATCGTCATAACCCGGCGCATAATAGAGGTAGCGTCCATCGAAAGCCGCCCCTTGCCGGCAATTATCAATTTTTCCATCGCTGGCCTGCCATCCCTCCGGTTGGTCGAAGGGGGTGGTGGTATCCCACCTCAGCAAGTGACTGTGCCGGGCCTGTTCCGTCTTGCGGGGGACAAAATGAACATGGTGCCCGTCGAAGGCCGCTCCATAGTATCCCCGGGTATCGAGACCATTTGTGGAGGCCGCATCATAAGTCATATAGCTTGAGGGCGCTTGAAAATCCTTCCAGGTGTCATAGGCCAGAACATGGGCGTGGTACTGATCGATGGCATGTTGCATGGGGGCAAAAAGGATGCGCCGTCCGTCAAAAACTGCCCCGTAATAGCCCTGGGTTTTGGGGTTGCCAATCGCTCCGGCATCAAAAGCCGAGGCCGCCGTCTTGCCGATCGGACGGACATCCCATTGGGCCAGGGCGGTCTCCATTCGCTCGGAACTCGGGTGGTCCGCCTCGATCCATGCCGTAACAGTCAATTTGTTCATAGGTCCGTTCATAGAGACCACTCAAGCAAAACGATGCCGGACGACAATCATTTTTTACGAATGTGGTAATAAATATGCAATTTTTGGGGAGCGCATGGTTGACTCGCCTTTGGCTTGGATCTTTGCTTTCGCTCCGGTTCCAGTCCCGCAGGTGCGGAGTATCCTGCCGAACCAATTTTCCCCGGCAAGATGCCGGGGAACCACACCCAAGATGGGTGTTCTCCCCTCAGGGGGCAAACTCATCATTGCCAACCACCCTCCAGCGGTAGAAATCATCCAGGGAGGTCGCGGTGGTGATGGCGGCTGGGCTGGCGGCGTAGTCCGGAATGGTGGGATTATTGGGATCGATAAAACGTTCGATGGAGGTGCTGCCGCGATAGCTTCCCGTCACCACGCCCTTGGACTCGTCCCAGACATTGGCGGTCTGGCCGGGGGGATTTTTCAAGGCCTGGGACCAGACATGAACCGTAAAAGTGTTGGATCGCACGGTCAGACGCGGATAGAGGGTGGTATAAATTCGTTCCCGCACATTCTCTCCGGTCAGCCGGTTTTGAATCCAAAAGGTAGGCATCGTCGCCAGGGTCTGGCCTCCGGTCGGCACAATCCAGAGGTCGCAGATTTCACTGGCGGAACGAAAGACATCCGCTCCGGTGGTGCCGAAGCGCTGATCGAATTGTTTGAGGGTTTCCGGAATGTTGATGTTGAGCCGGTAGGAGGTCGCACTAAGAGGGGAGTCTTTTCTCTTATAGAGATAACCTTCGCTGGCGGCGATGGGAACGGCACCCAGTTTTTCCCCCTTAAGGATCGCGTACATTCCAGTTTTGCGTTCGATCTGGGTGAAGGGAATCATCTGATAGTTCATGTTGACCATGCCTGCGGTCGAAAAAGGTTCGCTGATGGCATAGGGTTCCACCACCGGCATCCAGAAGAGATCCATCAGCAGGTGGTCCTTGGGGGCGACCGCCGAGGCGGGGTGGGTGGGGCCTGATGCCTGAGGGCGGAAGAGGAGGGTGCGCCAAGGCGTCCCGGCTTTGATTTGGGTTGGGAGGGAGCCGAAGATGCCGGGGGAGGGCATCTGGCGATTGGGTGAGAAAAATGTCGCGCCGACATCTCCGGTGATGTTGCCGCCATACATATAGGGTCCCCAACTCGCATCGTAAGTGTTCCCTTCATCGGGCTTGTTGATGTAAGCCCCATCGACGGCTCGGGCCGTTCCCTGATCCCAATCGCGGGTCGTCACCACATTGAGCCCGGAAGGTCGGTCTTTGGGAATGTCGGGCAGGGCATAGCTTGGGAGGCCCACGCCATTGACATAGGATCCGGTGAGAGTGGCTGGAGGCCAGAAGATGGCAGGGAGGTCATTATAAAGATGATTGGCAAAACGCACGGAGGGAACATTCCAGTCTGGATGGGCTTCGAAGCCGGTTGGAACGGTTTCGCGCCCGGCAGTGAGCCGGTGGTCGCCGTGGCTGAGGACCATGGAACGCACCACGTCGTTCTCATGGAAATAGCTGCCGGTAGACGCAAGAAAATAGCCTTCTCCTGCCACCATCGGATGGCCTGTGCCTACTGCGGCCCCGAAGAGGCGACCATGACCCTCGACAGATGGAACGGCTCCGCCCTGGCCGGGCGACCACCAGTACTGCGCCGCGTACCCAGGTTGGGGGTCGGTGGTCAGATACTTCGTCGGTGGCGTGATGGGGAGGTTCGGAAAGGGAAAGTTGCCGGGCGGAACCGTGAGGTTAATGGTTTGCACGAGATCCTTGCTTCCAGTCAGCGAATTTCCACTGAAGATTTTCACCGTCACCGCGCCTCCTGTAAACGCCATG
>CALBXK010000204.1 GCA_937890535.1 uncultured Spartobacteria bacterium
ATCTTCTTTAAAATCCGTGTTTTATTTGAAAGCCTGGCCGGTGCTGCGCATCCGTTGCAGGTGCCGATCCGTGGACCATTTTCCTTTCTGGGATCAAGCATCGCGGGGATGAACTCGTGATTACGAAAGGTAGGGAGAGCGTGGCGGAGTTAATTCCGGCACCGGGATCCCGCCGGGGGACTTGGGGTGAAACATTGGCGGCGTTGAAGGGGCTCCCCCAGGATCCGGGGTTCGCTGATGATTTGGAAAAGGTGAACGAGGCGGATCGGGCCCTCCAAAATCCGTGGGACTGATCATTGACACCTCCGCAGTTGTCGCCTGGGAACGGGCTCTTGCGGCGGATGCCCGGATCGCGCTGGACGCGGAGGAGGAACTTCTCATGCCCGCCGCGGTGTGGGCCGAGGCTTTGGTGGGGGTGAGGCTGGCTGGCAGTGCGGGGCGAGCGGCGCAGCGCAAGGCCAGGCTTGAGGCGATTCGTGGCATCATCGGCATCGAGCCGTTCACCCAGGTCATCGCCGAACACTATGCCGATATCTACTCCGGGCTTTCCGAACGAGGTTCTCTGATCCCGCAAAACGATATCGCGGTTGCGGTGCCCGCCCGCTGTCTTGGTTTCGGCGTTCTCGTAGGGCCGCGTGATGAGGCTCACTTTCGCGAGGTGGCTTCCCTTGAGGTCCGGGTTCTGCCGATCCGGTGAGATTTTGAAATTCTAAAAAATACGGCGCTCGGGAGTGACCGCATTACAGTCTTTTCAATCTTGAAACATACGAGGTGTTTCCGGGAGCGGCTATTTTTCCGGTTGGGAAGTGTCGTCGTGGCGGCGGCAATGGAAGTTCTTGTGATTGGCTAATCCGACGACCAATTCCGCTGAGTCGTCCGGTGCAGGACGCCGGAGCACGATGTCGAGGGAATCACCGTTTCGAAAGCCATCACTGGGACGAAACCCATGACTGCCAGCGCGAGAAGCGGTCGCGCTTTCCAAAATTGATTGATTTTGATGTGATTGATTAAATATATTAAAAAAATGATAGAAATAATTTGACAATGTGGGACAGGTGCGATATTACATGGGTGTTATGAACACTCCAGCTACCCTCAAAAATCGATCAAAACTCTTGTCTTGGACCCACGGCATTGGAAAGCGGCGGTGCCTTTTCGCCGCAACTCTTTTGGCGATCTGCGCTGGAATTCCCATGCGATCAAATGCGGCCGTGATCTCGGCCTGGAACTTCAATGGAAATTTGGCGGATGGCGTCAGTGGCTTTAATGGCACATTCAGCGGAACAGGGACTGCCACCTATGCCACGATTGCTGGCCATCAAACATTGGTTCTGGATGGCATTGATAATGCCGTCCATGTGGCGGCGGACGGAAATGCCCTAGATCTTAATCAAGAGAGCTTCACGATTGCCGCTTGGCTCTACGTGGAAGGGGTGCCCACGGCGCGACGGGAGGCGATGCTCGCAGGAAAAAATTCCAGTTCTTCACTTAGCGATTATGCGATGACGATCGATTACAATAATGGGATAAACGGAGCTGGCGGGGTGACTGGGTACGGCTATACGGGACCTGGGGGGGGGGCGGGCAGCCTTGGGTCGGCAGTGAGCTACAGTTCTTATCTGAATCTGGTTCTGACCTATGACCACCCGACCCACACTTTGACGTACTATCGAAATTCGGAGTTGCGTGACTCGAAATCAGTAGGAATTACCGGTCCGGTCTCCAGTTCGGTCGATCTCGTATTTGGCGATGCGTTCGGGACATTTATGGCCGGCAACTTGGATGAAATTCAAATTTACGGAAATACGATGACCCAGTCGGAGGTGACTGCCCTCTACAACAACGGAAACGGGCCCATACCTGTTCCCGAGCCCTCAAGTATCGCCTGCATTGTGATGGCACTCTCGGGATGCCTTTTGAAGCGGAAGCGCAATGGCCGGACGACTTGATGTTAGATGTTAGAGTAAGGAAATTTATTCTACGGTTCGCCTTTCGCTATGAATGAAGTTCTTGAGCAGCAGCAGAGTCCGGGGCGCGTTTCAGAAAAAGTCCGGCGTTATTTGGAGACTGAGTTTCTGGTTCGCGATCACGTGGTAGGAACACGTCTGCCGACGGTTCGAGACATTGCGTCCTTGATGAAAGTCAGTTTTCCGACTGTTCAGGCCGAAATTCAGCGTCTTGTCAAGGACGGCTACCTGCGGACGGAGATTGGGAATGGGACGTTTTTGGTCCGTTCCCGCAAGCCTCAACAGGGTACCCTGCATGTGGCGTTGAGTCAGAAATTGCCGGAGGAATCCAGCGAGGGAGGGCGGTATAAAAATTACCAAAAGCTTTGGACGCAGCGAGTTTACGGGGGAATTCTTTCCCGGGCGTTGGAATGTCCCCGTCCGGTGGCGTTGACGCAGCTTGCCGCCGGGATCGACGGAAAGGTCTCGTCAGAAACTCTGATCGAAGCTGCGGACAAAGTTGACGGCGCGATCCTCTTATGGAGCGGCTACGGCAGGGAGGTTGACGAAGCTTATCAGGCCCAGGGCAAGCCTCTGGTGCATTTCAACCTTCAAGACGAAATGGCCACGGCCAATTTTGTGGCATTCGATCCGAAGAGCGCCATGAAACGCTGTACTGAAGCAGCAATGCAAACGGGCCGAAAACGTTTCCTGCTCTTGTTGAGCTCAAAATTGCAGGACGAGCCGAATTACCGACTAAGATATCAGGCGATGATGTATGTGCTGCGGATGGAGAAAAACCCGCATCTTGCTTTGCAGTTGTCGGACGCAAAATCCTACAAGATTCAGGATGGGAAAGTGGCCATGCAAAGCATTCTTGAGACGGGCTATCGCCCGGATTTTGTTATTTGCTCGGGGGACCTTCTGGCATTGGGGGCCATTGAAGCCTTGCAGAAAAAGGGACTTCGCGTTCCGGATGACGTGAGTGTTATCGGTGGAAGCGGCTTTGACCTTGAGCGGGAAAGCTGGCCTGAACTGACGCGAACGCAGCAGCCATTGGAAATCCTTGGGAGGGAACTTCTCTCCATGCTCTGGAGGCGCATCGAGTTGAAAGGTGTGGAATTGCCGGGGATGTTTCTCGAAACTCCATTCCGCGGCGGAGCCAGCACCCGTCCTGAGGAAAATGTCATTTTGGGTTTGGCTGCAACCGGTGAAGAATGGATCGAAGAATGAAACTAAAGTCTCCCTCTTCGCTCCTTTTCAGGAGTTCCTTTCTGATTGTTGTGGTCATCGGGTGGCAGTTTCTAGGCATCGCAGGTTCTAAAAGTGACCCGCGGGTAAATTTGGCACTGTCTTCGCGGGGGGCGATGGTACTGGCGTCATCCTTTCTCGATACCAAAGAAAATTATACAGATCATTTGATCAATGGAGATCTCCAGACAGGTTGGAAAGCCCGTGACACCGTGCGTCCCCAATGGTTGGAAATCAGATGGCCCTGGCCCCAGAAAATTTCAGGAGTCCGATTGATGGCGGAGAAAGACGGCCGACCGAAGCGTTGGAGCGTACTCTGGAAGGATGGCCCTCTTTGGAAGGAGGCGGGGACAGCCCAGGGGATCTTAAGTCTGGATTTTCCAGAGATTGAGGCGAGCCGCGTCAAGGTCGTCCTGGAAGAAATCGAGATGGGGTCGGCCGCCTTATCCGAAATCGAAATACTTGGTCCGGCGCAGCCCGTGCCGGATACGCTACGCCCCTACTGGAAAGCGAGCTATATCTGGCACCCGGAAATCGACCGCAAGGTGCACTTGGGATCTCCACGGTATTTTCGCAAGACGTTCTCCATTGAAGATCCTTCCAAGATCCAGGAGGCTTGGCTGCAAAGCCGATCCAACGATCATTATATTGCTTATCTCAATGGGCGTGAAGTGGATCATGGAAGCCACGATATTCATGCCGTGGCGGTGAAAGATCATTTGCTACAGGGAAAGAATGTCCTCGCCTACACCGCCACGGCGGGGAGTGATCCAGGTTGGGGCAATATGGAGCTCCTGGGGGAATTAACCATCCATGAAACCGATCAAACCGTTACGATTGGAACGGACGAAAAATGGAAGTCAGCAACCGAAGAGCAACCAGGTTGGAATGAGCCCGACTTTGAGGACGAAAGCTGGAGTTCTGTCGCCGTTTTGGTCAAGCCGCCAGAGGGGCCATGGGGGCGGATTCCTTTTTTGGTCGCAGGCCCCTCCCAAGTTGTGGAGGTTGCTGATTTTTCCGTGGAACCCGAAAATCCGCAACCGGGCCAGGATTTGGAAATGCGAATGCAACTCCGTTTCTCGCAGTCGGTTAGTGAGAACTACCTTTTCGAGTTCACTTTGCGGGATCCAGAAGTCAATACCGATCGCGCCGATTATAGGGTGAGTTCTTTTCTCATCAGTCCCGATCCATCTTTGAAGGAGGTCAAGGCGGGTGAGCTGAAAACCATAACCGTGCGGATGCGTCTTCCGGAGTTTGCGCCTCACCGTCCGATTCCGCTGGCGGTTCGAGCCTATTGTCTCGATGCTTCCGGTCGTGAACTGCGGTTTGTGAATGCGGCCGGAAGACCGTTTTCTCCCGAGATTTCCATCGGCAAGGAATTTTCTCCAACAACCGGGGTCACGCGGGCCCGTCCTGTCTGGAGAGATTCCCTAAGTGCTTTCAAATTGGATGAACAGATTTTGCCGCCCATGCATTGGTCCATGTTCCGGCCCAGCTATGAGCGGTTTCAGAACTACGCTTCGACTGGTATCAAAATTTTCGAAGTGCCAATCTACCCGTATAATATCTACCCGAATTCAGACTATAAAACCCCACATCTCAAATTTGTTGACCAACATATCCGCAACCTGCTGAGCGTGGTTCCCGATGCCAAAATTCTCATCCTCGGAGACGCACGCGCCGGTGGAAACTGGCGGGAAGCGAATCCCGATGCGTTGATGCGGGATGCGTTTGGCAATCCTGGCCGGGAATCGTTGGCCAGCCCCATTTATCTGGAAGCGATCAAAAAATATATACGATCCATCACGGAAGGCATTGAAGCCAAACCTTATGCCGATCATGTCATTGGATATAAATTTGTCCTTGGCCCCCAGCCCGATGCCAGTCTTGGTGGCGTGCAGTCCAACGAAGGAGTGACGGATCGTTCGAAATGGACGGTGGGAGACTGGAATCAGGACGCTTTAAAGGCTTTTCAAAGTTTCCTTCGAAAAAAATACGACGATGATGTCGAAAAGCTCCGCTTCGCATGGAAAAATCCCGAGATCGACTTTGACAACGCCGGTCCAAAACTCAATGGGCTCGTTGATATCCAACCGGAGCACAATCTATTCCGCGATCCCACCAAGGGACGGATGGCAGAAGACTATTTCGAATTTCTCTCTGGACTGATTGCAAGCACCTATAGCGGTGTGATCTCTCCCATTATTCGGGAGGTGACCAAAGGGAGAGCCTGGGTATCGAGTTGGGCGGGCTATGTCGTTGAACTTTTACGAGGGGTCCATCCGGCTTCCGTTCAGCAGAACAACACCTACGGCCTGGCGCACAACAATTTCGATTCGGATATTGATTGTTTTGCCGGAACCACCAGCTATGGAACCCGATCGGTCGGGGATCGCTTCACCCCGTTTCAATTGATGTCCAGCCTGACGCTGAATGGCAAGCAAACGTTGGCAGAAATTGACTACCGGACATTCGTCAGCGGCCCGAAAATCTATGCCAGACAGCGCAGCGCACAGGAAACCACGGCGATCTTGCGACGGGAACTTGGAAGCACACTGATCCATGGGATCGGCACCTACTTTGCTGATTGGAGTCAAGGAGAAGGGAGGGACGGGGTCGCATATTTCGATGATCCAGAAATTCTTTCCGTCATCAGCAAATCTCGTGCGATCTACGCCGATACCCTGGCTGCAAAGAAAAAGCCCAAACCGGTGACCCAAATCGCGGTGATCGTTTCGCCCGAAAGCGTTTGGTATCAGGATTTAGAATATCCGGCCGCAGTCTATAACTCCCTGGTGCGATCTGTTCTCTACGAGCAGATGGCTCATATCGGCGCTCCCTATGATGTTCTCCAGGTGAACGATTTGCGATTTCCGAAGGTTCGGAATCAGTATAAACTTTTTGTTTTTATAAATGCCTTTTACCTGAGTGAGCCTCAACGCGCTTGGATCGAGGATTTGAAACGTGATGACAAGACACTCGCCTGGTTTTATGCGCCGGGATATGTAAGTGACGTGGAGGGGCTCAGTGTTTCCTCGATGGAAAATCTCACCGGCATGAAGTTGGATCTCATTCCGGGGCGAAATCGTCCGGAATTTCAGACCGTGGAGGCAATCCATCCCCTGCTGAAATCCGTGAATCCGGGAAGCAAAATCGCCATTGATGCTTTTGGCAAAAATACCATAGCTTCTGAAATGTCTCCGGCAGAGATTTTTCCTAATTTCGCAATTCAGGATTCCGCGGCCGTGACCTTGGGTCAGGATTCGGACGGGCGGGCACGATATGCAGCCAAAAAACTTGAGAACTGGAGATCGGTGTATTCCACGGTGCCGAACGCCAGCACAACGCTTCTGCGCAACCTCGCGGAATGGGCGGGAGTTCATCTCTACACAAAGCAAGGATTGGTCGTGGAAGCAAATGATCGCTTCCTCATGATTCATCGCGGCGGAGCGATGCCAGAAAATATCGATGTGCATTTGACTGGACCAGCAAAAGTCAGAGAGCTCTATTCCGGGCGCGATGTCAGTCAAGGAAGCGATCATTTCACCGTCATGATGGCGGGTCCGATGACGGAACTTTATGAATTGGAGGGAAATAACCGATGAACATATTTTTTTACCATATTGTCATGGCTGCCGCTTTTTTAGGATTTCCCTCCCTGCTTTTTGCTGAAGAGCCGAAACTTTTGGAACTTAAGCCGGAAGACTCTGCTCTTATTTTATTGGACCGAAGTGTACAGGGAGTTCGCACCGAAGTGTTGGTGGGTTCCGCTCAGCGCCCTCCTCAAGTTATGGTTGAGTATTCGGACGATCCGGCTGATGACTGGACGGGTGTTCGCTGGGTGTTCCGTTTTCCTCTGGCGGATTCCCTTCGCGCTGTGACGGAAGCCCGGCTGTATTTGTGGGCACAGTCTTCCGGCTTGGTGGATGTGTTTCCAGAGATCGCACTGATTGACGGAGGGCAGGACGAGAAAATTCTGACCGAGGACCGGATGGCAGCATCTCTCGGCAGCAGCGTGAGCTTCGAGTACCCGTCACTGCCCGCTGTGGTGGAAGTGAATGTTACGGACTTGGTCAACGAGGCGATTCAAAGGAAATGTTCGTATGTGGCTTTTCGGATTTCCGCCGTTTCTGAAAATGCATTTGAATCGGTGGATAAAAAAGAGAGGTTGAATTTCGGAGGAAGCATCAATGTTTGGGACTGGCCGGAAAGTCATGCTCCGGCGCTACAATTAACCTGGGATTGAGATTCTTATGTGTGCTCGTTGGCCTCGTCGGACGAAAAACGGTTTCACCCTTGTAGAACTGCTGGTTGTGATTGCTGTCCTGGCAACACTTGTTGTCTTGGTGTTTCCCACTGTTCAGGGTGTACTTGGAAGTTCGAAGGCTGCTGGCTGTGTCTCAAATATGCGACAAATCGGAGTAGGGCTCATCGCTTTTGCAAATGACAATAGGGGATACCTTCCCCGAACTACGTACTATAGCGATCAGGGGGTTCCCAATGAGTATTGGACAACGCGGATCAAGAGTTATCTTGATTTTGACGGTCCCAGTCTTCAGGTCGGGCAAACTATCCTGAGGTGTCCGGCCCGTCCTCCTCACAACCCTTCACAGGGCGAAAACTATACCTATGGATTGAACTACGGGAAGGTTTCAGCATTCGACGGCGATTATTATGACGATGGAAGAGGAAGAATTCAACCCCTTGTTAAATTGGGAAGCAAGGTGTACCTCATGGCGGATGCTCATGCGCTCAATATTCCATTAGTTTTGTGGCCAGGTCCAACCGGACACTGGCCTCTTACTGCCGATAGAAATGGCGATGGGATTCCGGATACAGCGCCGGGAGAGGCCGCAGACTACAATGGCATCGAGTTCATTCATCAGAACGGAAAAGCGGCAAATTTTCTCTTTGGTGACGGTTCCGTTCGCATGTACACCATCCGTCAGTGGGCGGAGAATGAAGGTGGAATGTGGGGGACGCCGTGGTAGTAACGGAGGAATGTACAACGCATCCTGATCACTCCCTTTGGGTCTGTTGTCCCAATGGCCACGCAGACTTCTATTTCGTCTTGTTTTGAAAACCGGGGATGCATTCGCGTCCAACGGCGTTCGGCTCAAACATTTCCAGCACGATGCCGTCGGGATCCAAGGTGTACATGGCTCGGGCGATAAGCCGTCCCTCTCGAGAAATATCTGTCGGAGGTGAAAGCGTCTTTCCTCCGTGATGGATGATCTTCGCATAGAGGGCGTCGATATCGCGAATCTCCAGGGCGATGTGTGAGGAACCAATCGCGTGGAAGGTGACCTGCTGCACAATCGGAGTGGGATGAAAAAACTGGAAAAGCTCCAGAAGGATGTCGGTGCAGGGAAGCTCGAAGAGTGCCACCCGCAAGCGGACGCCCTTCACCCCCATCAAGGTGTCATAGGACGGAAGGTCTTCTCGCAGCGAATCCTGGATCAGTTTGAAGCCAAGCGCATCCCGATAGAAAGCGATGCTGCGGTCGAGATCGGAAACGACATAGTTGACATGGTGCGGTTTAACAATTGCTGGTGTGTCGGTGCTCATAAATTTATTTTCGATTTGTCAGTCCATCAAGGCCCCGCCGTTGACTTCGAGGATCTCGCCCGTGATGTACGAAGCGGCTTCAGAAGCCAGAAAGAGTATGGGTTCGGCGATTTCCTCGGGTCGGGCCATGCGCCGCAGCGGGATTCCCTCCTCAATCGAGGATTTGTTTTTTCCCTTTAGATTGGTATCGAGCATGGGCGTGTCAACCAGGCCGGGGGCGACGGCGTTGACACGGATGCCCGCCGGTGCCAGTTCGCGAGCCAATCCGCGAGTCAAGGTGTTGATCCCGGCCTTGGCCACACTGTAGGGGACGGTTCCGCCGCCGCCTCCTGTGCGGGCGACCACACTGCTGACATTGACGATGCATCCTGACTTCTGAGCTTCCATCAGTCGGGCGGCCTTGCGGCAGAGAAAAAATACACTGGTGAGATTGACGGTCAGGATTCGATTCCAAAGCGAGTCGTCACAATCCGTCAACGGGCGCTTCTTCATCCATTCCCCGGCATTGTTGATCAAGATGTCGAGACCGCCCAAGCGTTCGACAGCTTGATCAAATTGGGGCTCCAAAACCGAGGCGTCCGACAAATCCATTCGAAAGGCAAAAGCCCGGCCGCCTTGGTCTCGCATGAATTGGGCCAGCTCTTCCGCGCTCTCTTGGCGTGAATAATATGAAAAGGCGAGGTTTGCTCCTTCTTCCGCCAATTTTAAGGCGGTCGCCCGGCCGATGCCGCTGCTGGCACCGGTCAGGAGGACGGCCTTGCCCTCGAAGCGATCCGAATCTTTTTTAGCGGAGGTTTGGTCTTGCATGGGAAGACGATTGAATATATGAATCGTTTCATTATGCAAGATCGTTTTATATAGAGAAAGAAATGAATGGCCCTAAGAAATTGATAAGAGTGGGAATGATACGCTGCGATACCCACGCGGCTTGGTTCGGCGTCATGATGGCCCGGCATGATCCTTTGAAGTTTCGAACTCCGGTTCCGTTTCGGGAGAACTTGAAATACACATGGATGGCGGGAGGGGTGCACTATTTTCACTATAGCCATTATTCTGATCCCACCCGTATGACCTGCCCTTTTGTGGGTGGGTTTGAGATTGTTCGCGTCTGGGATGAAGATCGTGAAGCGGCGGATGCTTTTGCAAATTTGTTCACGAAGCCCGCAAAAGTTTGTGATTCTTTCGCGGACGTGAGCGACGACGTGGACTTGGTCTTTATTGCGGACTGCAACGGAGATGGTTCGGATCACCATGAGCTGGCCGAGCCAGGCTTGCGCAAGGGGGTCGCGACCTTTTTGGATAAACCTCAGGCGGACTCCCGCGAGGCAGCCGAGCGCATCGTGCAACTTGCTGCCAGTTGCGGGGCGCCAATTTTTTCAGCGTCGATTCTGCAATTTGATCAGGAGGTCCTATGGTTTCGAGATCGACTGCCGGAGACCGGTGGAGTCCATTCGGGAATTATCTCGGGGTTTAGCACCCATCCGGCCAGTCTGGTGCATTCAGTGTCTGCCGCCCACACAATTTTTGGTGGGGGAGTTCGCCGGGTGAGTTGCCTGAACGTGCCTGGTGGTCCGATCGTGCATCTTGACTATGCCGGGAGTCCGGGTCGTCCAAAATCCGGGGTGATCATTCGTTGTGGTGAGGCAGACTACCGATGGACGACGATGAAAGCGTCGGCCTATGGCCCCAATGGGGACATTCATGGTCAGATCCTGCATGACTTTAATTGCCAGCACGGGAGCTCGGAAATTATTCGGAAGATCGCTCAGATGGTTGAAACGCGCAAAGTTCCGCACGAACAGAACGACACTGCGGAAATTATTGCGATAATGGATGCCATTCGACGTGCAGAGATCTCGGGCCATGCGATAGAAGTTTGAAACAATGATTGAAAATGCGATGTCTGAAAAAATTGCAATCGTGACGGGCGCCTCGGGTGGTATCGGGTTGTGCACGGTCCGCAGATTTCTTCAAGAAGGGTGGAAGGTTGTCGCGCTTGACCGTAAAATTGAAAACCTGCGTCAAGAATTTGCGAGTTCGGGGGAAAAAATTGTGCCATGGGAATTGGATCTGGACAGCTTGAATGCGATTGAAAAATTCTGTACGGAAGTTGTCGAGCGAGTCGGTGCGCCTCGCGTTCTGGTTAATAATGCCGCCGTTTGGTATTATGCGGAAAGTACGGCCCAGAGCGATGAGCAATGGCGTCACTCCCTGCAGGTCAATGTCGTGGCGCCCGCAGTTCTCGCCCGAGGGCTGATCCCCTGTATGCTCACGGTCCCAGGGGCGTCCATAGTCAATGTGGCTTCCCGGAACGCTGTGAGCAGCAGTCCCTGCTCTTCGGCTTACGATGCTTCCAAGGCGGCGCTGGCGGCTTTGACTCGCACACTGGCTGTCGAGTTTGGACCGCAGGGGCTGCGGGCCAATGCTGTCTGTCCGGGAGTCATCGACACTCCGGCCAACCATACGGAGATCGGCGATCCTGAATGGTCGGCCAACTACAAGAGATTGATTCCCCTGGATCGGTTCGGACGTCCTGACGAGATTGCCAACGTGATCCATTTTCTCGCTTCGGATGAGGCGTCTTTTCTTACGGGTCAGTGCCTTGTTGTGGATGGAGGCCAGATTAGCGGGCAGAATTATTCGAGAATTTTTAGCCCATCTTCATGAAAGCGAAAATCGTTCCAGCGTCGACCTGCTCCCCGGCCGCGGTGTTGGGGCTTCATCACATCAAGATTATTGCCAGTGATTTAAGTCGTTCTTTGGCTTTTTATCGCGATGCCCTGGGTTTTGAACTTCTTTATGAGGCCGAGCGTAGCAAACTCCCTGTCTATGACCAACTCATGGGGTATGAGAATATTCATCTCAAGTTGGCCATGATGCGCAAGGCGGACCAAGGTCCCTTGCTGGCCCTGATGCAATTCCTCAATCCCCCGTCCGAATCGCCGCACCGTGAACTCTATCAAGCTGGAGGCGTTGCTCTCGCGTTGCAGGTGCGTGATCTCGAGACAGTCATTGGAAATTTGTTGAAACGTAACGTCTTGATTCTGTGCCATCCCCAAGACATTATTCGTGATGAAAAGAGAGTTGCGAGTGCTGCCTATATTGCCGATCCGGATGGTTTAAGAATTGAATTGTATGAACCCTTCCCATGAACGGCCGGCGCTGGCTGAAAAACCAGTTGAAGTGTCTTCCGGGAAGGTGAGACTTCGAGGAATCGTTCCGGTTCTTTTGGCGTCCTTCGATCCCTCAGATGAGTCGTTGATTTTTGAGGACATCGGGCGCCAGATGGCGTTCTTGAAGGCGTCGGGGATTCGTGGTGTGGCCCTGCCCATGTTTGGGACGGAGGGCTACAAGCTGGATGACGGTGAACGGCAGGAGATGATTGAGCATGCGGTGGCGGCGGCCAACGGAGAAATGGCCGTGGTGGGAAATGTCCTCAATGCCGGGGCTCGGAATGCAGGTTTCTGGGCGTCTCGGTATGCGCAACTTGGAGTGGATGCCATATCATTTCCCCTCCCTCGGGCCACGGGCTGTAATGAGAGCGATCTCCTTGATTTCGCCAGGAGGGTTTGTGACAGCGTTGACCTGCCAATCCTGATTCAAGATTGGAATCCCGGGGGGGCGACTATCGATGAGAAGTTTTGCGTCGCTTTGAAAACACATTGCGAAAATTTCTCCTATGTGAAATTGGAGGAACCCTTTTCGTTGCCCAAGATCCGTCGAATTGTTGAGGAGACTGGAGGGAATGTGCAGTGTTTTGATGGATGGGGAGCACTCCGGGCCATGCAGGCACTGGAAGCGGGTGTGGTTGGCTTGATGCCTGGTCCGTCGATGGCTGACGTGCTGGCACTGATGTTCGAAGCTCACACGGAGGGAAATTGGGAAAAGGCGATGGCTATTTACGAATCCTGCTTGGCCCAAATGGTCACTGCCTTGCAGGGCAATCTCGAGTTTTTTATAATCATGGAAAAGTATCTGGCATGGCGTCGGGGCCTCATTCAATCGAAAGCGGTGCGGTCCCCGTCGGTTCGTCTTGATCCAGAATTGCGGAAGTTTGGAGAACGGATATGTGATCGAACGCTTGCACGGTTATTGGAGGTTCAGAAAAGCATTTCCGGCGCCATGGCAATGACGCATTGAGCAAAACTCAGGTTCGGTTCGGAGTCCGTCTGCGCTCTTTAACGATTTAAGTTTTTTTGAGGCAGGTTGGTTTTATCTTGAGATATTCCTGGCGTTATGAAACGTTTCATCTTTTAACTGAAGAAATGAAGACTTATCAAATGCTTTGGGATGGTGAATGGCGGGAGGCTTTAAGCGGAGCCACCCGGGATGTGGTGAATCCGGCCACGGAGGAATCCTTTGCTCAAGTGGCTTGGGGAGGACGGGAGGATGCCCGGATGGCCATTGCCGCGGCCCAGCGAGCCCAACGCGAATGGGCACGAGTCTCTCTTTGGGATCGCTGTGAGATGGTGGAAAGTATTGCGCCGCTCATTCAGGCCCGAAAAGAGGAACTGGCCGAAATCCTCTGCAGCGAGTTGGGCAAACCGCTTCATGGCGAGGCCAGGGATGAGGCCTCCGAAACGCATACGAATTTTTTGATTGCGCCCCAGCAGGCGAAATACCTGGAGGGCAAAACTTACCCGGTGCAAACGCCGAACATGCGGGTCATGAGTTTTCGCCGTCCACTGGGCGTGATTGCGGCCATTACTCCTTGGAATTTCCCCGCAGCCATTCCCA
>CALBXK010000205.1 GCA_937890535.1 uncultured Spartobacteria bacterium
CCTTTTCAAGACCGCTTCAGTGCTCTGCCGGGAACGGCGCTCAACCTTACCGGCGTCGATACGATGACATGGGAGCTTGGTCTGACGACCCTAGGTGTGCCTGAACCGACGACTTTTCTTTTGGTCGTGTCGGGAGCGTGTGGGATCTTGCTGACCCGGCGCAGGCGGCGTCGGTGATGGGGCACTTGTGATTGCGGATTGCGGATTGCGGAGTTCGGATTGATCGCATGCGCTGGACGGACGCGCTCTGAGAATCAGTGCCCTGACCTGAGCTGTTTTTTCTCTGCGTCTCCGCGCCGTTGCTTCGCTGAGGCTCCGGTTGCCATCCCAGGCTACACATAGTGTCCCCCATCCGAGGTTGCGCTATCGCGCTGGTTTTGCGTGAGTTTGTCCTTTCCCTCGCTCAATCCACCGCGAGGGGAACCAAGAATCCCAGGCTCGACCAGTTCTGGAACCAAGCCTGAATGTCCTGCGGGGTGAGGCCTTCGGCCTCGGGGCAGTCGGTCAGGGTCTCGCAGGCGGCGGCGAGGCTGGCACCGTTGTTCAGGGCCTGGAGGACTTGGAATTGGGGCCCGGTCAGCCTCTTGAAATAGACGGAGTTTTCGTGGCGGTGGACCAGCACCTTGGTGGGCGCGGGATGGATGCCGCGGGCCCGGCTGCGCTTGCGGGGTCCAGTTGACGGCAGGGCCTCCATGGCGTTGCTGGCCTCGTTGCGCAGTTTACCATCCTGCCGCAGGATGCGGATGACGACCTCATCAACGGGATAACTCAGGTCCAGAAGGGTGATGTAGGGCTGCAGCCGCAAATAGATGCGATCCGGGGACACCTCAGCGAGCCGCTCGATTTTTGCGGCGGGTCGGGCCTCGGCGTCGAAGGCCACAATTTGCGCCCATTCCAGGCCGGCCATGTCGAGGGCGAGGGTGTGGTAGGGCTCGGTCCACACGGGTTCTTCGCGGAGGAAGGGCACCAAGCGGCTGCCAAGATCGCGGAGGGTGGAGGAGGTGGAGGGGTGCTTATTGAGGTAGGCGGTGGCAAGTTTGAGAAAGCGGGTGTCGCCGAGGACGGTGCGCAGGCCGGGGTAGTCGTCGTAGAGGCAGTCGAGGAGACGGAACCAATACTGGCGATTGTAGATTTCCAGCCGGTCAAAGGAAGTGAGGCGGTCGTTGGGCTTGATGAATCCTTCGACGACTTCGCGGGTGGGACGTCCATCTTCCCAACGGCGTTGCATGCGGTCGCTGCCGGTCAGAGGCCGCATGACCGCTTGCGCCATGAGGGTCTGTAATTCCTTGAGTGAGGGGGTTGTCCTAGGCTTAGGCCCGGACTGAGGAACGGCGGCGCTCATTTCGTGGAGAGAAGCGAAGGGTCGCTTTTTGAATTCCTTGGCGCCAAGGGACTGGCGCTCTCCAAAGAATCTTGCGGCGAGGGACCGCCGCCCTCCAGGGAATCTTGCGGCGAGGGACCGCCGCCCTCCAGGGAACCTTGCGGCGAGGGACCGCCGCCCTCCAGGGAATCTGGCACCAAGGGACTGGTGCCCTCCATGCTTGTGCGGGTCTTGAGGAATTTGTCGGCTTTGAGGGCTTCGCGGTGGACTTCGTCAAAGCTGGGGATGCTGTCGTCCCATTCCAGGAGGGTAGCGGTGGAACCGGTGCGTTGCAGGGCGCGCTCGTAGAGTTTCCAGACGGGATCGAGCACCGGGTGATCGTGGGTATCGAGGATGTAGCGTTCGAATTTTGAATGTCCCGCAATGTGGATCTGACCGACCCGCTCCGCCGGGATGGCGTTGACGTAGTCGTAGGGATCGAATTTGTGATTTTGGGACGAGACGTAGATGTTGTTGACGTCGAGAAGGATCCCGCAGTCGGCGCCTTCGACGACTTCATTGAGAAATTCCCACTCGGTCATTTCCGAGACATGGAATTCGGCGTAGCTGCTGACATTTTCCACGCAAATGGGAACCTCTAAAAAATCCCGGGCCTCGCGGATTTTGCGGGCGGTAATTTTGGCGGCCTCAAAGGTATAAGGCATGGGCAGGAGGTCGTGGGTGTATTGCCCATTGACGCTGCCCCAGCAGAGATGATCGGAAAGCCAGGGGGTGTTGGTCCGTTTGATGAGGCGCTTGAGTTTGCGCAGGTGATTGCGATCCAGGGGGTCGGCGGAACCAAAATACATCGCGACTCCGTGCTGGACGACTTGGTATTGTTCGAGGATGGCATCGAGGACCTCAAGCGGGCGGCCAGCATCGACCATGAAATTTTCGGAGATGATTTCAAACCAATCGCAGGTGGGTTTTTTCTCCAGGATGTGGCGGTAGTGTGGCACTCGCAGACCAAGGCCAATGCCGTAGTCGGTGAAACCGTTGAAGGGATTTTCAGGCACGTGGTGAGTGGTGGACTTGGGAGAAACAGGGGGTTGGAGAAGGGCGGGATGACCGCCCCTCTCCAAAGGTTGAGAACAAGCCGAAGACTAGTGCTTCGATCCGTCGGTGGCGCAGCCGCCCTTGCCCTTGCAGGTGTTGTGGCCCTTGCATTCGTTGGCATCGGTCTTGCATCCGCCCTTTCCCTTGCAGGCGTTCTTGCCTTTGCAGGAATGGGTGCCTTTGTCGTCCATCGTAACCTGGATGCCAGCCTGGTTGTGGTTTGCGCCCTGGCTCGCGAACGAGGTGGCGGCGGATCCGGTGAGGAGCCCCGCGATGGCGGCGGCAGCGAGGGTGTTTTTTGTAGTGAGTTTCATTGTCTGTATTTTTTTAGTTTTTTTGTTGTCCGAAACTGCTGGGCAATTCCGGGGTTCAGGAGATAAGAGTGTTACCCTGAACTTTTATTCCGAGGCTTTCGTTTTCCCTCTAAAAAAAGTTATGCCCCCGGGGATGAATCGGTGTTTTATTGAGACTTTTTTGGATTTTCGGGTGGAAATATTTTGGCCAGCAGGTGATCGAGCGAGATGCATCCCGGTCCAAAGAAAAGAATGAGGAGCGAGCCAAAAAGAAAGAGGAACGGGGAGGCGGAGAAGAAGAGGTCGGGATCGCCTTGAAAAAGGGCTTGCAGCGCCTCGGGCTCACTGGAGACGTAGGCCACAATCATGGTGATAATCATGGGAATGGCGGTGAGCCGGGACAGGAGCCCCAGGAGGAGGAAGGTGCCTCCCACCAGTTCGGTCGTCGCCACGAGGTAGGCATTGACGGCAGGGAAGGGGATGCCGAGTTCGGTAAAAAACTCGATGACGTTGGAAATGTTATTCCATTTGCCCCAGCCGGCCAGGGCAAATGAGGATCCCCAAATCAGTCGAACGCCAAGGAGGACGACATTTTGGGAGGCGTTGAGCAGACGCACGAAAAGGCGGTAGAATTCGCAGATCTTGGTGAATAGGTCGGGTTTCATAGTCATAGGGAGGTTGGTCGGGTGGGGTTTATTCCGGGGAAGAAATTGTCACGCGGAGATGGGGAGATGGGTGTGAGGCAGTAGGGGTTCATCCACGGACTTGAGAGAGTTGGCCTGCTTTTCTCTGTTGAGGAATTGACGATTTTGGGTCGTTCCTGAACTCTTTATTTCTCTGCGCCTCCGCGTGTGCTCTTCTGGTTGCAAGGTGTCGTTTCATGTCGGCCTTCGCTCAGGGGGATCTCCGGTTCATACCCGGAAGATGGCGCCGAGTTTTTTGCCAAGGATGAGACTGGCGCCGATGATGCAGACGCCGAGGAAACACATGGCCCAGACGCCGAGTGCACTGGCGATGAAGCGGCCTTCGCCGAGAAGCTGATAGAGTTCGTAGATCGCCTTGGTGATGGGGTAATCCTGTTGTCTTTGCGCTAGGATGAGGGAATCGCTGACTTCGAGCATGGCGAAGGAAAAGGCCAGGAGGCCCCCTGCCATGAGATTGGCCGCGATGAGGGGGAGGGTGATTTTTCTTAAGGTTTTTAGCGGCGGGCACCCCAGGTTATGGGCTGCCTCTTCGAGGGTGACGCTGGTTTGTTGGAAGCCGGCGGCGGCTCGGACCACGTAGGGGAGTCTTCGGACGCTGTAGGCGATGACGAGGATGATGAGGGGATCATTGACCGGATTGAGAGCGGAGAAGAGTTTGCCGTCCTGAGTCATGGAGAGATAGCCGAAGGCGAGGACGAGTCCTGGCACGGCGAGCGGAAGCATAGCTATGGCGTCGAGGATTTGGCGTCCGGGCAGCTTGGTCCGGACCACGACGTAGGCGATGGCGATGCCGAGGACAACGTCGACCAGGGTGGCGAGGCTGGCATATTTTAGACTGTTCTTAATGGACGGGAGGGTGAAGTCGTGACCGAGGGCGGCCTGGAAGTGTTCCAGGGTCCAGCCGGTGGGAAGGATGGTGCCGTACCAATCCTTGGAGAAGGCGACGAGAACGACGCCAATGTGGGGGAGGATGGCAAGGAAGGTGACGAGGATGAAAAACGTCGTGCAGAAGGTGGTGATGAGCGGCCCGCCCTGGCGTGGGCCTCCCTGGCTGGTGGCCTTGGCCATCATGGCGTGGCTATTTCTGCCAAAGAGGAATTTTCCGCCCGCATAGAGAATGATGGTGGAGACGAGCATCACAGCGACGAGCGCAAACGGAAAGGGATTGCCGCCGATGTCTTTGATGCCGGCGAAGATTTGGACCGAGGTGACGCGGGTGTATTCAAACATGAGCGGCACACCGAGTTCGGTGAAAGACCAGATGAAAACGATGGTGCCTCCGGCAAAGAGTCCCGGCATGATGAGCGGAAGGGTGATCTTCCAAAATTTGCGCAGTCCGGTGCAGCCGAGGTTTTCTGCGGCTTCCTCCATGGCGGGATCCACATTGGCGAGGGCAGCCACGACGTTGAGGTAAAGGATGGGATAGAGGTGAAGGCCATTCATGACCACGATGCCCCAGAACCGGCTTTGTCCCAGCCAATCGACGGGAATGTCCGGGTTCATGAGCCCAAGGGATTCGAGCAGGGCGTTGAGTGAGCCCTGCTGGCCGAGGATTTGCTTCACCCCGATGGCGCCGACGAAGGGCGGGAGAATCATGGGAATGAGGACAAAGGCAGAGAGGATGCTTTTGCCGGGAAAAAGGAAGCGGTCGGAGAGAAAAGCGAGCGGCAGCGCGATGAAGATGGTGAGGGTGGTGCTGGCCACGGCGAGGAGGAAGGCATTGCGGAGGCCTTCAAGGTAGATGGGGTTTAAGAAGACCTCGCTGATATAGGCGAGGGTGAAGGTCCCTTCCGTGGTAAAAAACGCTCCACGAAGCGTGGAACCGATGGGCCAGGCAAAAAAGAAAAAGAAGAACAGGCCGGTGAGGGCGTAGACGAAAATGGAGAGTTTCTTGCTCACGTTAACAAAGTGGGAGGTGGGAAGTCGGAGGTCGGAAGAGGGTGAGAGAAAGTTGGAAGTGGAATACTACTTCCGCCTTCCGATTTCTCACTTCCCACTTCATTTCCCCTCCTTGGCGAGTTGTTCGGCTTGGCGGTATTGGGCCCGGAAATGGGCGCCGAGTTTCTTGGCGATTTGGACTTCCTGGATGCGGTCTGCGGATTTGAGGGCAGGTCGGATGAGGTCACTGGCGGTTGAAAAGTCGACCGCACTGAGGTCATTGAATTTCGCGGTGGCCTCGGGCGGAAAGTTGGCGGTTACGAGAGCCTTCCAGGCGGAGGCTTGTTCTTTGTGGCAATCGAGGCACATGACGCGAATGATGAAACTCATGGTC
>CALBXK010000206.1 GCA_937890535.1 uncultured Spartobacteria bacterium
ATCGGGACAGCGAAAGGTAAAGCCAGGAACGAACCTTATCGAAATCCGGGTCTCCCCGCCGATTCTCAAGAACTCCCAACAGCCAGTCGGCGGAAAACTCAGTTTTCTCAAGGGCACGGCGGTCCGGGAGGCGGAACATGTAATCCACGGTGGGATCCTTTGGCTTGTCCGACCATCCCTTTACCTGGATAGAAACGCATTGTCGGCCGGGGACAATGAGATCATCAAGGTCGATCTTCCTCCGGCCTGTGTTTTGTGCAAAAATATCCGCAGCAATCAAATTCCCGCCTCGATAAGCGGGGACAAAGCATCCCGCAGCTTCAAGCAATTTGGCAAGAAGCGTTTCCAACTCAATGGAACCCAGGCACTCGATCAGTTGTGGTGATTCGCAATTTTCGGCGAGCAAGTGCTCTTTGGGCAGAGCCTCTTCGAGGACGCCGTGAAGAGCTTTGATATTTCCCCAGTTTCTGATTGGTCGAAAAGTACCCAGGCCGAGATGTTTATTGGAACGCAATCCTGCGAGGACCGCCGGGACCTCGATCATCTTTGTTTGCGCGACCACCTTGACTGGCATGACCTTGACGATAGCTCCCCGTTTGGGAACGGGCTCTTCTTCGTAAACGGAGCCCATGGGTTTCAGGATCCAGATGTCTGCACCAGCCATCACAACCATTCTTGTGCGGTTCCGATTTGGTGATTCCCCGCATTGGCAGAAGGCGACCGCTTGACGATCCCCGGACCCGGTGACCAATTTTTTGACTCGTGACCTGCCGAAATAGATGGCCGCAGTGGGCTGTGGAGTGTCGAGCCTCCAGAGATCAGAGCTCTGCTGGCCCATTTTCAAATAATACCAATTGTATGAAGATGCGCGCATTGTCTTGGGGGGGGAGGAGTTGGGACGGAGGTCTTGCCGTTTTGCGTCAGGTCTTGTGATAAAAAACGCACATTCCACCATATGAATGATGGAATGTGCTGGGTCCTCCGCGCTAGCAAAAGCCAGCCGAGGTACGCGATAAAAATACGAGCATTGTTTGGCGGCGTCAACGCGAAGAACAATTGAGAACTCTCGCTGCCGAGGATAGAAACCAGATGCCAAAGTGGGAAAATCGAATGGGGAGAGTTTGATTTGACGGAAATTCGAAGCGCTGATTTAGTCTCTATGAGGCTGGGCGCCTCCAGGAGCGATTGGAGCTCGGCGGATTGCGCTCAACCTCTTCACATATCGAAGCTGGGCTGATGACCCGTCGCCGGACGGCTAACGCCGGAGTGACTTAGGACACGCCCAACTTCCCAATGAGGCCAGCGCCTAAATGGGAAGCGTTATGACTCCGTCGGCCTGACCTTGCTTCCAAACGGGAGCTGGGCCTGTTGACGTTTCCGGGCGGCCGCGTATTTTCAAGGAGAACAATGACTCCTCAGAACCTCTCCCTTGATCCCATTGGCTTCCTCTACACCTCTGCGGAAGGGGGGCGCAAAGCGATTGAAAGAGGTGCTGGCGCTCTTGGGATCCTGGTCGAAGCCACTCAGGCTTACTTGGGGGGAGGAAGGGGCGCCCAGGAGGCGGACACGGCCCGAAGGGAGGGCTTTGATATTGTCAAAGGTTACGCCCGGGACAACGGGCTTGTTTTGGGCGGGCGGTTCTTTCAACGAATCGCACACGACCGCTCTCAGATCGGTGCCGGAGCCGAGCATACGGTCTTTTTCGATCCCGGAACCCAGCGAGTGGTCAAACTCACCCATGAGGATGTGATCGGCGATGGGACGCTTGGAGCGAAGGGCGGATCCGCGGAATACTTCGAATCCCTTTATCTCAGCGACCAACTTCTGGGCGACGTTTCTCAAACGCCGCGTTTCGAAGGGGTGGTGACCCTGGTCGGTGCGACGACTCCGCAAGTTATCACTTCCTACCTTTTTGTGAAGGGCCGGAAGGCGCGGAATGCGGAAATCACCGAAGACCTCATCAAGCAGGGTTTCACCCGTGTTGAAGCCCGTAAAAGCGTGAATCTATGGGAGCACAAAGATGCGGGGGTGAAGATCTACGATGCCGTGCCATCCAATGTGCTTCGCGACGGGAGAGGCATTCTCCACTACATTGACGTCGATTTGATCCCCGTCACCTCGTTGGCCGATACCCTTTCGAGGATCGGCAAAAAGATGCCCATGGCGACAAAATTATCATCAGCCTCGGCAAAATTGAGTAGGGGAGTCGAAAAGCTATTGAAGCAGGCGGAATTGAGACAGGCCTCCTTATCGCAGCAACCGAAGCTCACCTTGGCAGAGGCCCGGGAACAAGGCCGGCGGACCCAGCGCGAAGAGTCGGATTCCGACCTCTAGTCAACTCTCACACTTCCTTCCCGCTAGTCGACCTCGTCCCCCGGATCGTTCTCCAGCAACTTCGCCAGTTCGCATAGAGGGATAAACTTTTGTTTTTCCTCAATTTCCAGTTTGTCGCCGTAAACTTTCGGAAAGACCTTCGATGCTGCCCATTTTCGTATGTCGATCAATAGCTTGATCGCCGCAACCGCCGCAGGATCCACCACCGGCCCGAATGGGGTTTCCTTCACCATGGAAATTGCCGATTTCGCGAGATCATCGAGGTCGTCGACCCTTAATTCCGCCTGTTTAACCCGGGCCTCTTTGTATCGGTTGAAAAAATCATGGTCGGGGTTCATTGCCCACCCCATCACGGTCATTTTGTCCGGCATGTCGTCCGAACTGCAAATCGACCGCAGACTATTGTCTTCCACCAAGGCCAAGCAGATTTTGTGTGCCAACTCTTGGCAATAAACTGTTGGTCGGCCCATCTTGCCAGGAACCGCTTTTGCCGAGGGAAGACGAGATTTCGTGGAACGCCGCTTGGACCGAATTTTCCGGGTTGTTTTCGAACTGGGGTTTGAAGGTTGTTTTGCCATGGTCACTGGATCGTTGGTGCATCTTTTGTGATCCGGCCCTTTCAACGCCGCCTGCCTGTGTTTTTCTAAGCAACTCCGGTAGACTAGTCGAAAAGCAGTTCGATTCAACTCTTATCGTGTAAATTCACGATATTGGCGGTTGTCCGCTGTATCCGGGGCTGAATAAGTGCTCTAACGCCTACGTGGGCTCGGTTGTCA
>CALBXK010000207.1 GCA_937890535.1 uncultured Spartobacteria bacterium
AGAGGAATTCGATTTTCCTGAAAAGGACAAGGTTCTCAAAAAGTAGTCGGCATTTAGGCTAACCTCGCCCAATTATTTCCCCAAGAGATAGCCTGGGTTGAGTTTTTTCAGCGCGGGGAGGACGAAGAGCCCATCCTTGCGGATCATTTTGCCGTCGAACCAGACTTCGCCACCGCCGTAGTCCTTGCGTTGGATGTTGACGAGGTCCCAGTGGACGCGGCTTTTGTTGCCATTGCCGGCGATTTCGTAGGCCTGGCCAGGGGTAAAATGAAATGATCCGGCGATTTTTTCGTCAAAGAGGATGTCGCGCATGGGGTGGAGGATGTGGGGGTTGAAACCGAGGGAAAACTCTCCGATGAATCGGGCCCCGGCGTCACAGTCCAGAATCTCGTTTAACTTTTTGGTATGATTGGCGGTGGCCTTGACGACGGCGCCCTTTTGAAATTCCAGCCGGATTGAGTCAAAGGCGGTTCCCTGATAGATGGACGGTACATTGTAGGCCACATGCCCTTCCACCGAATTCCGGACCGGACAGGAAAACACCTCGCCGTCGGGGATATTGTGTTCACCGCCGCAGACTTTCGAACCGATGCCCTTGATGGAGAATCGCAGATCGGTGCCGGGCCCCTTGAGATGAACCTGGTCGGTTTTGTCCATGAGGGCAGAGAGGGCCTTCATTCCGGGAATCATCCGTCCGTAATTGAGGGTGCAAACCTTGAAGAAAAACTCCTCAAAGGCCTCGGTGCTGGTGCTGGCTTGCTGGGCCATGGCCGTCGTCGGCCAGCGTAGAACCACCCACTTCGTTTTGTTGATCCGCCAATCCATGACTGGGCGCATTTTTCCAGCGATGAGTCGCATCTTGTCCTCGGGCACATCGGACAATTCGGTGATGTTATGGCTGCCGCGGAGGGCGATGTAGGCGTCCATTTTCTTCATCCGAGCCAACTCGACGGTACTTGAGACCTTGAGTTGCGCGTCACTGGCGCCCAAGGCGAGTTCGCGGCTGAGGCGGGCATTGTGCAGTTGCAGGAAGGGGACGGCTCCGGCGGAACGAACGGCACGGACCAGCGCAATCCCCATTTCGGCAGGAATATCAAAGAGATCGAGAAGAACATGCTCGCCTCTTTTCAAGCGGGTGGAGTGGGCGGTGAGGACGCGTGCCAACTGGTCGAAACGGGGATCATGCATGTCGAAATACTAGCAGACCGGTGGATAGGATCGGAATGAAAAATCGGGAGAGGCGGCGGATTGATGATTGGTGATTGGTCACTGAGCATTGGTGGCGGCTGTTTTTGTGCTGCTCACAAAAATTGCAATGAGTTCGTCGCACTCGGCAATGGCTGCGGGTATCTCTGTACAAGAGCCGAGGGGCTTGCGCGCAATGATTTTGAGCCAGACTATTGTTTCCCGCAATTCCTTGAGGGCGATTTTCATCTTGTGAACGAAGTCGCTGCGAGATTCAGCGCTTTGTGCCTCACCATAATTCGGAGCCGGAGAGGTGCCGGACCGGATGAGTTGGTTTGCGATGTGATTACCAGCCTTGGAGTTTGGCAGAGACTCAACAACGCTGACGATGGTGACGGCAAAACCAATCAGTCTTTCTTCAAGGATTTGAGGTGTCATGGTGAACCACATCCCAAATCATCAATCCGCTTTCCCTCTCGATCCAACGTCGAACCCTATCTCAAAAGGCGCGCTGTAGCAACGTCGGTCCCCGACGTTTTTGGGGCCGCATCCGCACCCCGGGAGCCGAAGCGCAGTGGAGACAGCCTGCGCCCAGCAGCCCGAAGGGCGACCGAAGGTCGGCAAACCGGGGTGGCTACATCAATCCGCCTTTTCCCCTCAGGATTCCTGAGGTTCCTCACCGCATCGCCGTGCGCGAGGGAACTTTCCCCGCCAGGGCCACTTCCCGGCGCTCAGGCGGTACGGAGCGGGCCGGCTTGGCCGCCGCGCGCAGATTCGGTTTTCGCATGACAGGAATCTCGCGAAGCACCTCGACCCGCACCTTGGCGATGCCGCGATGGTACATGCCGAGTTTGCGGGCGGCTCCGATCGTAAGATCGATGATGCGTCCCCGAATGTAGGGGCCCCGGTCGTTGATCCTCACGATGACGGATTTTTCCGTCTTCAAGTCCACCACCCGCACCTTGGTGCCGAAGGGGAGCTTCCGGTGGGCCGCCGTCATGGCCTGGACATCAAAACGCTCCCCGCTGGCGGTGCGATGATCATCATACCAAGAGGCGATTCCGCGTTCGGTCCGGACGGTTTCCACCTTGTAGAGCGCGCCCGAATCGGACGGCACCATCCGGCCGAGAAACGTCGAGCAGGACGTGAGGGGCAGCACGCTGAGAAGAAAAAGAATGCGAAAGGGTATCATGGGCCAATCAGGCAAGCTCGGGAAAGAATGCGTTGAATGGAAATTCGCCCACATTTCGCAAACCAGTCAAATCCATGGAGTTAAAGCTAAATTGATTACGGAACCAGGTCAATTGCCTTTTGGCGTAACGACCGGTGGCCAGGGTAATGGCCCTTTGGGTCTCTTCCCGGGTCGCTTCCCCTCGTGCCAGCGCTTGGATCTCTCGTAGTCCGATGGCCATCGCGGCGGTGGGGCCAATTTCCCCAAGAGCCATCACCTCTTCCACGACGTTTTGCGTCAGCATGGTGCGCACATTCTCTTCGATACGAGCCATTAACTCTGTCCGCTCGCGAACCAACAGAATCCCATCATGCTCTAGGGTCGGTGGGGCATCCCAGAGTTCGCGCTGGCGGGCCGTGGTGCGGCCGGTCTGATGATGGATTTCCAACGCCCTCAGCACCCGGCGGGGGTTTTGAAAATCGATATGGCGGCGGGCCTCCGGATCGGCTCGATCCAGGCGTTCGCGGAGTTCGTCAGGGGACAGCGCGGAAAGTTCCGCCCGCAAGGCGGGGTCGACCGGTGGCAACTCAGCCAGACCATGGGTTAATGCTTTGAGGTACAATCCGCTGCCACCCACGAGGATGGGACGCCGGCCGCGGGCGCAAATTTTGGCCATGGTTTCCCGGGCGATGGCGGCAAACCGGGCGGCATCGAAGCGTTCCGAAGGGTCCAGGATCCCCATGAGATGGTGGGGAACCTGGGAGGTTAATTCTGGTCCGGGCTGGGCGGTGAGGACTCCCATGCCCGCATAAACCTGATAGGCATCGGCCCCAATAATTTCGCCGCCGAACCGGAGGGCCAGTTCGACGGCGAAAATCGATTTGCCGACCCCGGTGGGGCCGGCAACAATGAGGGGCTGCTTATTGTTCGGGCTGACGCGCACGATCGCTGCGCCTTTCTTCCTGCGCTTTGGCTCCACTAACGACCAACTTGCGGCCCATATAGTCCTTGTCGTGCAGTTCGGTCACGGCCCGTTTGGCTTCGTCCACGGACTGCATTTGCACAAAGGCAAATCCCTTGGATCTCTGGGTGTGCTTGTTGGCGACGACTTCAACCGTGTCCACGGTCCCGACACCCGCAAAGAGTTCGGAGAGGTCGGTCTCGGTCGCATCAAAGGACAAGTTTCCCACATAGATGCGGGGCGAGGTGACTTCGATGATCTCCGGCTTGCGAAAACCAGCGGGACGCTCGGGCTTGGCATCGCGTCGCGGGCCGGCGCTTGGCGCGGGGCTGGCCGAAGCGGTGCTTCGGCTTCCGTTGCGTTGCGAGGCGGCGGGTTTGGCGGGTTCTCCTCCGCCGAAAAAGGCGGAAACTTTTTGCCAGAAAGTAAGTTTCTTTGGTTTGGCGGGTGTGGATTCCCGACGGGCGGGACGTGAACTTTGGCCATTGCGGTTTCCGGATCGACGGCCTCCCTGACGGGACGAACGGCGTTCGCTCGAATTGTTGTATTCAGTTGACATAGCTTCTTTGAGTGTTTGCTTTTGTTGATGGCACATCGGGTTGGCCCAGAGGGTCTTATCCGCGGGTGCGATCCTTTCATTTATTTCGTTTATGCTTCGGGCGGGGCCGGCATCTTTGCGAAAACCCAAGTTTTCCAATCACCAAAGAATCGGATCACGGCCATGCTGAGATTCATCCTCACATCCCGGCTTCCAGGGATGGGTGGCTTTCTCAATTGCATTTCGTTAAACGCCTGAAGCTTGCGTAAAATCAGTCAGGCAATCGAATAATGCAAGAGGCAATTATCTTTCTTCCCGGAGAGATTGCCCGCAACTTTCTCCCCGGACGGGGTTTATTGTGTCGTGATTGCGAATCGAAACACGGTTTTGGGCGTGGTGGTGGGTGTCCTCGGCGGCGTATTGCTGTGGCATTGGATCTCGGGTTGGGGCACGGTCACGCTCAACGCGACCAATGTTCCCTTGGCGAAGGTCATCAAGTCCATTGAGCGTCAGGGCCGGGTCAAAATCATCACCAACGCTGACCCCGCCACGCCGGTCACCCTTCACGCCAGGCGGGCTCCAGTTTTTGATACGATTGACACCCTTGCCGTCCGCCTCGATGGCAATGCTCAACTGGCCTTTGTGGCGGCTCCGGACAAAGCTCAGATTACGGCCGTGATCGATGCCTTTCGCTCCGGGGCCAACCCCGGGGGATGGGTGGTTTTTTCTTCCGGATTCGGGGGGCGGGGAATCGCCTCCGATGGCCCCGTCCCGGATCCTCGTGAGGTTCCCTGGAAGGTGACCGCTGTCGCCGACAACGCCTTTCACAGCCTGCTTGAACAAGGGACTCAGAAAACCGGAGCGCTTTTTGCGATTCCTCAGGAATGGAACCCATCCCTGCCTAAAATACCCGACAACGGAAAAATTGGCGAAGTCGCCTCCGCTTTGGCAAAATCTGCCCAGGGGCAAATCCGCGAAATGTTTCTCATCACCGTACGCCCGCCCCGGGCTGAAGGGGAGTCGGAACGCTCCAGACGACCTCAAACCGTATTTTCCACCCCCCGGGGAGAGCGGAACCGCAACCCAGAATGGATGGCGGAACGCGCCCAAGCGCAGATCGCCACCCTGCCTCCTGAGAAACAGGAAGCGGCCCGGAAACAATATGATGAGATGCGGGCTCTTTGGAAGGCGATCCGCGAGCTTCCCCGGGAGGATCGTCGCGCCAAAATTGAGGAGTTGATGCAGGACCCTGAGATTCAGGCCCGCATGGAGGAATATCGGGCCGCCCGCGACGCGAAACGGACTCCGGAACAGCGCGAGCAACGGATGAAAAGGTATCTTGATCGGAAGGAGCGGATGAAGAACGCACCCGCCCAATCGTGAAGTCCCGAGCCTTCTCTCTCATTGAGTTGGTGATTGTCATCGCCATTATTGGCATTCTGGCGGTGCTGGTGACCCCGCAATACGAGAAGTTTATTGCCCGCTCCCGCAGTGTGGCTTGCATGAGTAACCTCCGTCAGGTCGGGGTTGCTGTCTTGAGCTATGTGGGCGAAAATAACAGCACCTATCCCATCATCGAGCCCAACGAGAACGATCCGCTTTACGACCCGGAAGCTGAGGCCACCCCCCTTCTCGAAGCCCTCGAACCCTACGGGCTCACTTCCCCTTTGTTGAAGTGTCCGTCCGACAAAAAGTACATTGTGGAGAGAGGAATGAGCTACCAATGGCGACCGATCGTGGATGATGAAAATGGCCTGGCTCCCAAAATCTACGGCGGGCGCAGGGGCGCTGGAGTCCGAATCGTCCGACCAGGCCGGGTCACGATTTGCACGGATTTCGAAGGCATTCATTTTGGACGCCTGAACCGGCTCTACGCCGATGGTCATGTCAAAGCCCAACTCGTGGCACCCTGAGACCCGGGTTTAATCACAATGGGTAGCGAGGGAGAACTCACGCGGAGGCGCCGAGCCGCGGAGGATGGGGGTTTTCTCCGAATCTCCGCAGTTGAAAGCCTGGCCGTTGCGGTCGAGTGAGGCAGTTGCCTTCTTCCCTCCGCGCTGATCCGGGGATGCGTCGGTTTCTTGACACGCTTGGCTTCTCCTCACACTCTTCTTCGAACTTTATGAGTCGCAAAGGAATCTTATTGGCTGGTGGTGCGGGAACCCGTTTGGATCCTCTCACCCGCATCGTTTGCAAGCAATTGCTACCCATTTACGACAAGCCGATGATCTATTATCCGCTGTCGGTGCTGATGCTGGGGGGGATTCGAGAGATTTTGATCATTTCGACCCCCAAGGATCTGCCGATGATCCGAACGCTTTTTGGCGACGGTTCGCAGTTGGGATTGAAAATCGATTATGTCGAGCAGGCCCGGCCGGAGGGGATCGCCCAGGCCTTTCGGCTCGGGGCGGATTTCCTGGCGGGTGAGGGCGCGACCCTGATGCTGGGTGATAATATTTTCCACGGGAGACTGGATTTTTTTCGGACCGCCCTGGCGCGCGAGCAAGGAGCCACCATCTTTGCCTGTCCGGTGCGGGACCCGGAACGCTATGGCGTGGTCGAGTTTGACGGGGAGGGTCGGGCCGTCTCCATCGAAGAAAAGCCGACGGTTCCGAGGAGCAACTATGCGGTGCCGGGCCTCTATGTCTATGACGGCCAGATCACGGAGATCGCCCGGGATCTCCAGCCCTCACCCCGGGGGGAACTCGAGATCACGGATGTCAATCGCGAGTATCTCAAACGGGGGGAACTTTTTGTGGAGCCTTTGGGACGCGGTGTGGCGTGGTTGGACACGGGCACGCCGGAAAGTCTTATGGAGGCGGCCAACTACATCGCCACCTTGGAACACCGACAGGGCGTGAAGGTGGCCTGTCTCGAAGAAGTCGCGCTCCACATGGAGTTTATTGACGGAGCCGGTTTCGACCGGATCGTGGCGGCGCTGCCGAAAAACAGCTACCGCGCTTACCTCGAAGAACTGCCGAGATAGGCGGCCCACTCCGGCGGGAGCGGGAGGGTCTCAACGTCGCAGGCCATTCGGCCTTCATACTCCGGGGCGAAGACGGTGCTCGTGCCATAAACCATCAGAAGATCTTCGCTGCCTTCGGCGCGGAGGGCATGGGCCACGCCGGGTGGGATGACGATGGCAATATTGTTGGGGCCGCGACGATCGTCGCCCTCGATGAAGAGCCGCATCCTCCGCCGGGGCAGTCCCACCCGTTCATCGCAGAGAATGAGATCGAGGCGACCCTGGAGAAAATACATGACGTCCCATTGTTCCCGGTCGTAGGGCCGGGGGGTCACCTCCTCGCCGCCAGAGTAGAGTTTGGTGAACCAAGTGGCCGCGTCCTGCCCCTCGGGGACATAAGGCGGGTGAATGTGGAAGCCCTTGGCGGATCCGGCAAACATCTTCGCGGCGGCCCATTGGCGGGGCCAAAGGCCCAAGGCACCGAGGCGTCCTTCACCCTCCCGTCCCAATTCGGAGAAGAGTCCCCGATGGCGTTGGGCGTGGACCTGACGGGCGATGAGCTCCACCCCGGGAATCCAGGCGTCGGCTTCCTGGAGTGCACGTTGGCTGGCAAGCGCGGATCCGGCCTCCAGACCGTCCGAGGGAAGACGTTCCTCCACGGACTGGGCCGAGTAATTGCGGAGGACAAGGTGTTGGCGGGCTTCGGGCCGTATGCCGGCCCAGAGGGTTTCGTTGTCCATAGGGATATGTTTTATGCCGCCCGGCCCGTCGCTTCAAGCAACACCGACAAAAGATGACGCGTAGTGGCTCAAATTCCTCAAAAACCGCTGGAGATCATGGTTTCACCCCTGATGAATGGGCAGCGAGTGGGTTCCACACCTTCTGAAACCCAAGGGATTGGAAATCCTTGGGATTGGTAGTGGCAAACTGATCCACTCCAAAATGTCGCAGCGTCAGACCCAAACGAATGTCGATGACATTGTCCCTTTTGCTCAACATTTGCAAAAATTCACAAGCGCGTTCGTGGTCGGCAGAGTCCCCATTGGCAGAATGAACCACAATATTGGTATCGAAACTGATCATGCTTCGTCCCGCGCGGCCAGGTTCCAATCGGATTCCGGCAAAAGCGATTTTCCCATCCGGCGTCCGACCGGGAGTTCCCATTGATCGGGAGGTGTGCGACCGGGCGGATAGGCCTTAATCGCTTCTTCAAGACCTCTTCGCACCACTTCTGCGAAACTCATTTCGTATTCGGTGGAAATCCGTTTGGCCTCGCGGTAGAGACGTTCAGGAAACTGAATCTGCGTTTTTACCATGATGGCAAATTGCCACCATTGAATCTGACCGTCAAGAGGATGTCCCAGCCCGGGATCGCACGATCGCACACCGACCACTCAATCTTTGCTCCACTTCAAGCAACACCTGCGGCTTCTTTTAAGACCTGCTCGTACGCTGCGACTGAGGCGGAGAGCTCAAAATTCTTTGCCCGGCACAGAGAGGCGTTCTGCATCGCGGCCAGGAGGGCCGGGTCGCTCAAAACGGTGCGGAGCCGGTCCGCAAAGGCGTCCGCGTCGAGGGCGCAGAGGAAGCCGTTGCTTTGTTTGTCTTCATTTCCCGCGACAAGGTCTTGCATTCCGCCGATGGCGCTTCCGATGATGGCAAGGCCGTGCTGGAGGGCTTCGACGCCGACCATGGGCAGACCTTCGTGGAGCGAGGTCATGAGGAGGATGTCGGCTTGGGTCATGATCTCTGCGACCTGCTCGCCGGCCATCCAGCCGTGAAAGGTGACGCGGTCCTCGAGTCCAAGGCGGGCGGTTTCGGCCCGGAGCGCTTCGCCGAGGGGACCTTCGCCGATGATGTCAAAAGTCCATGGCAGATCGGGAATTTTTGCCAGGGCCTGGACGGCGAGGAGAGGGTTTTTCTGCACACTCAAGCGGCCGGCGAAGACGAGGCGGGGTGGCGTGTTGATGTTGGCCTTGGGTGTTCGTGAGATTCTATTTTTTGGAGCCTCCACCCCGTTGCGAATGATGGTGGGATCGATGGCATAGGCCTGGCGGGCGAGCCCGGCGACGAAGGAACTCACGGCGGTGGTGTGGGTGGCGCCTTTCCAGAGGATGCGGGCGAAGGGATTTACGAAACGGAATAATCCCGCCGTTTGTTCCGGGACTCCGCCTGGCACATCGCCGAGGTGGGCGGTGAGCACGTAGGGGATGCCCGTGAGGCGGGAGATGGCAAAGGCAAGGACGCCGGTGGGCACGGCAAAGTGGGCGTGGATGACGTCCGGGCGCCAGGAGCGGGCCAAGCGCAGGGCGGGGAGAAAACTGGTGAGAAGATAGAGGGCCATTTCCGGCACGCTGCAGGTGTCCTCACGCTTGCGAAACGAGTGGGAGCGCAGGATTTCTACACCGTCCTGGTCTTCCCGGGCGGGAAGGTGACGCATCCCGGCGGTTTGGACACGGACCGAATGGCCGCGCCGGGCGAGGCCGTGGGCCACCTGGGCTGCCACTCGACCACCGCCTCCGCCAAGCGGCGGATATTCATAGCAGAGGACGAGAATTTTCAGGTGCGGATTTTCTTTGTCCCTCATACAAAGCCTCCAGAGGCCTTTCGCCGTTTGAGCCATTCATCGAGTGTGAGTTGACACCAAAGGAAGAGGCGGTCGTCGGTCCGTCCAGATTGGTGGCGGGCGAGGCGTTTCTGGACGACGGCGGCGGTCGAGGAGGGAGCGAGGCGTCCGGTGCGGAACCAGGCACCCACGGGGGTGCCAAAGCCCTTTTTTTTGCGGTAAAGAATGTCGGCGGGCAGGAGGGGTTCGAGAGCTTTTTTGAGCAGATATTTCGACGTGCGGTTGCGAAGTTTGCAATGGCCGGGCAGGCGGCGGGCAAAATCTGCCACGTCCCGATCGAGGAAGGGGCTGCGAGCCTCCAGCCCGTGCATCATGCTGGCGCGGTCCACCTTGGCGAGGATGCCGTCCTGGAGATAGATCTCGGTGTAGAACTGAAGGGTGCGGTGGAGGAGATCCGGCTGGGGGCACGTGTCCCAGATTTCAATGGCCTCGGAATAGACTTCTTCGAGGTCCACCGGTCCGCCGAAAACGCGGGCGAGCTCGTCTGGACCGAGGGCTCCAAGCCAGGCGGCATTCCAGAGCGGCGCCGGATGCGAAACGCCCCCAAGCCCTTTTTTCATTTTGAAATCAAAACTCAGATTGGCGTGGGAGACCGGGAGCAGGCCGGCCAGGGCCCGGAGGGCGTGGTGGAGCGGGCGGGGCATCCAGCGGGCGTAGGTCTCGGCTTGGTGCAAACCGCGGAAGGTGTCATAGCCGGCAAAAAGTTCGTCGGCTCCGTCGCCGCCGAGCGCGACAGTAACGTGGCGACGGGTGAAGCGGCTCAGGAGCCAGGTGGGCAGGAGGGAGTTGTCGCCCTGGGGTTCGTCGAGGAGATCAAAGATAGCGGGCAGGACTTCGCAAGCGGTGTCGAGATCGAGTTGTTCACTGGCGTGGTTGGTGCCAATAAATTCGGCGGCGCGGCGGGAATAGGCGGATTCGTCGAAGGTGGGTTCGGAAAACCCAATGCTGAAGGTGCGGAGGTTCCCCACTCCCAGATGGCGGGCGGCGAGGGCGGCAACGGCCGACGAATCGATGCCTCCGCTGAGGAAGACGCCGAGCGGGACGTCGGCCATGAGACGGCGCTGGACCGCACGATCCAACAATTCCCGCAACTCTTCGGCCAGGCTCTCGTCCGAACGCCGGGCGAGCGATGCGTCTTCCACGAGTTCGTAGCGCCAATAGCGTTTGATGACCGGGGCAGCACCCTGTGCCAGGACGAGATTGTGACCGGCCGGAAGTTTCCAGATGCCCTCCACCGCGGAATGGGGGGCGGGGATGAGGGCGTGTGCGAAAAATTTCAAAATCGCCAGTCGCGAGACGCTGCGAGGCGCCTTGGGATGCTCGAGCAAGGCGGTAAGTTCGGAGGCGAAGGCGAAGACCCCATCGCGATGGAACCAATAAAGTGGTTTTTTGCCGAATCGATCCCGGCTGAGGAAGAGGCGGCGTTTTTCCGTGTCCCAAATCGCCAGGGCCCACATCCCATTGAGACGTTCGACGAAGGCTTCTCCGTATTCGCGGTAGGCGTGGAGAAGAACCTCGGTGTCCGAGTGGTCGGTCTGAAAGACGCAGCCCCTCGCCTCCAGGTCGGCGCGAAGTTCGGGATGATTGTAAATCTCCCCATTGAAAACGATGACATGACGGCCATCAGCAGTGGCCATCGGTTGGGCACCGCTGGCGAGGTCAATGATGGACAGTCGGCGATGTCCCAGATGGAGGCCGTGTTGTGCTGCGACGAAGAACCCCTCCGCATCGGGGCCGCGGTGGGTCAGACGCCGGGTCATCCGTTCGAGATCCGAGCGGCCACCCTCACCGAGGAACCCCGCTATGCCACACATGTCGAAGCGGGAAGGTGGAAGGCGGAAGGCGGAAGTGGCGAGGAGTGGGATCGGAGGTGACGCTTCAGCTGAAGTCTTCCTTCCCACTTCCCACTTCCCACTTCCCACTTCATTCCAGATTCTTGGTGTCTTTGACCATGTAGATGGCCTTGTTCTGCGACTCGTGGAAGGTGCGGGTGGTCATTTCCGCCAGTAGGCCCATGAGGATGCAGATCATTCCGGTCATGAAGGAAAAAACCGCCATCATCGGGAGCGGAGTCTGGGTGTAATAGTAGTTTTCCACGTAGCGCATGTAGAAAGTCCAGAGGACGAAGAGCCCGGAGGCACCAAAAAAGATCAGCCCCCAAAACCCAAACAAATACATCGGTTTGAGCATATATTTATCGAGGAACTTCACCGTCATAAGATCCATCAGAACCTTCACCACGCGTTCGAGGCCGTACTTTGAAGAGCCGGCGGTGCGGGCATGGTGGCTCACCGGGATCTCCGTGATGCGGGCGCCGTGCCACTTCGCATAGATGGGCAGGAATCGGTGCATTTCCCCATAGAGACGGACACCCTTGATGACCTCGGCCCGATAGGCTTTCAATGAACAGCCAAAGTCATGCAGTTTCACCCCGGAAACGGCGGAGATGAGCTTGTTGGCCATGATGCTGGGAAAGTTGCGTTGAAGCGCGTTGTCCTGGCGGTCCTTGCGCCATCCAGAGCAAACATCATAGCCTTCCTCGAGAGTGGCCAGCATTTTGGGAATGTCCGCCGGGTCGTTTTGGCCGTCGCCGTCCATCGGAATGATGACATCTCCGGAGGCAAAATCGAATCCAGCCATCATCGCCGCGGTCTGGCCAAAATTGCGCCGGAAATGAACCACCTTCACTTCGGGATGTTGGGCGGCTAAATCATTCAGAAAATCGGCGCTGCCATCGGCGCTGCCGTCGTTGACAAAGATGATCTCCCAAGGTTGTCCGTGGCGGGTCATCACGTCGCTGATTTTCTCGAACAACGGCCCGAGCGAATCTCGCTCATTAAAGACGGGAATGGTCAACGAAATCATGCAGTCCCAATCTTTAGCCGCGGATGCTACGGATTGACACGGATAATAATCCCAGAAAGGAAAATGGGACATGATTGACAGGATTAACATGATGATGAAAAAGAGGTTTCGAAAGGCGGGGGATGCACCCATTTGGTGAGCGATTATTCCTGTCTATCCCCGTTTTTAGGATATTGAGAGTCTGTTCAAAAATCCCCAATCTGATCCCCGTTCGACCGCGCTTTGGAGGCAAAACGCCATTGCAGGAAATACTCAAAAATTCCAGCAACCATCATTGATTTCATTTTTTCTTGAAATCTTTGAAGAAAGACGGCAGAAACGGCGCCTTCATGCTTGCTCAGTCCACGGAACGCACTCAAAGCCCGGAGGCTCCGGCTCCCCTTTCGGAGTTGGAGATTGAGGCAATTGAGCTGTTCATCAATTTTTTGAAATTGATCGGTTTGCCAAAATCGGTGGGGGAGATCTACGGATTGCTCTTTGTCTCCCCCCAACCCCTAGCGATGGATGATCTTATGCAACGCCTACGGATCAGCCTGGGAGCGGCCAGTCAGGGGCTACGGCTCTTGCGATCCTTTGGGGCGGTGAAGGTG
>CALBXK010000208.1 GCA_937890535.1 uncultured Spartobacteria bacterium
TCGAACCCAGAAGTTCTCGTCCCGTTATCAAGTGACGAGTGAGTCAATCCCCAATTCGAACTCCCCAATCCGCAATCGAAAGGGTGACCGACGGGATTATCGCGCAGGAGCGCGATCCACAGCATGGCCTGCGGCGGGAGGAAGCGCTATCGCGCAGGGTGGTCGAACCCAGAAGTTCTCGTCCCGTTATCAAGTGACGAGTGAGTCAATCCCCAATCCGAACTCCCCAATCCGCAATCGAAAGGGTGACCGACGGGACTCGAACCCGCAACAACCAGAATCACAATCTGGGACTCTACCATTGAGCTACGGCCACCATTTTGAGGGACGGAATTTAACCCGTTCCTTCATCGCTTGTGAAGCGCAGACCCAATTTATTCGATTTTCCCGGGCGATTTGTCAATGGAGATGTGGCCTGCGGCGAACCAGTTTCCCAGGGGTTGGCGGTCCGAGCCCTGAATTATATGCGTCCGGATGGAGCCTCACCCTCCCGGACAAAGTGACGCTTGTTTGGCGAACTCGTTAGCGATGTGTTGACCGCGCCGCAGGGCTGGTTCAGCCTGCGCCGCAGATGAGTCCCATTCATATCGCCAGAAATCACCAATCGATTGGAAAATTTTCCGCAGAAGATGTCGCAGAAGGACTAAGGAGCGGAAAATTCGTGGCCACGGATCTCGCCTGGAGGGAGCCGATGGAGGCGTGGAAGCTCCTTTCGGAATTCACGGATCTTCCGGAAGTTCCTGATCCTGAGGAGGGGGACGAACCCCCGGAGCTACCTGTTGAAGTGGTCGAAGTTCCGGCATCCGCGGGGGTGGAAAAAGGCATGGAACCGGCCTGGGAGCGACGGGCTTCGTTGGGGATCATTGCCTCCGCGACGCAGACGGTTCAGCAGGTGCTCGGGTCACCGACAGCGACCTTTCGCGCCATGACCACCGAAGGTGGATTCTCTGGACCGCTGAGATTTTTTGCGATTCTTTTCACCCTTACGACTTGGGTGGCCGCCGGGTATCAGATCGTGGCCTTGCGGGTGAATCCCTCGGCGGTCCTGGGAGAGTTTGCCGATCAGATTAGCGCGGAAGAGATGGAGAGAAGCCTAGGGTACTTCATGGCCTTGACGCCGATTCTCGCCGTCCTCGGGGCCTTCTTTTCGGCGGGAACCCTCCATGTGATGTTGAAGGTGATGGGGGCGACCCGAAAGCCTTTTGAAGCCACCTTTCGGGGATTGTGTTATGCGGCGGCTCCCGCCTCCCTCCTGCAATTGATCCCGCTGTGTGGGGGGATGATGTATCTACTTGTAGGAATGATGTTGCTCGTGATCGCGCAACGCGAGATTCATCAAACCAACTCCGTTCGAGTGCTGGTGGCCGTGGTCGTGCCGGCCCTGGTGGGTTGTGGACTGTTTCTCGGTCTCTATGCGGGAATGCTGTGAATTCGTCGAGTGGCGTTCAAAAAGCAGCTAGTCCAAAAAAGACATTTGAGAAAGCGGGGGGGAGGTTTCGGGGATTGGGGCCGGAGTCTCATCTCTCGCTTCGGAAAGAATCTGAAAAGCTGGACTGGCTTCATCCTGCAGGGCGCAATGGATGCGGGGCGAGGTAGCCCGGCCGGTCAGAGCGCGCGAGATGTGCTCCGTGGCTCGTTGGGGCGAATTGCAGTCCCGGCTCAGGTGGGCGAGGATGATTTGCTCCAGAGGGGCATCGAGTTCGGCGAGGAATCGGGCGGCGGCCCCATTGGAAAGATGGCCATGCCGGGACTGGATCCGCTGTTTCACCGACCAGGGTCGGCGGGTGTCCTGCAACAGGAGTTCCTCGTCGTAATTGGTTTCGATCAGCAGGGCCTGGACGCCCCGAAGGTTCTCGAAAACGACGCGGGTGGCGTGGCCGAGATCGGTCAGAACACCGAAACAGGCTCCGTGGGCCGATATGCGAAACCCCACCGGATCGACGGCGTCGTGAGGCACGGAAAACGAGCGGATCGAAAATTCTCCAAGGTCGAAGGCCGAAGCATTCTGAAAGATCCGCCATTCGGAATGGGCCAGACCCCCATCCTGAAGGGCCCGAGCCGTGAGGGCGTTGCAATAGACCGGGACGGCGTGGCTGGCGAGAAGGACCTTGAGGGAACGGGTGTGGTCCCCGTGTTCGTGGGTGAGGAGAACGCCACTGAGCGTCTCCAGAGAGACCCGGCAGGCCCCCAGGCGGACTTTCAACTGTCGCGCACTGAGACCCGCATCGACCAGAAACGCGGACCGGTCGCCGCGTATGAGGGTGGCATTTCCCGCGCTGCCGCTTCCCAGGGTGATGACTTCGAACATGGTGGGAGTATAAGAGATCCAAAGGCAGTAAAAAAGAAATCAGTCGGAAATTGCCGTTTCAGGTCTCTCCATGGCAACCTGCATCATGCAGCAATACCAGAGCCTCCTTCGTCACCTGCTGGAACACGGACAATCCCGGACGGATCGCACCGGCACGGGGACGATATCCGTTTTTGGGGCCCAGGAACGTTTCGATCTTCGGGATTCGTTTCCGCTTTTGACCACAAAGAAACTGCACCTGCGCTCAATCATTCATGAGTTGCTCTGGTTCTTAAAAGGCGACACCAACGTGCGTTACCTTCAGGAGCACAAGGTGTCCATCTGGAACGAATGGGCCGATGAACACGGAGATCTGGGTCCGGTGTATGGAGCGCAGTGGCGAAGCTGGCGCAAGCCGGATGGAGGTACGGTGGATCAGATTGCCGGTGTGATCGAGGCCATTAGGAAGACACCCGACAGCCGTCGGCTGATTGTCAGTGCCTGGAATCCCGGCGAGATCGACCAGATGGCCCTCGCGCCCTGCCATGCCTTGTTTCAGTTTTATGTTCAAGATGGCGAACTGAGTTGCCAACTCTACCAACGCAGCGCGGACCTCTTCCTTGGAGTTCCCTTCAATATTGCGTCTTACGCCTTGCTGACAATGATGATGGCTCAGGTCTCCGGCCTCAAGGTCGGCGAGTTCGTGCATACCTTTGGCGATCTGCACCTTTACAACAACCACCTGGACCAGGCCAGGGAGCAGCTCTCCCGGGAAGTACGCCCCCTGCCAAGATTGCAGCTCAACCCGGAGATCCGGAGTATTGAGGATTTTACTTTTGAGGATTTTCTTTTGGAAGGCTATGACCCTCATCCTGCCATCAAGGCTCCCATCGCGGTATGAAGGCGATCGCCGCCATGTCTCTCAACCGGGTGATTGGTGCCGGCGGGCAAATTCCATGGCATCTTTCCGAGGATTTGAAGTTCTTCAAACGCACCACTCTGGGTCATGTCATTGTGATGGGACGCAAGACCTATGATTCGATTGGACGTCCTTTGCCCGGACGGGAGAACTGGGTTTTGACCCGTCAGGGTGGAAATTTGGAAGGGATCCGCGTCCTGCATTCTCCGGAGGAGGTTCAAGCCCCCGGGGACGGACGCGAAGTGTTTGTCATCGGTGGGGAGCAAATTTACGAGGCCTTGTTGCCACGATGTTCCGAGATTTTCCTGACGGTCGTTAAGCGCCAGGTGGATGGGGACGCGTTCTTTCCAGCGTTTGAGGAAGAGTTTTCCTTTGTCGAGACACTCTTTGAAGCGCCAGAAATGGAAGTGAGAAGGTATCGTGCGTTGCGCGCGAGCGAGACCTGAAACGGGAAAAAAATATTTCGTCGGGAGGGAATCGGGGAATCGGGAACTTTGGACCTTGGGCGTTGGGCTCTGGACCCCGAGCCTAGCTGAAGGTCAAATTCTTCACTCCGGCGGCAGCGGCGGAGTTCAGCACATCAATGATGCGTTCATGTTTCGTCTGGGGATCCGGGCGGATCACGATGGGATCCTTGTCGCCGAATTTTTCGATATTGTTCGCTAGTTTGTCACGCAGAGCCGGGAGTTCCTTGCTGGTCGGGGAGTCGAAAACCTGGCCACTGGAAGAAACGGCTCCTTCCGGGGAGATGTCGATGATGAAGGGGGTGACCGGAGGGCCGGGTTTGGCTGCAGATTGTCCGCTGGGGAGATTGATGGAAAGTTCCTTTGGAATGACCTGGGAACCCGCCGAGGCCATAAAGAAGAGGAGGAGGACGAAAACCACGTCCACCATGGGTGCAATTTGAAATCCAACGTCTCCGTCTTCGTTTGTGCCGCCGCCTGCCATAGGATAAGTCTAAAAGTTGAGGGTTATGGGGTTAGAAACGTTTCGTGGAGGTATCTTCCTTATCCACGACCGAGAAGGTGACGGCGCCGACGCCGGATTTGCCAACGCTTTCCAGAAGGGTGCGCATAAACTCGTAACGAACGTCCCGGTCGGCGCGAACGAGCACTCGGATCTGGGGATTGGCGGCGACGTTTTTTTGCAACAACGCGACGAGCGCATTGGGAGGAAGTTGCTGCTGATCCACCTCGATGGTGGTGGCGTTGTTGATCCGGCTGTAAAGGACATTGACGATGACCTGACCTGGATTTTCCTTGGCCTCCTTGGCCTCCTTCGCCACAGGCAGATCCACATCCTGGTTCGACTGCAGAACTTCCGTCGAACTGATGGACATGAAGAACACCAGAAGGACGAGAAGAATATCAATCATCGGCGCAATCTGAAACTCGGGCTCCTGGCCCTCGTCCGCCTTGCGGACGTGCTTCTTCTTACCCGGGATGCGGATTGCGTCAGTCATGGAGGGAAATTAGGCCCATTCGAGGGTGGCACCGCAATGAGCGCATGGGTTTTGTCCGGGCTCGATGGCTCCATTGCAAATCGGGCAATTGGTGGTCAATGCCGTGGAGACTTTTCGTGACTGGCCGGCCCCAGAAGCGGGAATACCTGCTCCGGCTTCGAAGCTGTCGCCGACCTTGACGCCGGACAGTTCCTCAAACGGTATGTCTTCCACCAAGCGGCTGAGCTTATCGTCGGCATTTCCCATCACGATGGTGGCGCGGTTGCGGAAGTAGTAATAGAAAATGAAAGCAGGAATGGCGATGAAGAGACCGCTGGCCGTGGCCATGAGCACTTCACCGATGCGCAGGGCAAGACCACGGGGGTCGGTCACGCCCGCAGAACCAAGGACGGCGAAGGCACCCATCATTCCGATGACCGTTCCCAGCAACCCGATCATGGGAGCGATAACTCCAATGACGGACAGGTAACTGTTTTTGGTTTTGATGACCTGGCCTTCCCGAATGCCGTGTTCGATCAAGGCGGTCTCCACCGCATCCTTGCCACGACCGAGGCGCTCAAGAGCCCCTTTCAGGACGAGGGCGATGTAGGCCTTGTTGGCGCGGCAGATCTCCCAGGCTTCCTGATAATTTCCGGCTTGAATCGTGGAACGAAGTGACTCGACGAGGGCACTGGGGGCAAGTTGCTCATCTCGAAGACTAAGGAAGAGCTGGATGATGAACGTCACCATCGTAATGGAGGTCCCCAGAATAGCAACCCAAATCATGATGATGAGCGGGCCGCCATCAATAATGGTATCGAGGACACTATGGCTTTCCTCGGCGACAGTCTCCTCCTGAGCCCAAACGGCCGTAGCCGCGGCAAAAATGAAAAGACAGGTGAGGAGACGGTGGAGGAGGTGGGATTTCTTCATGGTTGGAGTGGGAATAAAGTAATTGGGCGTGTGGGGTATTGACGGGAAATACTCAGAAAAGGAAAGAGGAAGTTCTGGAAATTTAGGGGACGATGACGTTTTTTTCGATGAGGATGTCGGCCCGTTCACGAGCTTTCGCTGCGATGGCGTCATCTTCGTGGAAGAGAGTGACAGCTGTCAGGTAATCCTGCAAGGCCTCGGGTTGGGTGCCTTCCGATTCGCGAATGATTCCCATCAGGTAGAACGCCTGGCCGTACATGGCGCTTTTTCCCGCAGGGGCCATCTTCACACCAACGGCCTCCTCGACGATTCGAATCAATTTCCCCCTGGCGGCGGCGTAGTCTCCTTTGGTGACGGCGAGTCGGGCGAGGCCAATGTCCGAGAGCGAACCGGAATCAGGGTATGCGGTCTGAAAGGTGGTGAAGGCTGCTTCGGCCTCAGGAATGCGGTCGAGGCTGAGATAGACGTCGCCCAGCAGGGCGGCGGACCGTTCCGCCCAGGGTGTGGGCAGACCGAGAAATTTTTCCACGAGCGGTTTGAGGGTCTCGAGAGTTTTGGCTGCGTCGCCATCCTTCCATTGTTGGAGGGCGTCGAGGTAGGACTTCGGCGGGGCCATCGTGACCGAGACGACCTGATTCATGGGGATTCCGGTTTCAGCCGGGCCAACCTTGAGTTTCAATTGACCCCCGGAAATCTTTAGGATGGTGCCAGGGCGCCGTTGACCATTTTTGAGAACTACCACATCCTCGGCAGGGAGTCGAACGAGGCTTCCGGCGAGTGCCAGAACGGTAATAACCAGGAGTTTGGGGGACGCGCTTGCTTTCATCGTCCAACTGCTTTAATCACATCGGCCCGGTAAATCAACAGTTTCGCAACTCCTTTTTTTAACATGATTACAATCTTTCGCAAAAATCAGCGCATCCTGATGCTGATTGTCGCCATCCTCACCATCATCGCTTTTGCCTGGCTTTACGATCCCAGTGCCGGGTCGCCTAACGTGGGACCGAATTCGGTTGCGGATATATATGGCGGTTCTCTGACGCAGGCCGACATCGACCGGCAGGTGAAAATCTATTCTCTCGCCCTCGCCTTGCAGCAATTCACCCTCCTCGGGGAACTTGGCGGAATGGGAGCGGATGAGGACCGCTCCGTCAGTGATTTCGTCTTCAATCTTTTGGTTCTTCAGCACGAGGCGGACGCGCTGGGCGTGGTTCCCACCGATGGCCAGGTGGCGGATCGGATCAAGACGCTGCCGGTATTCCAGACCAGTGGACAATTTGATCCCCGAAAATATGCGGAGTTTGTCCAGGCGCAATTGGGGCCCCGGGGATTCAGCGAATTGCAGTTGGAGAACTTGATCCGCGATGCCTTGCGTCTTGAGCAGGTGAAACGCATCGTGACCGCGCCGGTGGCGGTGAGCGCGGCGGAGATCAAGGAGGCGAGCCGAGTGTTTCAAAAAGTGGACGTGCAGATTTTGCGATTCCCGTTGAAAGCAGCTGAAGCAGGAATCCTGGTCAGCGACGAGGAGATCCAAATATTTTTTGAACGCAATCGGGCGAGACTAAACACCGAGGAGACGCGGAGTTTTGATTATGTGGAATTTCCCCCGCTGGCCGGATCGGAATCCGCCGAGGGTCGGGCAAGAATCGACGCCCAGCAAAAACAGGCGGATGCAGCGACTGCTTTTGTCGACGCCGTGGCGGGATCAACGTTTGAGGAAGCTGCAGCTGCTGCCGGGCTGACGGTTGCGAATTCTCCTGTCTTTGACCGGAATGGCACTGTGAAAGAGGGCGGGGGATCTCTCCCAGAGGTATTGAAGCCATTGGTGGCCTCGTCATTTCTTCTTACGGAGGCGGCTTCGGTCAGTGACGTGCTTCAGTCTGGTGACATCTTTTTTGTCATCAAGCTTTCGAAGGTCGACCCGAAGAGGGCACTCACTCTTGAAGAAGTGCGACCTCTGGCAGAAGCTCAAATTCGTTCTCACAAAGCGGTTCAGGCCAATCGAGCGGATGCTGAGGGGGCTCTGAAGGCAATCCGTCAGGCGATGGCCAGTGGACAAACTTTTGCGGAGGCGGCAGTGACCGCAGGTCGCAAGACGTGGACGTTCTCTTCCATTGATTTGACAACTGACGACCTCACCCCAGAGCAACAACAGGTGGCCCGGGCGACGATCCTTCTGTCTCCAGGAGAGCTATCGGGATTTCTTCCAACCCCGGAGGGTGGGTTTGCCGTCTTTCTTGAATCGCGGGCGGCCCTCGACACGACGGGTCCTGAGGGCCGGGAGATCGAAGTGAAGGCGGGCATCCTGGAAGGCAAGCGCCGACTTTTGTTTATGTCCTGGCTCCATTCCGCCCGGGATAAGGCCAATATTTCGATGGGTTCGCGGAGTCGTTGATATGTCAGACTCCCAGCAAGCGGCGGAGATCTTTGAGGACGCGACTGGCGACATTGCTCTTGGGGAACTCGAGGCCGCCATTTCAAAGTATGAAAAGTGCGTGGAACTTGATCCCGGATTTTTCGATGCCTGGCATGCCTTGGGGATGGCGTTGATGAAGGCGGGACGGCCCGGGGAAGCCATCGCTGCCGGGCTCAAGGCGGCGGAGATCGACCCCAACGACCAACTCGTCTGGTCGAGTCTTTCAATGTTTTACGTCAAAAATGGTCAAGTTCCCGAAGCCGAGGCGGCCGGAGCGAAAGCGCGAATCTTGTCCTGGGGTGGGAAGTTGCGGGACGTGAAGAGGGACGGACTCGGAGACACGGAGAGTGGGGGACACGGAGATGAGTGAGAATATTCGGCATTTTCGTGACTTGCGCGTGTACCAATCCGGCATGGAGGCGGTGATTTCCGTATTCGACAGATCAAAGGGGTTTCCCGATGAGGAGAAGTATTCGTTGACCGATCAGATTCGGCGATCCTCTCGTTCCGTCTGTGCAAACCTCGCAGAGGCTTGGCGAAAACGTCGCTATCCTCGATCCTTCGTTTCCAAGTTGAACGACGCCGAAGCGGAAGCTGCTGAGACTCAAGTCTGGCTCGAAGTCGCCCAGCGTCACGGCTATATTTCGCAGCAGGAATTTGACGAACTGGACTTAAATTATGAAAACATTTTAGGGATGCTTGTCAAAATGGCGGCCGAGCCATCCAAATGGACCATTGAATCGAAATGACCTCTCCTTCTCCGCGTCCCCGCGTCTCCGCATCTCATCCTCCCACGCCTTTTTTCCTCACCACGGCCATTGACTATACGAATGGTGCGCCGCATATCGGGCATGCTTATGAGAAAGTGTTGGCGGATGTCATGGCCCGCTATCATCGGTTGTGCGGGCGGGAGGTATTTTATCTTACGGGAGTGGACCAGCATGGACAGAAGGTTCAGCAGTCGGCAGAAATGGCGGGGGTGTCCCCGACGGAGTTTGTGACGGGAATTACGGAGAAATTCGTGTCGCTCTGGGAGAAATTGGAGGTTCGCTATGACGCTTGGGCGGCCACGACTTCGTCTCGTCACCAGGAGTGCGTGAAAAAAATCCTCACCCGCCTCAACGCCGAGGGTCAGATCTACAAGGACAAACGCGGCGGACATTACAGCATCCGCCAGGAACAATTTCTCACCGATAAGGAACGCAATGCGGAGGGGGAGTTTGGTCCGGAATGGGGCGAGATCGAGTATCGCGAGGAGGAGAATTATTACTTTAAACTGGCGCAACACAAGACGTGGTTGCTTGATCTCCTGGACCGCAGGAGTGCGTCCGGCGCTCCTCTGGTTCTGCCGGATTTTCGAGTCGCTGAATTGCGCAATGCGGTAGAAAAATTGGATGGCGACCTCTGCATTTCGCGGCCAAAGGCTCGCCTGTCCTGGGGGATCCCGTTTCCCTTCGACCCCGGATTTGTTACCTATGTGTGGTTTGACGCTCTGATAAATTATCTGAGTTACGCTCCCGGTTTCGATCCGGCTTCCGATGCGGATCTGGAGGAATTTCGTCGGTGGTGGCCCGCCACCCACGTCATTGGCAAGGACATCCTCATTCCCGCACACGGCGTTTATTGGCTGATCATGCTCAAGGGACTCGGATTCAGTGACGACGAGATCCCGACCCTGCTGGTCCACGGTTGGTGGAATATCGCCGGCACCAAAATGAGCAAGAGCCTCGGGAATCACGTCGATCCCGAGGAACTTGCCGATCATTACGGGGTGGAGGCCCTGCGTTATTATCTGATGAGTGATATCGTGACCGGGCGTGACGCGGATTTTTCCGAGGAAAGGCTGGTGCAGCGCTACAATGTGGATCTAGCCAATAATTTGGGAAATCTTCTGAACCGAGCCCTCAATATGGTACAAAAATATCGGGGCGGGAAACTCACCCTTCCGGACTCTGACGCTCTTGCCGCCCCGGCCGGACGTTGTTTGACCGCTTATACGGAAAGCATGGCGGCGTATGCGCCGGATGCAGCGGTGAGGGAGATCCTGACTCTGACCACCGAAGCCAATCAGTTCATCGAGCAGAAGGCCCCTTGGAAACTGGCCAAGGATCCGGAACTGGCCGGGGAACTCGATCACGTGCTTTACCAAGTCGCAGAAACCCTGCGGATTTTGGCCATTCTCCTTCGGCCGATCCTGCCTGGTGCCGCAGAGGGAATCTTCGGGCAATTGAATTGGAAGGAACCGTTTCGCAACGAGGATGCCGCTTGGGGCGGCCTGCCCGATGGCCATGAATTGGGGCAGCCCAGCCCCCTCTTTCCCCGCTTGGAGATTCGGGAGACGGGGAACTGACTGCAAGACCGTGGCTGGCTTCACTCCCACCTTGCGGCAGCGATTGGAATACGCGGGCCTTTCTGCTTTGGTTTGGCTCATCGGCTGTGTGCCTTTTCGGGGGGTGCGCTGGATTGCCAATGGAGTTGGCGCTCTCGTCTATGTCCTGGACCGGCGGGGGCGGGAGGTCGCCCTTGCCAATCTCGATGCGGCCTTTGGGGACCGCTTCACTCCCCACCGAAAAAAGCAAATCGCCCGGGGGAGTTATCAAACTTTTGCCCGAACGATGCTGGAACTTTTTTGGTCCCCCCGCCTCAATGCCGGGGTGGCGGCCCGGATCGCCACCTTCGAGGGACTGGAAAAGGATCCCTGTCATCACGACCCCAAGCAGGCGGTTGTCTATTTGTGCCTTCATTTTTCAAATTTTGAGTGGCTCAGCCAATTTGCAGCCTACTCGATCGGCAATGGTCCGGTCGTTACCCAGCACTTCAAAAATCCTCTAATTGAGAGAATATTTAACCGATTGCGATCAAGTACGGGACATGAGGTTATCCCCCAGGAACGGGCCATGATCCGGATGCTCAAGCACCTAAAAGGCGGAGGAAAATTTGCCATGCTCTGCGATTTGAACCTCGACCCTGGCGAAGCAGCCGTGGTCATTGAGACCTTTGGCGGGCTGAAGATAAGTGTTACCCAAATGCAGGCGGCACTGGCCTTGCGGACCAAGGCGCGGATCGTTCCGGTGGAATGCCATCCGCAGACGGACGGAAGGTACCGGATGGTTTATCATCCACCGCTGGAATATCCGCCTGAGGCGAGTGCCGGTGAAATCACCCAGCTCTGCTGGAACGTGCTCGAGCCCTCGCTTTTCGAACATCCTGAGTGCTGGCTGTGGGCCTACAAACACTGGCGCTATCGTCCCGTTGATGACGACACCGAACGTTATCCCTTCTATGCCAATGTGGCCAAACGCTTCGATAAGCTTCTAAAAAAACAAAATCGAGCGAATGAGCGATCTGACTGAAGCGAATGAATGGCAGATCGCCCGGATCGGACTGGCCGATGGACATCCCTGGACGGTCGAGTGTGCTCGCTGGCTGGCGGACAATTTCTCTACCCTGGCTCTCTGATTGAGATCCCAGTGGTCGAAAAAATTGTGCCCCTGCGAGCTGAACGGCCTCCAAGCTATTGGGGTTGCTTTGCGGCGTTCTCTGGCACCGCCTCGGCTGGTGGGTCATTTGTCCCTTCCTCAGCGACAGGCGCCTCGGTGACTTTCGCGTCCACCGTTTCCAAATAGGTGAATTTTCCGTCCTGCAGTCGAATCACGATTCCTGGTTTGGTGGGGTTGCGATCCTGATCGAAAGAAATTGGGCCCGTGACGCCCGCGAAGTCCTTCGTCACTGCCAGGGCGTCCCGCAGCGGGATGGATTCTGCGACGCCCGCCCGCCGCAAGCCGTCGGCGGTGATTTTGACGGCATCATAGGTGAGCGCTGCCAGCGGAGGAGGGGGCGTGCCGTATTTGGCCGTGTAGGCCGCCACAAAAGATTTTCCGGTTTGTCCGTCCGGGGAAAAATGGCTTGAAAAATAGCAATTATTGACTGCTTCGCCTCCGACTTTGAGGAATTCCGGCGAGTCCCATCCATCGGTACCGAGGACCGGCATGTCGATGCCGGTCTCGCGGGCCTGACGGATGATCAGGGCCGCCTCGTTGTAATAACTGGGTAGAAAGACAATCTCGGGATTTTGTCCCTTGATTGCGTCGAGTTGGGTCGAGAAATCCCGGTCTCCTTTCTGATAGAATTCCTCCGCCACGATCTGCCCGCCATTGCTGACAAAATCTGCCTTAAATTTCTCGGCCAGCCCGGCGCTGTAGGGGTCGGAGGGATCGTAAAGGATAGCTGCCTTTTCCACATTGATTGAACGGGCGAATTCCGCCATCACTCCGGCTTGGAAAGAATCGGTGTAGCAGATACGAAAAATCTGATCGCCGGTGGCTGTGACGTTTTCGTTCGTTGACCCGGGAGTGATCATCGGGACTCCTTTCTCCTGAGCCAGCGGGGCTGCGATCAATGAACGATCGGTGGCGATCTCTCCAATCAGTGCAACCACTTTGTCGTCGTCGAGGAGTTGCCGGACCACTTCGCCGGTCTCGTCGGCCCGGGAGCGGGTATCCCTGACGATGAGCTTGAGCGGATGTTCCAGGATGCCGCCGTCGGCATTAATCTCCGCCACGGCGAGGCGAGCCCCATTGATGGCGTCATTCCCAAAGGAAGCCTGAACCCCGGACATGGGGGCAAAAAATCCAAGGCGGATGGCGTTGGGGTCGTCCGGAGTCGCGGTTGGCACTCCTGCGGGAGTCGTCGGGCGACCACAACCGGAGAAAATGAGACCTGCGACCCCGAGTGTGCCGACAAGAACACGGTTAATCTTCACGGCGCGGAGTCTAGGGTTGATGGGCGGTGGCGCAATCTTCGAATCGGATTGTCCGACGCACGCCAGTCCTCGGCAGTTGCCGGAAGAAGCTGTTTATGGGAATACTGGAACGATGTCCGTGGATTTTGACCAGCAAGTGAGCAAGAAGGCCTTCGAGTTGAACTTGGAGCCGCGCATCTATGGAGCCTTTGCCGAGATCGGCGCCGGCCAGGAAGTGGTCCGGAGGTTTTTCTCCGTCGGTGGAGCGGCAGGAACGGTGGCAAAGAGTATTTCTGCCTACGATATGGCTTTCAGCGACGCGATCTACGGGGCCGGCGGGCGATATGTCAGCCGCGATCGTCTGGGCAATATGCTCACGCATGAGTTCGATTTGTTGGTGGAACGCCTTGATCAGAAAATTGGCAACGAGCGCACATTTTTTGCCTTTGCCGATACGGTCGCCGCTCGGAGTTTTCGAGGAGATGAAGAGTCTCATGGCTGGATGGGAGTTCGATTTCAATCCACCCCACGCGGTCCGACCCACGACATTGTCATCCGTGTCCGGATGCTGGATGAGCACAACCTCCAGCAACAGGAGGCTCTGGGGATGGTTGGGGTGAATCTGATCCATGGGGCGTTTCACCTCGCGGGAAATCCAGAGCAACTGATTGGATCTTTGCTCGATGATGTCGCTGACGGGCGTATCGAGGTGGATATGATTCAATTCTGTGGGCCGGATTATGATGGGGTGGACAACCGAATCATGGCGCTGCAACTCGTTTCCCAGGGGCTGACCAAGGCGGCCCTTTTTCGTGCTGACGGCGGAGTCATCAATCCGGCGGACGTTTTCTATAAAAAACCAATTTTGGTGGAACGCGGGAGTTTTCGTCCGGTGACACTGGTGACCAACGACATGTTGGACTGTGGGCGGACGATGTTTTTGCGGGAGGAATTGGACGGGGAGGAACCCGTCATCCTCATGGAGATCACCATGAAAAATTTACTTTCGAAGGGCGAGTTGGATCTGCGGGATTTCCTCGACCGGGTCGATATGCTGGGAACGATCGGGCGAACGGTGTTGATCTCGAATTACGGAGAATATTATCGCCTCGTCAACTATCTCACCCGCTACACCGACCGAAGGATCGGGCTGCCGCTGGGCGTGCCGGACCTGGTCCATATCTTTGATGAAAAATATTACCAACATCTCGAAGGCGGGATCCTGGAGGGGCTTGGCCGCTTTTTTAAGAAGGGGGTGAAGCTTTATGTCTATCCGTTCCTGAGTGCGGAGGGGGAACTCGTCACCGCGAATAATTTTCGGGCGGCACCGAATATCACTCATCTCTATGCCCATTTGTTGGAGAGTGGCTTCATCGAACCCATGGAGAATTATCATCCCAAATATCTCACCATCAAAGCTGCCGATGTCCTGACCAAAATCCAGGCGGGGGATAGGGACTGGGAACTGATGGTTTCTCCCGCCGTGGCCGGGATCATTCGCGAGCGTCGATTGTTCGGTCACCCGTGAAAGCCCGGAGAAAACCCTCAGGAAAACGGGATGCGCGACCGGGGGTGCCGGGCCCCGCGGAACCCTCCCGACGATCCTTCTGGATGGTGGTAGTGGGTGCTGGCCTGGCGGCGTTCCTGCTTTACCTGCCAACCTTGAGATCGGGTTTTGTTTATGACGCTGAAGCGCAGATTCTCATCAATGGATATATTCACGATCCTGGGAATTTTGGCGAAGTTGTGACCTTTCAGGTCCTCGGGCGGGATGTGCTCGATTTTAATCGTCCGGTGCAATTGTTTTCTCTCATGATTGACTCCTTCTTCTGGGGCAAGAATCCATTCGGGTACCACCTTACGAGCAATATCCTGCACGCCGTCAATGTTGCGTTGCTGGTCGCCTTGATTTTCCAACTCACCGAGGGAATGAAGACGCCGCCGTCCTCGCGGCTCCTGGCCGCCGCTGTGGGGGGCTTGTTATTCGCCTGCCATCCCGTCCTTGCGGAACCTGTGGCCGAGGTGGCCTGCCGCGAAGACCTGCTGGCTACGGGATGGGTTCTCGGGGGACTGCTTTGCGCGGTCGCATTTTCCAGGAGGTCGGGTCGGAGCGCCTTCGGCTGGGCGATCGGGTGTGTCTTGGCGATGATTTTTGCCAGTGCCTCCAAAGAGACCGGGGTGGTCGGGCCGTTTCTGCTTGCCGCCTCTTGGGGGCTTTTTTTCCGGGATCAACCCCGGCAGCGCTGGATTGCTCTGGTGAGCGCGGCGATGGTTGCGGTGGGCGCATTTTTTGCACTGCGTTTTGCACTTCAACCCCAGGACTCGCAGATTTTTGAGGTCCCACCGAAATTCCTTGGGGGATCCCTTGAGGCCGCGATCCGAATTCAACCCCGGCTCTGGATTCTGTCTTTGAAAAACATTCTCTGGCCGGATGCGTTATCGGCCGACTATCAGCCTGGAAATGTTCTGGCTCTTCCTCTCGGAGTGGGTTTGGCCGGGCTTGTTCTCTTCGTGGGCGGGCAGGGATTTTTGGCTTTTAAGAGCCGCCTTGCCGCCATGGGGATGCTGATGTTTTGGCTGGGGCTCGCGCCGGTATCAAACCTGGTGCCGATCTATCGTCCCATAGCGGATCGCTTTCTCTATATGCCTCTGGCGGGGATGGCTCTTTTGGTGGTTGGTGGCCTTCTTTTGGTGGCGGGCCGTCGGATGATTTTTGGACTGTTGTTCGGCCTGTTGGTAACGGGATTGATCCTGTCCCTCCTTCCTCTTTCGCTCGCTACGTGGAGGAGGCAGGCGGTCTTTGCCAACTCCATCGCACTTTGGCAGGACACCCTGGCGAAATCTCCCACCTCGGACACCGCAGCCAATAACCTTGGGTTCGCCTTCATCCGGTCCGGCGACCATGAGGCCGCCCTGGAGGCCTTCCAGTTGGCTCTGAACCTGACGAAGGGCCGCAAGCCCAATGCGCTCGCTGGAGTGGCGATTGCTTTGGAGAGCCTCAATCGCCCCAAGGAAGCCGAACAATATTATCAGGCGGCCATCGCGGACAATGCAAAATATGGCGATCCGGACGGGTTGGTCGAGCGTATGGAGGTGAATCTAGACGATGCCGATGTCCTGAAGCAGATCCAGGCGCGTCTTCCGGCACTCCAGAAAAATCGCACCCCCTGATTCACGCGGATTGCCCTGCGTGAGGCGAATGCGTAATCTCTTTTTATGCCCTTTCATCTTCATTCAGAAACCGCCAGTGCGGCAGCTCCCAGCATTCCTGTCCGGTCCGACGTGTCTCCCGCCGATACTTGGGATCTCACCCCGCTCTATGCCAACGAGGAGGATTGGGAAGCGGACTTGAAAATTCTCCAAACCGAATATCCAAAAATTTCCGAATTTCTTGGACGGGTGGGGGAGAATACCGAGACATTGCGTGCTGCCCTCGAGTTTGAAAAAGCCGTTGGGATCCGGGTGGAGCAACTGAATCAATACGCAGCTCTGCGGGTGACTGAGGACAGTGCCAATGCCGAGGCTCTCGCGCGGGAAGCCCGCCTTGAGAGTCTCCTCCTTCGGGTTGGAGAGGCGTTTTCGTTTGTCGTCCCGGAAATTCAGAGCCTTTCTGACGAGAAATTCGCCCTCTATTTGAAGGACGAGGCGCTCGCGGAATGGATCATCCCCTTGCAGAAACTTCGTCGTCAGAAGCCGCACACACTTTCCGCCAATGAAGAGCGCCTTCTGGCCCTTGGGTCATCCGCCGTGCGCGGACATGGCGAAACTTTCTCCCAATTGACCAATGTGGATATGAACTTCGGGTCGGTCCGGGACGGGACGGGAACCGAGCGCGAACTATCCCAAAGTTCGTTCTCCTCATTTCTTCAACAAGCGGATCCTTCGGTGCGAAAGGATGCGTTTAAAAAGTTTTACGCAGAATTTGGTGCCCATCAATTCACCCTGGCTTCTTCGTTGGCGAATTCCGTACGAGCTGATGTTTTCTATGCCCGGGCCCGAAATCATCCGTCCGCCATCGAGGCGTCGTTGTTTTCCGACGATGTGCCGCTGAGTGTTTATGACAATTTGATCGCCTCGGTGCGGGGTGGACTCAAACCGCTCCATCGTTATTTTTCCCTTCGCAAGCGCATCCTGGGGCTGGAGGAGATCCATCACTACGATACCTATGCTCCCATGATCGCGGACATGCAGAGTTGCGTGCCCTGGGATGAGGCGGTGGTCAAAGTGCTTTCGGCCCTGGCACCGCTGGGGGAGGAATACCTTGCCACTCTTGGGCAGGGATTGCGGGCCGGGCGCTGGTGCGACCGATACGAAAACAAGGGGAAACGAAGCGGAGCCTTCAGCTATGGGACCTACACGAGCCCGCCCTACATCATGATGAACTACAAGTCGGATGTGTTCAGTGATGTCTATACCCTCGCCCATGAAGCCGGTCATTCGATGCACACTTGGTACGCCCAGCGGGCGCAAAGTCATCAAAACTACCACTACCCGATTTTTCTCGCCGAGGTCGCCTCCACTTTTAATGAAATTCTTCTCACCGAGCACCTCCTGGCATCCACCGAAGATCCCAAGATGCGGGCATTTATCATTAACCGCCAGATCGATGATTTGCGGGGAACTCTCTACCGGCAGACCATGTTTGCGGAATATGAAAAAGCCATTCATGCCACCGAGGAAGCGGGCGACGCCCTGACCCTCGACGCCTTCAAACACCTCTACCGGGAACTCCTCGTTCCTTATTTTGGAAATGACTTTGTTCTCGATGAGGAGTTGGATCTGGAAGGTCTCCGAATTCCCCACTTCTATGGAGGATTTTATGTGTACAAGTACGCCACCGGCATTTCGGCGGCCGTGGCCCTCGCCAGGCAGGTTCTCGAAACGGGTGACGCCACCCGCTATCTTGATTTTCTTCGTATGGGGGGAAGCAAGTTTCCCATCGAGGCGCTCAAGGAAGCCGGAGTCGACATGACCACCCCGGAACCGGTTGATGCTGCTCTGCGGTTGTTCGAGGAACGGGTGGATGAATTGGAAACGCTTCTGGCGTAGTCACCGTCAGGAATTCTTAATTTCCGGGGGTTTCCTCCGGGGAAGGAAGCGGCTAAAGACTTTTTTCACCTCGGGGAGGGGAATTCCTTCAATAAAGTAGGCGATGGCCGCTCGACCAATGGCATAGGTACCGGCCCCGGCGATAAATCCCGAGACGGCATGACCCCAGATGGGAACGACTTTGATCACGGCCCGGGCGCCTTCCCGAAAGAGCATCCCCGCTCCGATATTGAATCCCAGGGCACCGACAAACTCACCGATGAGACGTGGCGTGACCGGTCGGCCTGCGGTTCGAATGATCAGTCCCACCATAAGGGTTTGCAAAGCGGTCAGGATCGGAAGGTCGGCCAGCGGGATCGGTTGCAGTCCGATCACCCCGCAGATGGCGGCGAAGGATTTTAGAAGCGAGGTCGCGATATGGGCTTGCGCATCCCGCGCTCCGGTGAGTCGGGCAAACTCCAGCTTGGCAGGGTTGGGGAGGGCGACGCAAAGCGCTTCCGGGAGTTTGGCAAGGGATCGTAAAGTGACACCGCGGGCCGAAAGGAGCGGTTGTTTTGCGAGCTGGGAGAGGAAGATGGTGGGATCGTCCGTGGCAGGAACCCCAAAGAGGGGCACGCTTTCGGGACAGTTCTCCAACCGGATCGCCGCTTCTTCCAGGGAACCTGGACCTTCCAGAAAGATGATCGCATCAGGGAGTTCATGGTTCAGCGCGGTTTCGACATACGAGCGGGGCGATTCCTCGCGGGCGTCCAGGATCTGGACCGCGCCCCGGCCGGGAATCTCGTAGGTGCGCCAGCCGTTTGCGCTCCCGCCCACCATCACGGGATGGTCGCAGAGTCGGCCCAGAAATTCCAGTCCGCTCGGGAGTGGATGACCAAGCAACATGAGGCGGGCCGGGCGTTGTTCGAGATAGATCTGCCGGATCGGGGTGAGTTCCCGTAGAATTGGTTTTTGCAATCCTCCCGGGAGCTTTTCCACCAAACGGAAGAAGCGGTCGTAAATCGTCAGCAAAGAATCACGTTTCATGAGGGCGAAGTGCGTTGAGAACTGCTGCGATATGATCCCCGGGTTTCACTTTGCGGAAGATGGCTTGAATCCTTCCATCCGCTCCCACCACAAACGTACAGCGTTCGGTGCCCATGTAGGATTTTCCCAGAAAGGATCTCTTCCCCCACACTCCGTAGGCTTCGACGATCTCGTGATTCTCGTCACTGAGCAGCGGAAAGGGGAGGCGGCGTTTGGCGATAAATTTGGCATGGCTCTGCGGGGAGTCCACGCTGACGCCAAAGAGGGCGGCCCCGGTGGCGAGGATGTCTCCATAATTGTCGCGAATGGCGCAGGCTTGAATCGTGCAACCCGGAGTCGCATCCCGGGGATAGAAGTAAAGAACGCAGGGCTTTCCTTGAAAGTCCGAGCGGCGAACAGTGGTTCCATCGCCGTAGGCTCCTCCGACGGCAATGGCGGAAAAATCCGGAGCCGGGTCGCCGGGAGATAAGAATTCAGCCATGGAAAACACCATTCCCCTCTGTTCGGGATTTGGCAAGTTTGGATGCGCCTCGGGATCGTCGGGGGGGGCAATCAAGATTGCTAGCAAACCTTAACGCGAGAAGGGAAGGAAAGCAGTCTGACGCGGAGCCGCGGAGAAAAGGAGAAAGCCCCATCCTCCGCGCCTTCGCGTGAGTTCTCCCTCGCTAAATTTTGTGAATCTACCCGCTTTGGGGAAGGATGCCTACAGCGCCTTGCCCTCCGTTGCAATCAGGTGGTCCGACATTCCCTTGGCCTAGTTTCCCTCGGAGCTTTCTCCATTGGTCGAAGGACTTTTGAAGATATCGCCGATGCTTTTGGCTCCGTCTTTGACCGCTTCCCCGACGCCTTGGATGGCGGTACGCGTATCATTGATGACCTTGGACATCTTGGCGGATTGATAATCGCCGCGGAGATCGGAGAGTTGGGATTTTAGAGCGGCGGCTTTGTCCTCCTGACCGCTCTTTTCCAAGGCGGCGATCTGGGTCTCCAACTTGGAAAAATTTTCCTCAATCGATTTTTGCTGCGCATCCGTCGGTGAGACTTGGAAGGTGGCAATTTCCGAGCGCAGGGTATTGGCCGTTTTTTGGGGATTGTCGCAAGCGACGAGGAGAACGGCGGTGACGGCGGCGAGAACGGAGAGCGGAAGAATTGATTTCATGAGAGTGGAAAGGTATTGATTGGCGGAGGGTTGGGGGCGAGGGGAATGCTGGGATTCTCCCGGTTTCGAAAATTATTTTTACCAGCGGCAGCAATGGAAGGTTGAGGTCATGGAGGAGAGCGAACAAGATTTGGGAAAGTATGGCAAATCGAAATGAGGAATTTGAGCCGTTGTGGGGACCGGACGGTGTCGTATGCCATGCGGTGGAAGACACCATTCGATTGGGGGTCTGGCTGGCCAGTGAAATCGGGACCGGTTCCGTGGTGAGTCTGGAAGGACCGCTCGGCGCCGGAAAAACCCAGCTTACCAAGGGCTTGGTGGCTGGGTTGGGGTCACCCGATGCGGTGACGAGTCCCAGCTTCGCTTTGGTACACGAATATTCCGGTGGCGAGATAACGGTGTTTCATTTCGATTTCTACCGGATGGAAAGCGCTGCCGAATTGGACACCACCGGGTATGACGATTGTCTGGCCGCGGGGATTACGATTATCGAATGGGGAAACAAATTTCCCGAGGTCCTTCCGCCCGGGACCATTCGGATCCGGGTGGAGATTCTCCCTGGGGGTGGTCGACGGATTCGGGCGGAACGGCTCTGATCTGGGAGCGAGCCCCTCGGAATCAAAGGATCTTTTTTGCCACCCGCTGGATGGCCGCGAGCGTCTGTTCAATATCGTCCGAGGAATGAGCGGCGCTGATCGAACTTTGTTTGCAGGGTGCCGGGAAAAGGTAGATGCCTTCTGCGATCATTTCCCGTCGGTAGCGGAGGTCGAGATCGAAATCATGGTGCTGTAGCACATCGTGCCAATCTCGTGGGGCATGGTCCATGAAGTAGAGGCAGGATGCTGACGCATTGCGGACGATGGTTACGGTTTTTCCCTGCTCGCGAAATATCCGTTTCTGACCTTCCTTGAGTTGGACAGAATGGCTTTCGATCTTTCGGTAAATTTGTCCCCGATCGCGTCCCAGAATTTCAAGGGTGGCTAGGGCCGCTGCCACGTTGACAGGGTGGCCATTGTAGGTCCCCGCGACGAGAACACGCTTGGCGAGATCCGGGTGGGCACAGAGATCCATTATTTTCGCTTTTCCGCCCAGTACGCCGAGAGGATAGCCGTTGGCGATGGCTTTCCCGAAGAGGGAAAGATCGGGTCGAAT
>CALBXK010000209.1 GCA_937890535.1 uncultured Spartobacteria bacterium
CCTCATCATCGAGAAACATTTCGTCCACGATCCCGGACACCCGGGGAAGCCGCATTTCATCGAAGAGTTGGATCTGAAGGGACGGATCGAACTCCATGATCACATCGCCAGACTGCTCGTCGGAAAGCTCTCGGATCACTGCCCGGATGGTGGCGATGGGCAGATCCACCAATTGGTTGGCCACCTCCCGGGACTCGCCTTTTCGCAAACTCTCAAGCCAACTCGCGTTCGTAGGAACCCGATCGGCCAGTTCCGGAATATCTGGAGCGGCGCTTACCATGCCGCGAATTCTACTTGATCGATGGAAAAATCCCAAGCCGGGAAAAGAAAGCCAGCAAGACGGACGTTCCGTCGATGGGTTCGATTCTAAGTCAGCGTCCGTGAGAGTTCGCAGGAATGGGCGGCGAACCCCGCCCCAAAGGCGGTGAGCCAAAGCCGTTCGTCATCGTGCCCTCCGGCAAGCCGGTGCTCGAGAGCCAACAAGACAGACGGGCTGCTTAAATTGCCGTAGCGCCGCAGGGTTTCGCGAGTCTCCGAAAGTTGGTAGGCCGACAGCCGCCGCTCGACCGCCGCGATGACATCACGTCCACCAGAATGGGCAATCACCTGATCGGGATCCGCACTCCGGAGGGCATAGAGTTCGGCCACGGCCTCGGCTACGAGTTCGGGAAGATCTCGGTGCAGTTGATTGCGCAACCGTCCCCCGGCATTGACGAACCGAATTTTCTCCCGTTCTTCCGGACGGTGAAGGGACTGAAAATGCTCGGCCTTCCATTGCCCGCCCGCATCCCCTCCCCGCCAGAGGGCGGCGGCGGCTCCGTCCCCAAAAATACAGCCGCTCACCAGAACCCCGGGATCGTCATCCAGATAAAATGCCGCCGAACAGATCTCCACCGCCACGGTGGCCACCAGAGCCTCCGGATGGGCAGCCAGGAATCCCTCCGCAGTGCGCAGGGTGGGAATGGCCGCTCCGCAGCCCAATCCCGTCAGATCGTTAAGAAAAACATTACTCCGCAATCCAGCAATCTCGGCGAGGTGACTGGAAACCCCCGGGCACAGATACCCTGTGCAAGTGCAAACCAGGAGGGCATCGATGGCGTCGGGGGAAACCCCATTCGCCCGACAGGCCTTTTCCAAAGCGACGGCGGCCAGGCGGGGCGCTTCCCGTTCGAAGGCCTTGTTCAACGCTTCGGCGTCCATCTGAAAAAGCTCCTCCGGCTCGATGGCATATCGGCGGGTCTCCACCCCGGAATTCCCACACAAAATTGCCCGGACCAGCTTGAGACCGCGACGGCTCAGCGAGGTGGCGGCAGACTGAGAATCCAGCAATTCCCAAGCCTCGCGTTGAGTGAGGGATCGATCAGGAAATGCACTGGCGAGAGATTGCAAATACATTTAGCGAAGGAGTCGGAAGCAAAGGGCGAAGGGAAGGAGGCCGGAACGATTCACGGCGGTGAGAAAGGATTGCCCGATCGATGAGGTCAAGCACGGATGCAATATTTGGCTCCCGAGAAGCCGCCGCGAGAATTTGATCCGCAACTGCCTTTCAATACATTTTTCAGCCTCGTTCCAATCCGTCATGCCGTCCGCATAGCGGGACAGCGGGTCGAGGGCCAGCTCCGCAGATTCGAAGGCCATCGACATCCCATTGCCGGTGAAGGGCGGAATCATGCCCCAGGCGTCGCCCAAGGCCAATCGGCCGACCTCTTTCGGCTGCCGTCCCAGACAGAATCCGGCGACCGCAGCGCGGGACGATTCGTCCACGGAGGCGACCGACATTCTCCTGGCCAAGACGGAAAGCCCGCCCGCCTCCAGATAAGCGGAAAGAACATCCTGCCCTGCCAAAGATCGATCGACCCGGAAGAGCCCGCAGACATTCACGCGACCGTCCCCCACCCGGGCGGCTCCGACGTAGCCATTCCGGCCCAGATGAACCTCCAAATCCGCTTCAACATCCATCCCTCGCACATGGCATTTCAATCCGATCCATTGGCCGCGGGCCGGCACCCTTCCGCAGCACCAGACCTGACCCTCGGGGTTTCCTGATGTCACCCGGGAACGCTCCACCAGAACGCCTCCAACTTCCTGAAACCTGAGTTGCAAAGCGTGGTCAAGAACCCAGCGGGAAATGCCCAACGCCCTCTCCGGCAACTTGGCGACCAATACCCGTCTCGAACCGTGATACCAGACCGTGCTTTCCTGGGACACCCCGGTCTGCAGAATGTCCTCAAGACCCAACGTCTCCAGAACTTCCCGGCGAACACCGCTGATAAATTCCCCGCAAACACGATGTCGCGGATAACGGCCCGCCTCGTGAAGCGTCACTGGCACACCCCGCCGCCGCAGGGCGATCCCGAGCGATAGCCCGCATAGCCCACCTCCCACGATCTTGATCGCACGGGTCATGGCCTCCAGGCTTGAATACGCAAGGATCCCCGCCAGTCCACGGTTTCCCGAACCTGCCAGGCGTCTAATCCCAGAAGTCCTGACAACTCACCGGGGAGAAACCCTGCCCGAATACTGGCCGGCATGTCGTGCCGGGTCACAGGCCCCACCACCGGAGTCATCCCCTGGGCCAGGCACAGCGCCTGCCACGACCGCCAGGGTTCGCAAAAACAAAGCCTGCGAAAATTCGCAAGGCAGGGTTGAAGTTCACTCAATCGCCCGTCCTCGAAATGATGAAGGATCATCACTCCCACCAAAATGTCTCCCTGGCAGGTGGACAGAGCCTCAAAAAGATCTCCGCGCTGCCATGACATGCCCTTCGGCAAATCCTCCGGCGGCGGCATCCGATCGATCCCCAGAACCTCTGCTCCAGGAATCCGCGCAGCTAATTTCCGGCCCAAGCCCCCTTCCCCGGCACCAATCTCAACGATTCGAAGCGATTCCTGCGGCAATTTTTGCCTGAGCCCTGGATCGTCCATAATTTTCCGCGTCACCCATCGAAAATTTCCCATCAGGGCATTGATGCGTGCCAGGTCTCTCCGACTCCGCTGAGCGGCCGGATCTTCAGGAGGTAAATCATCCAGCATCTCATTAATCACCACTCTGCTTATTGCCATTGACCCTCCCTCTTGCATAAAATGAAACCCTGCTGCAATGAACACTGTTCCACAACCTACAATTTACCTCGACAACAACGCCACCACTCAGGTCGATCCGACCGTGTTTGAGGCCATGACCCCTTGGTTGCGCGACGAATACGGAAACCCATCGAGCATGTATTCCCTCGGGCGCCGGGCAGCATCCGCCATCGACCAGGCCCGAGAGCAAGTCGCGTCCCTTGTCGGGGGCTCGCCGAATGAGATCGTTTTCACGAGTTGCGGATCCGAGTCGATCAATTCCGCCATTCTTTCTGCCGCAGCCCTCGACCCCGACAAGACCCACATAATCACCACCGCCGTCGAACACAGCGCGACGGTCAAACTCTGCGAGCATCTCGCCCGCCGCGGCTACGAAATCACCTGGCTGCCCGTGGATTCCTCCGGCCAGCTTGATCTGGAGAAACTCACGCACGCCCTCCGGCCCGACACCGCCCTGGTCTCCCTCCTCTGGGCCAATAACGAAACCGGCGTGCTTTTTCCCATTGAAGAGATCTCCCGTATCACCAACGCCAGAAAAATCCCCCTGCACGTGGATGCCGTCCAGGCCGTGGGCAAGCTCCCTCTCAATGTCACCGAGCTGGGCGCCCAATTTCTTTCCCTCTCCGGACACAAACTCCATTGCCCCAAAGGGGTCGGAGCCCTCCACATCAACCGTCGGATGCGTTTCACCCCTTGGTTGCGAGGAAGCCAGGAAGACAGCCGACGCGGCGGCACCCAGAACGTCGCTTCCATCGTTGGACTTGGCCAGGCCGCGGAACTCGCAGCCTCTCATCTCACCACCGAGGACGGCGCCATCCGCAATCTGCGCGATCTATTCGAAAGCACCCTTCTCCGCACCGTGCCGGACAGCGTCATCAATGGCGACCAAGACCAACGCCTGCCCAACACCACCAATATCGCCTTCGCCGGGGTGGACAGCGAAGCGGTTCTCATGTTGCTCGACGAAGAAAACATTTGCTGCTCGGCAGGATCGGCCTGCGCCAGCGGATCCGTCCACCCCTCCCATGTGCTCAAAGCCATGGGATTCCCCAATGATCGCATCCGGGGCAGTTTGCGATTTTCCCTTGGACGATTCAACACCGCCGCCCAAGTCGATGCCGCCTGCGAAGCGATCCCCCGGATTGTCGCCAAGCTCCATCGCTTATCTCCCGCTGACAGTCCGGTGGTGATGGCGGGCTGAAACACCGCCTCATTTACGTTCACAAATTGCACCGCTTGAATTGACATCAAAAAAGATCTCATGCCTGCCAAGACATCAAAAGCCTCCCGGATTTACTTTCTCACCGGAACCGATGAGTCCGCGGTGAAAAAAGCGGCAACGGCCCTGGTGGAAAAGCTATCCCCAGGGGCAGATGCCTTTGGGCGCGAAACCATTGATGGTGCCGTTGAGGGGGTCGACAATGCCGCCAACAGTATTCATGAGACGATCCAGGCCTTGCTGACCCTTCCCTTCCTCGGCGGCGCAAAGCTGGTCTGGCTCAAGAGCGCCTCTTCTCTGACCGATACCGTCACCGGTCGCTCCGAAACCGTGCTCGCCCCCCTCCTGAAGCTCTGCCAGGTCCTTTCAGAAGGCCTGCCCGACGGAGTCACGTTTGTCCTCAGTGCCCCGCTGGCCGACAAACGCCGCACCGCCTATCGCACGCTTTCAAAAATTGCCACCACCGAGGTGCACAACCGTCCCGAGCTTGGCTTCGGCGCTGGAGAGGAACAGTTCATCGAGTGGACCACGTCCTACGTCCGGGCCCGTGACCTCCAACTCGACGCCGAGGCCATCGAAGCTCTTACCGCCCGCGTCGGTCTCGACACCCGCCAGCTCGACAACGAACTGGAGAAACTTGAAACCGCATTTGGCACCAGCCGCAGCATCAACGCCAACGAAGTCCGGGCCCTCGTGCCCCAAACCCGCGAAGGCGGAATCTTCGATCTCAGCAACGCCCTGGCTCACCGGGACCTCCCCCTCGCGCTCGAAACTCTCGATCAACTTTTGGAACAAGGGGAAAAAGGCATCGGGATCCTGCTCGCTGCCATCGTCCCGACGATGCGCAATCTCCTCATTGTGAAAGAACTCATGCTCCGCCACAAACTGGCGGCTCCGAACCAGCCCAATGGCTTTGCCCGTTCCGTGACCGGTCTTCCTGAGGAAGCCGTCGCCCACCTGCCCCGCAAGAAGGATGGGACGATCAGTGCCTATGCCCTCGGCATCGCCGCCATCAACTCGTCCCACTATTCACTGCCCGAACTCGAAACCGGATTTGCTGCCTGTGCCTCCGCCAACCAGCAACTCTTCAGCGGCAGCACCACTGAAGACGTTGTCATCACCCGATTGCTGATTGGAATCATGGCCAGAAATTCGCGACAATCGGTTTGACACATCTACATATTGTGTTGATTTTGCTTAAAACACTCTCAACACCACAATGCGTTGCCCCAAATGCGGATCCCTTGAGGATAAAGTCATCGATTCCCGCTCCTCGAAAGACGGCGGAAGTATTCGGCGACGCCGCGAGTGTCTGGAATGCGAAAATCGCTACACTACCTTTGAGGAACTCGAGCGCATTGAGTTGCGCGCCATCAAACGCGATGGTCGCCATGAACCCCTGGACCGTCACAAGTTGCTGAACAGCATCGTCAAAGCCTGCGAAAAACGTCCAGTCGGACTCGAACAAATCGAAGAAGCGGTGGGCGAAATCCTCCAAGGGCTGGAAGCCGACCAAACCCGGGAGATTCCGACCTCAACCATCGGGGCCGCCGTAATGGAGAAACTCCACTCCCTCGATCCCATCGCCTATGTCCGCTATGCCTCGGTCTATCGGCAGTTTCAGGAAATTGGCGACTTCATTGATGAGATCAACAGTTACGAAAAACGCGCGGTTCGCACCGCCGCCCAACCCGAGCTTTTCACGGCATCATGATCGGATTTAGAGATCAACTTCCCCTGATTCGTTTCGGTGACGGACAGATCATGCCCTTTGAGCGCACTTGGCTGGTGAGCTCACTGGCCAAGGCGGCATCCGATGCCGGTTACAAAAAGTGGTGGCTCGCCCCTCATGTGACAGAAAGCGTAACGAATTATCTCGAAAGAGACTTCGACGAAACCATTGTCACCATCCCCCGTCTGGAGAAAGCGGTGCAATCCGTTCTCCAAGTCATCGGCTACGCGGACATTGCCGGCCACTTCCAGGCCGCCCCTCCTCCCGCCAGAATTTCCCTGGTCGAACTCGCCCACGATGCCGGTCACGGCTATGAGCTTCTCTTTTTTGATTTACTCAAATCCCGCCTTCAAGAAGCGATCTCAGCCAAATCCGAAACCCTGGAGATTTGCGACGCTCACCGCGGCGTCAAAATTTTGCGCTCCGCGAAAAACTGGCGAAGGGATTGTTCGGGACTGCTCGACGAAATCGTCACCTTCGTCCGCGGGGAAATCGACGGCCAAAAACAACACAAAGAGCTTCAGGTTCAAGTCTCATAACCCACTCGCCGCTCTTTCGATTGCGGATGGAAAGCCTGGCTCTCTCGCGACTGAACACTCGTCATGACCCTCTTCGAAAAAATCATCGCCCGGGAGATTCCCGCTGACATCCTGCATGAGGACGATCTTTGTCTGGCCATACGGGACATCGAACCGCAGGCTCCTTTTCACGCCCTTGTCATTCCCAAAACCCTCATTCCCCGCCTCGGCGAAGCCACCCCGGAACAGGCGGCCCTGCTCGGACACCTTTTAGTTATCGCAGCCGAACTGGCCCGCAAGGAAGGTCTTGATGCCTCCGGCTTCCGGGTCGCCATCAATCATGGGGTTCATGGCGGAGAATCGGTTCCCCATCTGCATGTTCACGTCCTGGGCGGACGCCAGTTCACCTGGCCGCCTGGATAAACCGGCCCTGCAACTTTCCCCCTCACTCCCGACCGTTGACGGTCAGAAAAACGCCCGCCGCGACCACGCCGCCAAGGAGATTGGCGACGAGGTAAACCCAAAGGCTGCCAAAGGCCACGACCTTCATGGTGCAAAGTCCCACAGCCACAGCGGGATTGAAGGCGCCGCCGGAAATCCCGCCGACCGCAAACGCACCCACCAAAACCGTAAACCCAATCGCCCAGCCAAAGTAAGAATTCCCTTCAGAGCGTTTGGCGGTGGCCGTGCTCAACACCACGAAACAAAGGGCAAAGGCAAAAAGAAACTCCGCCACAAGGGCCGGGCCAACTTCCGGCACCATGGCCGGGGTGGCCCCGATGGCATCCTTTTTCAAATAGATGACCACGCCAGAGGCGGCGAGTCCCCCCACCACCTGAACGATCCAATACGGAATGAGATTCCTCATCGGCAGAGCACCGCGAATCGCCGCCGCCAGACTCACTGCCGGATTATAATGTCCCCCGGAAATTGGACCACCAGCAAAGACCATAACCGCCAAAATGGATCCGATGGCCAGGGGCGCCAATGCTCCGGCGCCCGGATCGATTACGGTCATTCCAATGGTAAGAACGAGAAAAAAAGTTCCCAGCGCTTCGACGATAAGTTTTTTCATAAATTTGATTCGATTGTTAACCAGGTTCTGGGGAATCCGTCCTCCAATTGCAACTCGTTAATTCCTGTTTCCTGCGGATTCACAAGGATCGAAAGATCCAGGATCGCGCCGGACACTGAGAATTTTTTAACAAGGGAAAAGTGCCGATTGCAGGCACCTCACGCATTCCGACGTTCTTCCAACCAGTCGACGGCCTTGGCGTAGCTTTGACGCTCCAGAAAATGGCGAAGTTGAGGATCGCAGTCCCCAGGCAGCGACTGCACCAAGGTATCAAGCTGGGCGGCGGCCGCCTTCAGTTTCGCCAAATGGGCCTGCGGGTCCCGGTCCCGAAATTCATGATCCGCCACCACCGCAAGTCGATCGCTTACGGCTGCGTGAAGGGCGGAAAATAATGCTGAATTCATCAAGTGAGAGCTTCGGACTCGAGGACAGCGGTTTCGGCCGCCCCACCGTCCCGGGCTTCGCTGAGAAGATCGCCAGTTTTGTCGAAGGTCTCCGCCACACTTTTCTCGTTCGTCGCAGCGGCCTCCTCCTTGCTGGTGAATTTCACACTCACCAATTTACTGACTCCATGTTCCTGCATCGTCACGCCATACAACATATCGGCCCGGCCGATGGTGCGCTTGTTGTGGGTGATGACGATAAACTGACTTTGATCGACGAAACGATCCAAGATCTTAATGAAGCGACTGATATTAGACTCATCCAGGGGAGCATCCATCTCATCCAGGACGCAGAACGGACTGGGCTTCACCATGTAGATGGCGAAGAGCAACGACACCGCGGTCATGGTGCGCTCGCCACCGGACAACAGGGAGATGCTTTGCAATTGTTTGCCAGGGGGCTTGGCGATGATCTCGATGCCACTCTCCAGAGGATCGCTCTCATCCATCAACATGAGATTGGCGCGACCGCCCCCAAAGAGTTCGGTGAACATGACTTGAAAATTCTCCCGGACTTTCTCAAACGTAGTCGCGAACATCTCACGGGTGGTGCGATTAATCTTGGAAATCACGTCCAACAACTCCGCTTTGGAGTTCACCAGGTCGGAATTTTGTTTCTCTAGAAAATTCTGCCGCTCTTCCAGTTCGTCGAACTCTTGAATGGCATCAAGGTTCACCGGTCCCATCGAATCGACGCGTTCGGTCAGTTCGGCCACAATTTCCTCAATCCGGGCCCAGTCCAGCTCTCCATTTTCGGCAGTTTCGGCAGTTTCAGGGGCTGCGCCCACTGGCTCGTCTGCCCCCTCCTCAGATGCAATCGTTCCCTCAGGGGCTGCGCTGGACGGATCCTCATTTTCCGAGGTCTCCTTGGCTTCCGGGCGCTTCTTCGTGCGTTCGCGAAAACTGCACTGCAAGGCGTAGCTGTCCGGCTCGAAGGCTTCGAGATCGGTCTGGTAACGATGGGAGACGTGATCCCTGAGATTTTCCATCCGCATTTCCACCTGGGCAATACGCACCTCCAGACGACCTTTCTGTTCCTGGAGATCTGCGAGTTGGCGTCGGGCAGCCCGGAGGGCAATTTCCAAAGATTCCGCGCTATCCTGCACTTCCTTGCGGGCGGCCTGAAGGGAAGCGATTCGTTCCTCATGGGTGGCAATCTCGACCTGCCATCCGTTGATGGATTCGGTCAAAGTGGCACATTCCGCGGCGAGACTTTCGATGCGGGTTTGGTAGGACGTGATGTCCGAACTGCGGGAATGGAGCAATTCCGCAAGTTCGGCCAGGCGATCGGTCATCGGACCACGTTGCCGGTTGAGGCTCTCCTGCTGTTGGCGATCGGTGGCGACACGAACCCGCACTTCATTCAAGTTCTCCACCGCTGCATTCTCCCGCTCCCGGGCGGCGAGGAGATTCTTTTCCTGCTCTTGGTAATTGCTCTTCGCCCGCTCGATGGCCTGAGTGGCTTCAGCAATGCCGGACTCCAAATTTTGCACGTCGGAAGAGCTGGTTCGCAAGGCCTCTCCAAGCTTTACGGTCTCATGGACAAATGCCGTCCGACGCCGCTCCAACTCAAGCGAGTGTCCCTCAGCCAGCTTCCGCTCATTTTCGAGCGACGCGGCCTCGACCTGGGCATGTTGAAATGCCTCGCGCGAAGCGAGCAGACGTTCCTGAGCGACCTCCAGGGCGTTGACCGCTCCGGTGCGGGTCGCGGTGTGAAGCTGAAGGCGCTCGATGACCCGAGCGAGTTCCCGATCGAGTTCGAGGATCTGAGCTTTGCGGGCAAGCAAGGATTGACCGGGATTGTCACCCGACTGGCCACCACGAATGATTCCATCTCTGCTGATGAACTCGCCATTGAGCGTGGCGACACCCAATTCAGGGCGGGATGTTTTAACCCGAAAGGCAACTTCGAGGGATTCCACGACCACCACTTCGGCGAGAAGCTCGGTCGCGAGAGCATGGCCATCGCCCGATCCTGTGAGACAGTCCCGAGCCCACCCCAGCGCGACTTCGGGAAGGGAGGCCGTCGAAAGATCGTGATCCGTCCTCTTGATCCAATTTTGGGGAACAATGGCTGCTTGGCCGAGTTTTTTTCCGGTCAGAGTCGCCATGGCCGCTTCCGCCACATCGGTGTCCTTGAATAAGATGGTCTGCAAGGCGTCTCCCAACGCTGCCTCAATGGCGGGAATGAATCGATCCTCCACCTGGATCTGATCGGCAAGGGCACCTTGGATTGCGGCCTTAAAAAAGCCTGGCTGATCGAGGCCCCGCAAGACGGCCTGGGTGCCTTCATCCAGCCCTTCGCCCTCTTCGTGCAATTGCCGCAAAACCTCCAAGCGCGATTCGACGCCTGCCGCTTCTTTCGAGACGGCGTTGAGCGCCGTCTCGGCCTCCTGACGAGCGTGCTGGGCGGCTTCGTAAGCAAATTGCGCTTCGGATTGTTCCGCCTGGGAATCTCGCGCCGCCTGGGCCGCTTCTTCCAGACGCTCAGAAATAGCCGCCAAGCGGGCTCCATATTCCCCAGCGGCCTCTCCTGCCGCGTCGGATTCCCCCTGCAAAAGCCGGAGGCGGGTTTCCCCCGCTTCGCGCCGTCCGGCTGCGGCCGAGATATCATTGCGCAGGGTTCCCAGCCGGTTTTCCAATTGTCCGATTCCGGAACGACTTTCGTGGATCGCCTTCTCGGAGAGCTCCCGTTCCTGGCGCGCCTGCTGGGCCTTGGAGTTCTGTTCGGTGAGCGTCCCCTCATGCGCGCTCAGAATTCCAATCATCTCCGCCAAGAGTTGATCGGTCTCCTCAAGTTGATTTTTTTGGGTCGAAATTTTTTCCTCAGCCGTCGCGATCTCGAGCTGATGGCGTTGGATCAATGTCCCCGCCTCGTCGCTGCGCTCGCCGTTGGTGGTGATCCGATTCTCGGCGGAAAAAACCCGGTTTTTTAGGTTCTGAACTTCGTCGCGAACTCCACCCACCTGGGTGTCAAGATCCTCCATGCGGGAACGAAACCCCGCCAACTCGGTCTCTTGCTGGACGATCTCCTCTCCATGCACACCGCGGGCCTCCTCGCCCCGCGTCAACGCCTCGCGGGTGGTCTCCCGTTCCCCATTCAATTCCCGATATGTCTTATGTGAGAGGTGGGTGTCGAACACCCGCAGATCCTGCATCACAGTCTGATACCGCCGGGCCTTGGCGGCCTGCCTTTGCAAAGAACCGATCTGACGCCGCACCTCCTTGATGATGTCCTGCACCCGCAATAAATTTGCCTCGGTGTGATCGAGCTTGCGGAGAGCTTCCTTTTTTTGCGCCTTGTATTTGGTGATCCCAGCCGCCTCTTCAAAAATGGCCCGGCGGTCTTCGGGGCGGCTGCTGAGAATGAGATCGATCTTCCCCTGCTCCATGATGGAATAGGCACTGCGTCCCACCCCGGTATCCATAAAGAGCTGATGAATGTCACGCAGCCGGCAGGCCGTCTTATTCAAAAAGTACTCGCTCTTGCCATCGCGATAAACGCGCCGGGTAATCCGCACCTCATTCCATTCCACTCCAAGCTGCTTCTCGCATTCCGAAAAAGTCAACGACACCTCCGCCATTCCCAACGCCTTTCGGCTGTCGGTCCCGCTGAAAATCACATCCGCCATTTCCCCACCACGGAGCGCCTTCGCCGATTGCTCTCCCAGCACCCAGCGCAAAGCGTCGAGGACATTCGATTTGCCGCAGCCATTGGGGCCAACAACCGCCGTCACCCCCCGATGGAAATTGAGAATCGTACGCGGAGCGAACGACTTAAAACCGAACATTTCGAGAGACTGAAGATACATGCGATTGCGGAATTTTGAATACGAAGCGTTAAGACATTATCAGTCTGCAGCGTTTGTTCCAATGGATGTTGCATTCCCGCAGAGCGACGGCAAGAAAAATCCACGTAAACCACTATATATTGTGGTTGCCCGTAATTAATTTCCCACCTATTGAACTTTTATGACCGATCCTCATTTGAACGATCTTCTTGAATTCCTGCGATTTCCGAGTGTTTCCACCCAATCCGTCCATGCCTCGGACATGGTGGCCTGCGCCACCTGGATCCGGGAAAAATTCCTCAAAATTGGCCTGGAAGCCAAAATCTGCGAAACCGGCGGGCATCCCGCCGTTATCGCCCACACCGTCCACGACCCGGCCAAGCGCACGGTTCTAATCTACGGACACTACGATGTGCAGCCTCCCGAGCCTCTTGAGGAATGGAAATCGCCTCCTTTTGAACCTGAGATCCGGGATGGTCGCATTTTTGCCCGCGGGGCGACAGACAACAAAGGCCAGATCCTCGCCCACATCCTGGGAATGGGAGAAATTCTGGCCCGCGGCGAGACTCCACCCGTCAATGTCACCTTCCTCGTCGAAGGCGAGGAAGAAACCGGCAGCGAACATCTGGAAGCCTTTCTGGAGAGCCATCGCGCGGAACTCGCCTGCGACGTGATTGTCATTTCGGACACCGGCATGGCCGCCCACGCCCACCCCACCCTCACCTATGCCCTGCGGGGCATTGCGGCCTTGGAGTGTGTTCTCACCGGCCCCTCCCAGGATCTGCACTCCGGCGTTTTTGGGGGCGCGGTGACCAATCCTGCCACCGCCCTCGCCCGCCTCGTCGCCACTCTTCATGACGCCGACGGTCGCGTCGCCATTCCGGGATTTTACGACGCCGTCCAGCCCCTCGCCGATTGGGAACGGCAGGCCGCCGACGCCCTCCCGATCACCGAGGAGCAACTTCGCCAACTCACCGGCGTTCCGGCCCTCGCCGGCGAGCCTGGCTATTCTTCCATCGAACGCATCGGTGCCCGGCCGACCGTGGAAGTCAATGGACTCGGCGGCGGCTATCAGGGAGAAGGGACCAAGACGGTTCTGCCCCGGGAAGCCTTCGCCAAACTGACGATGCGTCTCGTTCCCCAACAGGATCCAGCCACCATTCTGCAGCTCGTGGGCGATCACTTGAAGGCCCATTGCCCTGACACGGTCAGGATTCAAATCACCGGAGGTCACTGCGGCGAAGCCTATTTCATGGACCCCAACCATCCGGACGGCCTCGCCGCCCGACGAGCCTTGAAGGAGGTCTTCGGTTGCGAACCCTCCCTGATGCGCGAAGGAGGCTCAATCCCCATCGTCACCACTTTCAAAAACATCCTGGGGGCGGATTCTCTTCTCCTTGCCCTCGCCTCACCGGATTGTTGTGCCCATTCCCCCAATGAGAATTTTCCCATCGAAAATTTTCACACCGGCATCCGCCTCCATCAGGCGGTATTGAGGGAACTGGGAAAAGCCCAAGAGTTGCCTCTCTAAAGATCTGAGGATGAATTGCTCCCTGCTGCCTTTACGCGGGGAGCAATCCTGGCTACCCTGCATTTATGTCCCAACAACTCACCCGCCTTTGGCTGATGTATCCTGCCCGGCACATCACCCGTCCGATCATTCATGAACTCGGCAAGACCTTCGAAGTCACGACCAATATCCGGCAGGCGAGCGTCACCGAAGAAATTGGCATCGTCTCGCTGGAACTCGATGGCGAGCGGGACGAAATCAAGAAAGCGATCGCTTGGCTCGAGGAGCTTGGACTCAAGGTGGAACCGGTGGAGATCAACACCATCGAAGGCTAATCCACACCCCCGCCCGATGGTAAAAAGCCTTCGCATCCTCGCCCTCCTTTGCGCCCTCGCTGTCATTATTTTTTGGCTCGAACGGGGCGCGGATCGCGGATGGAGCAAAACCTCGGTGCCCGTGATCAAAGTCGACCCGGTGACCGAGATCGAGTTCGTCGAATATGAAGATCGCTTTATACCTGGGGTCGATATCCTCGCCCTGGGCTTCATCACCTCAGGAACCCTCTTTTTTCTTTCCTTTGTTCTAAGCAAAATCCCACCAAAAAAATCCTCATGAAAATCCGCCCCGTCTCTCTTACCCTCACCGTCCTCTCCCTTACCCTGGCCTCTCTATCCGTAGGGCAGGCGAAACCGGTCACCTTCGACTTCAAGGACCCCAAGGAGGTCAACAATGTCGTCTTCCAACTCGACGCGCCTCTCGAGGCGATCAATGGCACCGCCAATGGCATCACGGGCACAGTCACGGTTGATCCGGAAAATCCCGCCAAAACCAAGGGACGAATCGTCGTCGCCACCGATTCTCTCACCGTTCCCAATTCTGTGATGAGGGGTCATATGCTCGGCAAAAAGTGGCTTGATGCCAAAGCGCACCCAAAGATCACCTTCGATATCAAATCCATCTCCGCCGTTAAAAAATCCAAAACCACCGGCAGCGCCCAGGTCACAGGCACCTTCACTCTCCACGGCGTTTCGAAAGAGATTACGGTGGAGGCTCGCGTCACCCACCTTCCAGACAAACTCGGAGAGCGCTCTGGCGGCAAGATGGAGGGAGACCTTCTCGTCATTCGATCGAAGTTCACCATCAATCGCAGCGACTACAAAATCCAACCCGGCGAAAATACCGATAAGGTTTCCGAAGAAATCGAGATCTCACTCAGCATCGCCGGAGCCGCTCCAAGAAAATAGCTTCGCAGCTGACGCTGCTAGCCGTGGCGTCAATAGAAACGGTGGTGTTGCTGACGCCTGTATAGCATGTGACTGCGTCTACTTTGGTGTTGGAAACGGAAACGGAAACGAACGGGAAACGGGGTCAGGGTGCAAAAATCAAATATTGACGCAGAGAAATTAATGGGTAGGTTGAGGGAATGGCACGGAGTATCAGGATTGAATATGAAGGTGCGTATTATCATGTAATGGCGAGAGGGAATCGCAGAGAACCGATTTATATGGATGATGATGACAGGCGATTTTTTTTGGGAACGCTGGCAGAAGCGTGCGAAAGGACAGGATGGCGGGTGCATGCCTGGGTTTTGATGGGAAATCATTATCATCTCTTTTTGGAGACACCGGAGCCGAATCTCGTGGGAGGGATGGGGTGGTTGCAAAATACGTATACGCGGAGATTCAATGTGAGGCATCTGGAGTGGGGTCGGCTCTTTGGGGACCGCTACAAGGCGATCTTGGTGGAGGGGAGGCAGGCGCATTATTACGAAACGATGCTGGACTATATCCACTTGAATCCGGTGAGGGCGGGGTTGGTGGAAGCGAAGGCGGGACAAAGTATTTTGGAATATCGCTGGAGCAGCCTGGCCGGAGGGTATGCGGTGGCACCGAACAAGAGGGCAAAATGGCTGGCCTGCGGAGAGGGGCTGCGTGTTCTGGGGCTGCCGGATACGATGGCAGGGCGGCGAAAGATGGTGGAAAGATTGGATCGGCAGGCGGTGGAGGAGGAAGCCAATCGATGTGGGGTTCCTCTTCTTGCGGAAGAAGTGGATGCGAGATGCAGCCATTTGCGAAGGGGATGGTATTGGGGGAGCCAAGCGTTTTCCGAAAGAATGCTGAAATTGGCGGAGAAGGTGATCAAAAAGCCACGTTCGCGGGGCTATCGTTCAGCAAGAGAGCGAAAGGCGCACAACGAAAGTGAGGCGGAAAGAATTCTTCAAGAATGTCTAAAGAAGGTGGATTTTGAGAAACGTGAGCTCGAAAAAATGAAAAGTAGCGACCCACGCAAACTGTTGCTGGCGGCGGTTCTGAGGAAGAGGACGATTGTCACCAATCGATGGCTGGCAGAACGGTTGGAAATGAAGAGCGCCGCAAATGTGAGCCAGAGGTTGCGGACGATGGATTGGAAAAAACTGAAGCGAGGGGAGACAGGGAAAATGATCAAAATTCTGAATGATGATATTTGATTTTTGCACCCTGACCCCATTTCTTTGCACCCTGACCCCATTTCCCATTTCCATTTCTTGATGATTAAATACCACTAAAAGTGAGTTTGAACCTATTGCGCTCTGGAGCAATTTTAGGCATATTTCATGGTAATGGATCTACCCGAAAAACTTTCTCCTGAGCAAGTGCGTCAATTTCATGACGATGGCTTCGTGATTGTGCCTGATGTTTTTGATCCGGCTGATCTGGAGCCGATCCGTCAGGCGATGGAGCGGATGATTGATGAAGAGGCTCAGAGACTTCACGCGGAGGGCAAATTGGAGAACCTTCATGAAGAGCTCGATTTTAATCATCGGGTAGCGGCGATCCACCGCGACTCGAAGGAA
>CALBXK010000210.1 GCA_937890535.1 uncultured Spartobacteria bacterium
GATGAGCCTGCGACTTTTGCTCGGTAGCTTCCCGGGTTTATTAATGATGAAGGACGAATTAGGATGGATCGCAATTTTATTGGCAGGGAGTGTTTTTGCGCCCTGTCTTTGTGCCTCGGAACCCGCGACTACGGAATCGACTATGGAATGGAAAGATCCTCATTTTGATCACCGGATTCAGCTTCATTTTGATCATCAGGTTGAGGGTCAGATTGAAATTGATCTGGAGGTTCCCAAGATCTTCGCGGCTCTGGAGAAGCTTGTCGCGGAGCCTGTCGATCTCCGGAGTTTTAACTTTGAGGCCTGCCGGGTCGTTGATCCTGAAACCGGTGAGACGATTGGGAGCTTCCGCCTGGTCCTTGAGGGAAAGAATCTGGTGGCCAATTCCGATTATCAGGTCAGTCAGGGCAAAATGGACCGATGGACCGGGTTTCTCGAGAATGGCATGACGCCGGAGCGGATCGATGTGAATGGAATGACCAAGCCGCTCCTAAAAGTTAGCAATCCGGATGGCAAGCCCATGGTCCTTTCCCAGTCCATCCCCCTTGAGTTAGGCGCTCTTTATGTCATGGATTGGATGGCGATTAGCGACACCGGTGCCGAAGGAGTAACCGTGGATCTTTGGGATCCCGCCAAGAAGCTCTATGGCGATCACATGAAGTCCTATTCCCCCATGCTTCTTCCCATCGATACGTGGCGTCGAAATCTTGTCTTGTTCGATGCCACGATTCCCGAGGCCATTTTGCGGATCTCAAGTCATGGGAAGGGGCAGGGCGCTGTGACTGCCATCAATTTTCGCAACGCGGTCTGGCGTTTGCTGGCCGATGTCAAAAAGCCAACCAAATCGCTTGATGTGTATCTGGCCGGACGAGCCGGACATCGGCTTACGACGGTTACGCCAGAGTTGCTCGAAGAGACGAAGACGGAACGGACCAAAAAGGCTCCCGCTCAATTCAAGGTGCAGGCCCGAGATGCGAATCCAACGGGATATCTTGAGACCCGACCGGGCTTGACGGTCTGGAGTGTGCCTCCCGAGGCTCCTCTTCGATCGGACCATCTGCGGCAATGGCTGCCTTCCGAAGCGAGAGCCTCCAAATCGGCGGAGGTGGTCCTGCCACGTGGCGGTTCCTATTCCTTGCTGCTGGTCATGGACAGCGGCACGCCACACCTGAATATTTCGAATTTCACGGCTGAAGGGTGCACTTTGGCTTGGAAAGTGGAGCGCGTGGCACCTCTCGACGTCTTTGATGGAGAGTTCTCCGTCGGGAAAAAGACCCAGGTTCGGTTTGATCCCAAGATGGCTCTGGATGATCCCGTGCTTCCGGCCTCTCCAGATGGAATCCATATTCTTTGTGTTACGTTTCACGCCGGCCCTGAAGCCAAGCCAGGAACGAGCCGAGTGGTCCTAAAAATGCAGGTGGCGAACCCCGTGCCCCAATCAATGGAACTGGAGGTTCCGGTTGATCTCACAGTGCTCAGTCCGGTCATTAAGCCGTTTCGGCATTTCAGCGCCATGTTTGGTAATGAATTGCTGATGCTGAAGTATCCAAAGGGCGACCCCTTTCCAAGGGAACAAATTGCCATGGCTGAGTTTCATGGTTTCAAGAACGAAAATGGAGAGTGGGACGAGGTTGCCATGAATGCGTCGGTGCCGCAGATCAACCGTCCCGAGCGGGAACCAGTGCGAAAGCTCGCACAAAAATACAACGAAGCCCTGTTGGATCATTACGTCATGCCGTCGGTGCCTCAGTATGAGGCCACCTTTGGTTACCAAATTGAGCGCGATGAGACGGGAAAGATCACTTTAACGAACTTTCAGTTTTCGGCCTTTAATGACGCTTTGCAGGCACAGGTGATTGAACGCGATGCGCCTTGGTTTACCTTGGTCCACACCAACGGATTTCTGATGGATCGCCTCTTTCTGAATGACGGTAAGTATTATAGTCTTCTACCCGCCCCGGCGGGGAGGGAAAAGGAATGGGTGCAATTGGACCGCGAGGAATATTATGGGCTCGTCGGGCAGTACTTTGAGGCTTTGGCCAAGAACCTCAAGGAACTGGGTGTTTTGGATCGTGCAATCATCATTGTGGATGAGAGCGACGTGTCCACCTACGAGACGATTCAGGACTACGTCCAAACGCTCAAAGAGCAACCGACGGCCAAGGAAATTTCCTTCGGGCACACGACCTATCACGGGACGTTTTATTCGACGCGGGCCGGTGATCAGTTTTTGATGGATGAATTGATTGACATTCCCATTCCGATCAATGATGAACATTTTAACTTTTTTGAGCCCGAATATTCCTCCCGATTCCGGGATCGTGAGCCTCTTCGAAATTGGGTCTATTATGTTTCCACGGACCACTGGGACCTTGATCATGCTGGCTTGAGTACGGTTTTGACGCCTCTCAAATTGGGGCATTTTGGCAAGGACGGCTGGTATTGTTGGGCGTCCATGGCGTGGTCGCTTCCCTATGCCCATCCCAAACCTGAAGACTATATTTGGGACGGATCGGGTGGAGCGCTTGTCAATCCGTGGCTGAACCCTTACTATCATCATGGCCCTGGAGTCGCGAGTTTCTTTTATCCTCCCGATCCCGCAGGAATTCCCGCCGAGTTTACCGACAAGATCGTTCCCTCCTATCGCCTCGATCTGATGCGGGAAGGTATTGAACTGCGCGCATTTTTGGAAGTATTGGAAAAGGGCGTGGATGATAACGGCGAGCCGGTTGCTGTTGATCCGATCCGACTGGCTGAGGCCCGCAAGGAGTTGAATCGTCTTTGGTATGATAATCCCGTGCAATGGCAGGTTAGCTATGGGGGCTATCGCAGGGCGCGGGAGTTACTCAATGAGGCGTTGTTACCATGAAGAAATTAACTATTATTGGAATTGCATTACTGACTCAAATCGGGGCGGGCCAGGCCGCTGAATCCATCTGGCCGGATCCTCTCTCGATGTATCGGGCCGAGATCAAGCTGGGGAAACAGGTGTCCGGTGAGGTGGAAATTGCCTTGCCGATCGAAAGTATTCTGGCGGCGGCCCGAGCTATGTCTCCGGAGTTGGTTGAGGCGAGAGACTTTGCCTTCGAGAAAGTCATCTTGGTGGACCCGGGATCCGGAAAAATAGTGGGAAGATTTGAGTTGGCCGTTGACCAGAAAGATCTCTTGATCAACGGAGATTTGCAACTTGGGGAAGACGGAATGCTTCCGGGGTGGAGCGGATTTGATCCCCCTTCCATGGAACAGAGTTCCGCCATGGTTGGGGAGACGCAACGCTCCGTTCTCTTTATCAAGAAGGCCGTCTTCACCAACAGTCGCCTCTCGCAAGTGGTACGCTTGAAGGCGGGAAGTTGGTATCTGTTTCAGCACTGGCAGTGGCGGGATGGTTCGGACTCCCCAATTATTGTCCAGGCGATTGATCCGGAGAAGCGGCTTTTTCGGCGCGATTTTTCCTCCTTCGTCCCGGCCTATCTACCCCCTGGTGAATGGGTGTTCAATGAGGAGCTTTTGCTGCCCCGGAAGAATCTGATCGATGTGGAAATTTCCACCGCATACGTCGGACGCCAAGGCACCTCTGCGCTTTCCCTTCAGTCGGTTCGCTGGGTCCTGAAGGCCGACCTGCCCACACCGACTGATACTTTGGAGATGTATTGGGTGGGACGGGCTGGACATATCTTGACCACTCCTGGTTCGGTTGGGCGTGTCAGCAAATCGCTTCCGACTGTGGCTGCGGAGATTTCGGGCGCCGAGAGTCGATTTGCCGATTCGGTAAAAAACCTAGGGTCCGATGATCGTTTTCAACTTTGGACGCTCCCCAGCGATTATCCGCTTCGAGAGAGTTTTTTGGCCAAACTTTGTCCCCCAGCCACCGAGGCGTCAGAGCCGGGCCTACGAATGAAGACCTTTCGGGGTGGGTGGGTTTCCGTTCCGGTGGTGGTGAAGTCGGGTTCGCCCCTTTTGCAGGTTCGGAAGGCAGAAGGAAGCGCACCGTTTCCGATCAAAGTGGAAAAACTTGGTTTGATTCCGGTCTATGACGGTCCGGTCGGGGTCGGAAAGTGGATCCAAAATCGTTTTGATGCTTTGATGCCGGTTGCAGATCGGCAGTTCACACCCGCGAGAGAGGGGCAGCATGTTCTGGTTGTGACCTGCCATGTGCCGGAAAGTAGCCAACCGGGCAAATATCATGGGAGCTTGGAGTTGGAACTTGGGCATCAAACCGGTGATGTTCGAAAATTCTCACTGCCATTGGAGATTGAGGTTGCCGACATCATCTTGCGGCCCCAGCGGGACTTTTTTACCATTTTCGGAAATGAGCAATGGATGTCGCAGATGTCGACAGACTTGGTGACACCTTCGGTGGGAGCCAGTGAGTTTCATGGGTTGACTGCAGCTAATCGCATGGAGAATCCCGACGATCCGACCGATGCCGATCCGCGGCGCTCCCGGATCGGCCGTACCTCTCGTGCTTACTCGCATGCCATGCTCGACAATTGGCTCTCTCCTCAGAGTCCGGCGCTCTTTGCCCCCTATTCCTATTCCGTTGAGGAACGGGGTCCCGGTCAGGCTCCCCGACTGGTGGATTTTAACTTTGAGAGTTATGATGAGGCCATTCGGGAGTTTGTCATTGAGCGTGATATGCCTTGGGTTTCCATTCATAATACCAATGGCCACCTGATGGATTCGTTTCGGTTGAAGAATGGCGTGACCTACACGCTTCGTGATGTGCCGGAGACGGAAACGACGAAACCCCTTTCTGAAGACGAATATTTTCGTCTGGTGGGCGATTATATGGAGGCCATGGCCCTTCACTTCAAAGAACTGGGCATACTCGATCGGGCTCTATTGGTCATCGATGAATCGGCCGCTTCAACCTATCCCATTATGCTCAAATACCGGCGAGCCCTGCAAGGCCGCCCCCATGCGAAGGAAATCCGATTTCTGCATACGGGCTACTCAACTGCACCATACACCCAGCGGACGGAGGACGGCAAACGAATCATGGAGAAGGTAGTGGACTTCCCGGCAATGTTGAATGACGACCATTTTGATTTTCTTGCACCTGACATAGATTGGAAACCGGAACGCGAAGGCGGGCAGATGTGGGCCTATTACGTGGAGACGGATCATTGGAATCTTTTCAATGCGGGGCTCTCAACCGTTCTGGCTCCGCAGAAGTTGACCTACTTTGGAGTATCGGGTTGGTATTGTTGGGGATCTTACGTTTGGTCGTTACCCTATGCGCGAAAGGGGTTCGAAGAAGATGGGGTGCGTTTCACGTCCGGTCCGGTCGTCAATCCGTGGCTCAATCCCTTCTATCATCATGGTCCCGGGGTGATTAGCTTCTTTTACCCGCCCGATCCGAAAGGCGTTCCGGATGCACCAACTGAAAAAGTGATTCCTTCCTACCGACTCTATTTGATGCGGGACGGATTGCAGAATGTGGCTTGGCAGAAGGTATTGGATCGGGGCGTAGATGATGGGGGTCAAGAATTGACTGTGGATCGCGAGGCCTATGACGGGGCCGTTCAAAAACTCAATTTGCTCTGGACGACCAACCCGGTGCAGTGGTATCTGGGATATGCGGCTTATGACTCTGCCATGGAGTTGATGCGTGGATCGCTGAAAGAACTCTGAGGAACAGGAGGGTTTCGGTTTCTCGCCATCTGGAGAGGCCCATCCCTTTCGATTTCACCTCCACCTCCCTTCGATGCCCGCGCTACCCCGTCGACAATCCCTCGTTCATCAAGTTGCTTCCATAATCCGGGAAGGGATTCTCAGCAAGCGTTGGCAGGGAAAATTGCCCGCCCGCCGCGCTTTGGCCCATGAGCTTCAAGTCAGTCGCAATACGATCGACGCGGCGGTTCGCTTCATCGAAAAAGATGGATTGATTAAGCCCGTTTCCAGGCATCGCTCAGAGATCGTTCGGGTGCGAAGGAAATCTGCGGCCACCCATCCCGACCGGATTGTCTATTTAGACGGTCGTTGTCTCGAGGATTGCGCGCCATTATATAGAGTGGAGCTTCTTGTTTTTCAGCAACTGGTGCAAAGCAAGGGATATGGCTTCATTCTTCAAACCAATTTGGCCGGACATACGGTTTACACCCCGCATATCCTGAAGGATTGGATTCGTAACGAACGTGCCATTTGTTGGTTTTTGGCCTACCAGCCTCCGAAGATTCAAAAATATTTTGAGGAGGCTGGGATCTGCTCGATTGTGGTGGGTGCACGTGCGGAAGGGGTCAATCTGCCCTGTTTGGATTTTGATCAGTTGGCCACGGCTCGGCATGCGGGCCGCAGGCTTGAGGCCTGCGGGCATCGCAAGATTGCATTTTTCCGGCCGCGGAGGGATTCCTCCGATGTGAGTGCCATGGAGGCTGGCTTTAAGCAGGCCGCGTCCGGAGCAACTTTAGCGACTTTTCAAACCTTTGCTTACGATCTTTCTGAGGATTCGATGGCGAGATGTCTATCAGGAGCCTTGCGGAAATTTCAGGGAATGGATGCGATCATTACGACTTGCGCGGCCGATGCCATGCGTTGTCTTGGCTATCTGGGAGTCAGCGGACAGAAAGAGTCTGTCACTTTGGTATCATTGGAAGGCGATCCGATTTTTGAATGGCTGCAACCAGCTATCTCTCATTACCAGATGGAGCGGCATCTTCTCGCCCGCAAGCTGAATTCGTTGGTGGATCGGCGTTCGCGGCTCAATCCGAAAGACCGCATTCTAATTTCACCCCGGCAGGTCCTGCACTTTGCCTCACGGATATAAGTTCGGCCACTGGACTCCGATGTCCAGCAGTTCGCCATTACCGGGGTCTGGTTGGGCTTCAACGTGCCCGTCCAAGAAGAGGACGTTGGCGAGCCCGCGCCTGTTGGGATATTCCTCGCTTCGGCCGTGCAGCCAGCCCACGCTGCAATTGGGATCTCCGGCCGTGATGTGGTACTCTTGTCCGGCTGCTACGGCCATGAGTGGCTTCGCCCCCGGCCAAGTGGCGGCGTCCCAGATGACTCCTGTTCGCGAGGGCTTGTCAAAACGAACGATCTTGTTTGTGGCGATATCCTCGGAAGACATGACGCTATGATTGATTGCGTAGGTGGTTCGATAGTTCAGTGGGCTTCGACTTTCATAGGTGTAGCCCCGCGTTTCCAAGCTCGGGCAAAAGAACGGTTTGTAGTCTCCTTGCGTTGTCGAGGCAGTGGGTGAGATGTAATTCCAAACGATAATATCAGGCCAGAGATGGTTGGCGGAATTGACATAGGGGAGAACGTTCCCCTGGTGGTCCGCCGCGTAAAGGCCAAAGTAGGACCCAATGGTGCGAAGGTTGGATGCGCAGCCTGCCTCCCGCCCTCTCTTCAGTCCTGTTTGAACAGTCGGCATGAGAACGGCCATGAGGATGGAGAGAATTATGACACTGGCCAAAATTTCCAGCATGGAAAACCCTCGGTGCAGGTTTTTAGGTTTGGTGAATTTAGAATTCGATATTTGCATAGTGAATTCCCATGTGCTCAGGTGTTCCGGCATAGTAGGCGGCGAGTACCGTGTTCTGATCAACCGCCAACAGAGCAGGGTGACCGAAGCTCCACTTACCCATATCCTCCCAATAGCCTGCATAATCAATATTCTCCGCGCCCTGCGTGACTTGGGCCTCTTCCCGATGGCGGTAGATTATCAGCGGCTTGGTCGCATCCCATGATTCTCCGCGATCGGTACTTTGGTGCAGAACGATGCTGGGGTCAGGCCCATTGCGGTCCACCACCAAAGCGAGAAAATGGGTGGGGGAGAGCGCCAAGGGAGCGGCGATCTGTCCGGAAATGCCAGTAGATTGAGGAGATGAGAGGTCCGGCTCGCGGGCATTTCCGATTTGGAAGTGGACATCCAAATCTTGCTGGCCGGGCCGGTCATGGGTCCAGAAGAGAGCCAAATATTCTCCCGGGGATTCAAGCGGGGTCAAACGTTGGTCCCAGTAGGAGATATTTCCCGTAGGATCACCGGCTATTTGGTGAAGTGTTTTCGCGTTGGGCATTGCTCCTTTGTCTATCAAATGAACCCAGGCCGCATGAAATTTTTCGTCGGGTTCGTCGTAGTGCTTGAAGCTTTCCAGAGGCATGGCCGTGGAGCCATCCGGCCAACGCAGGGAAGGTCCGGTGAGGGCACAGCCGGTAAGGGGGCCGGTCGAAATCTTACGCCAGGGACCCCAGTGTTGGCCATCGTCGGTGGAATCGGTGGCGAGAAGCAGGGAATGGAGGATGCCTTCGGTGTCTGGATCGAAGAGAGGACGTGCTGGATCGCTGCGATCGTACCAAGTGGCATAAAGGGTGAGCTGACCTGGCTTTGACTCTGCCAGGGTTCCAATGCAGAGAGAGCCGGGATGTCCGTTCCACGGCGGAGCCAGCACCGTGGGGAGGCGATCCCACCGGAAAGATCCTCTGCGGGCAACGCAGAGGCCAAGTCTTGCGTCCGCAGCATTTTTTGTACTGGCGAGTTGAAATACGCAATAATTGTCGCCGGATTGGGATTGGAAAAGTGAGGTGAAAAACGCGATCTTCTCCTGAGGAATAGCGGAATTTCCCAAGAAGATGGAGCCAGCGTTGGAGATCTTTGCCATTCGTTCAACTTGGCTCTGAGCTTCTGGTTTGACAATGTCTGGAACGTGGCCCTTTTGTAAGGCCACTGAAAAAGCCGTAGCCCCATAGAGGTTCCTTGCTATTTTTAGTGGGTAGCAGGGATACGCAGATTGGCGGCAGTGAAGTAGTAGGGCGCGAACTTGCGAAAACGGATAATCAACTGCCCGATTTTACATTAATTTGGCTACGGTGATATCCGGATTGCTCTCCTAACACATGGCAGAAAAAGTCCTACCGTCCGCCTCTGGCTTGGGTAAAAGCCTATCCCCAAGCCCCCGTCCACCTTATCCATCGCCAGAATTTCATGCGGTATGTAGGTTAGGGCTGTGAAAACGTTCCTCTTCTGCGTCCTGACCCTTCCGGGGATTTTTCTGTTCACGTCCATCGCAGGTGCGGATCCTCTTCCGACCAATCGTCTGGCCAAGGAAAAGTCCCCCTATCTTCTTCAGCACGCCCACAATCCGGTGGACTGGTATCCCTGGGGTAAGGAGGCTTTTGCGGCTGCCAAGAAGGAGAACAAGCCCATCTTTCTCTCGATCGGATATTCCACCTGCCATTGGTGTCACGTCATGGAGAGGGAATCCTTCGAGGATCCCAAGGTGGCGGCCTACATGAATGAACACTTCATCAACATCAAGGTGGACCGTGAAGAACGCCCCGATGTGGATTCGGTGTATATGACCTTCGTGCAGGCAACCACGGGCGGAGGAGGCTGGCCGATGAGTCTGTGGTTGACGCCGGAGCGGGAGCCCATCGTAGGAGGGACGTACTTTCCTCCGAAGGATGCCTATGGTCGTCCGGGATTTCTGAGCATGCTGAAACAAGTGGCGGAGATTTGGAAAAGCGACGAACCGAAGATCCGGACCCAGGCCGGGGAGGTCACCGCTCGCCTTCGCAAATTTTCTCAGACCCCTGTAACGCCCGGGGCCGCCCTCAGCGATGCCGTGTTGGAGAAAGGATTGCAGGAGATGACCGGTCGCTTCGATGCCACGGAAGGCGGGTTTGGTGCCGCGCCGAAGTTTCCCCGCCCTTCGGAATTGATTTTCCTTTTTACGGAAGCCGAGCGGGTGGGTTCGGATTCTCCCGCCGGACGCCGGGCGCGGGAGATGGCGCTCTTTACTTTGGAGAAAATGGCGGCCGGGGGGATTCATGATCATCTTGGCGGGGGATTCCACCGCTACTCGGTGGACGGCGGATGGCATGTCCCCCACTTTGAAAAAATGCTCTATGATCAGGCGCAACTTGCGGAGGCGTATCTGATCGCATGGCAGGTGACCGGGCGGGAACTGTTTGCCGACACGGCGCGGGATATTTTTGATTATGTCCTGCGGGATATGACATCGCCAGAGGGCGGCTTTTATTCAGCGGAGGATGCGGACAGTGTCGTGCGGGCCGGGTTCAAGGAAAAAGCGGAGGGCGCGTTTTATGTGTGGACGGAAAAAGAAATCCTCGCGGAGTTGGGAGAGGCGGAAAAGGAGTTCGCCTGGGTGTACGGGGTAGAGTCGGGCGGCAACACATCCCGGGAAAGTGATCCGCATGGCGAGTTCCGCGGTAAAAATGTGCTGATTCAGCGTCACACGATGGCCGAGGCGGCGGCGAAATTCGGGGTCAGCGAAGAGGTCATGGCCAAGGGGCTCGCCGCCAGCCGGAAAAAACTCTTTTTGACGAGGGAACGGCGGCCGCGTCCCCACCGCAATGACAAGATCATCGCGGCTTGGAATGGGCTCATGATCAGTGCGCTGGCCAAGGGATACCAGGTGTTGGGCGAAGAGCGATATTTGGTCGCGGCCAATCATGCGGCGGATTTTCTTCGAGAACATCTTTATGAGGAAAAAACGCAGACCTTGGTGCGTTCCTGGCGGGGCGGTTCTTCGGAGATCGACGGGTTTGCGGTCGACTATGCTTTCGCGATCCGAGGTCTCATCGACCTCTATGAGGCGAGTTTTGACATCGCCCGGCTGCAATGGGCCCTCATCCTGCAAAAGACGCAGGACACGCAATTTTGGGATAAAGAGAGCGGCGGCTATTTCAGTTCCAGCGGCCAGGATCCGACGGTGTTGCTCAGGATGAAGGATGATTACGATGGAGCCGAACCTTCGCCGAATACCATCTCAGCGCTTAATCTCCTGCGTCTGGCCCATCTCCTGGGGGATCCGGCCTGGGAGGATCGGGCGAAACAAACCCTGGCCGCGCTGGCACCCCAGATGCGGCAATCGCCCTTGGCGACCCCCATGGGATTGGTCGCGCTGGAGAGCTCGCTTTCAGGGTCCCAACAGATTGTCATCGTGGGAGAACCGAAGGCGCCCGAAACCCGGGAAATGGTGAAGGCCGTCTGGAATAAGTTTTTGCCGGGTGCCGTTTGGGTCTTGATTGCCAACCCCGCCGACCGGGCCTTCTTTGCCGGGAAGGCGGATTTCTACGAGAACGTGCAAGCAATCAATGGCAAGCCCACCGCCTATGTGTGTCAGAATTTTGTCTGCAATCTGCCAGTGACCAACGTCGATAAGCTTAAGAAAGACCTCACCCGAAAGCGCTGAGATCATGGGGTCAGGTGGTCGGGCGCGTGATCCACCACGCAAGAATCCAGACCAACAAGGAGAGTGAGGCACAGGTGATGAAAATGGTGGCAAAGGATCCGGTGGCGACGAGGATGGCACTGGTAATGGCGAGTCCCAGCGATCCGCCGAGGAGTTGGACGGTCATGCTGAGTCCGCTGATTTCGCCCTGCTGGTCCGGGGCGACGGCATTGACCATGCTGCGGCGGGTTGGCACATAGTGAAAAGGGAGGGTGAGGCCGAAAGCAACCAGGGAAGGAACCAGCAAAGCGTAGGATTTGAGGGGAGCAAGAAGACCGATGGCAAAGAGGCCAAGCAGGCTGATCCCAAGCCCCGCGAGCATGGGAATCCGGCTCCCGAAACGGTCCGCACACCATCCGGCGAGGAACGAACTGAAGGGAAGGATGGCCATGCCGGGCAGAAGACCGACTCCGGCCATGATGGGATCCATCCCCAACCCGCGCTGAAGATAGGCAGCCACAAAGATGACGATGGTGATCTTATTGAATTGCCCCATAAAGATGATGAGGCTGGCGGCCTGGACGGCCCCGAATCGGAAGAGCCGAAGGTCGAACAGCGGAGTCTTTTGGCGGAGCTCGGTTCTTATAAATATTGCCAACGCCACCACGCCGCCGGTTAGGCAGCAGAGGATGGTGGGCGAGGCCCAGCCCCATTCCGCTCCCTGCATCACTCCGAGCGTGAGGAGCACCAGCCCGGCCACGAAGGCAATCGGCCCGCTGTAATCTCGCAGGGCTGTGCGGACTCGATCCGCGGGCTCGCGCCAGTTCGCGAAAAAGATCGCGAGGATGGCCAGGACGACCGGCAGGTTGACCCAGAAGATCCATCTCCACGAAAGTGTCTGCGTAAAAATACCGCCGAGCAGAGGGCCGAGAGTCATGAAGACTCCTCCGAATGTGGTGTAAATGCCGAGAGCAAGTCCCCGTTTTTCGGGCGGGAAAACCATGGCCACCATGGCAACGGTGAGGGGAAACACGATGGCGGCGCCGAATCCCTGTACGACGCGGGCGATGATGAGTACGGCGGCATTCGGGGCGAACCCACAGAGGAGTGAACCGGTGCTGAAGATTGCCAGCCCGGCGACAAACAGCCGCCGGTACCCCACAAGATCCGCTGCCTTGCCTGCGACGGCTGCGAGCCCCGTCAAGACCAAGAGGTAGGCATTGACGACCCAGTGCCCGGACAGCGTCGACATGCCGAGGTCACGCTCCATGGACGGCAGAGCGACGCCAACGATTGTTTCGTCAAGTACGACGACGCCGAGAGTGAGCCCCATCGCCGCCAGTACTCCCCAGCGGTTTTTGGTTGGATCGTATGTCGCCATGGGTTCGATTCCTGGAGCGGTTGTTCGCATTCGCGGGATGACAGACTTCGCACGAAAACATCACGGCAAGGTTATTTAGGCAAATAGCCTTTGGCCAAAGCTTCGAATTCTTCCACCTGAGCCGCTTCCCAGGCTTTGTCTTTGCCCAACTCCTTGGCCATGAGGGCAGCGACCTCGGGAGCACACGCCATAGCCGCCTTGGCATCGAGTAACAAGGCCCGGGTTCGGCGGGAGAGGACATCCTCCACGGTGCGGGCCATTTCGTGGCGCACCGCCCAAACGACGTTCGCCTGGGTATAGGGCAGGCGGGAGTGAAGGGGGGTGTCGAGGGCAAGCTCTTCGAGCTTGGGAGCGTCTGAACCATAGACGGCATACGCGGGAGGCAGTTCGGGGGCGTCGGGACTGCGATAGCCGTGGAGTTGCAGGGCTTCGGTGACGCAGGGTTTCTCGGTCAGGCCGCCGATGAGGGTGGCATGGTTAAGAGTGTCTTCGGCCATCTTGCGGTAGGTGGTCCATTTGCCGCCCACGATGGTGACGAGTCCGGAGTCGGAGACGAGGACTTCGTGATTGCGCGAAATCGCTTTGGTGGCTCCGCCGTCTTTGCCGGGTTTGCGTACGAGGGGACGTTGTCCGGCGAAAATGCTGAGAATATCTTCGCGTTTGGGATCGCGAGCGAGGTAGCGGGCGGCGTTGCGGAGAATGAATCCCACCTCATCGTCGAGGGCGCGGGGTTCGAGTTCGGCCGTATCCATGGCCGTGTCGGTGGTGCCAACGAGGACCTTGTCGTGCCAGGGGATGACGAAGAGGACGCGTCCGTCGTCGGTGTGGGGGACCATGATGGCGGAATCGCCCTGGAGAAATTCGCGTTCAAAAACGAGATGGACCCCCTGACTTGGCTGAACGGCGCGGGCGGCGGTGGGTTCGTCCATGAGACGGATCTCATCAGCGAAGATACCGGTGGCGTTGATGATGACGCGGGCCTTGAGGTCGTAAGTGGTTCCGCTTTCTTCATCGCGGCAGGAGAGACCGGAGGTCATGCCGTCGGTTTTGCGCAGGCCTGTGACACGGACGTAGCTGAGCAGGACCGCGTCGTGATCGGCGGCTGTCTGGGCCAGGGTGATGGCGAGGCGGGAGTCGTCGAATTGACCGTCAAAATATTCCACGCCGCCGAGGAGATTTTCGGGTTCGATGTTGGGGATGCGGCTCAGGGTTTCCTCACGGGAGAGGATCTTGGAGGGGGCGAGGTTGAGTTTTCCTGCCAGGGCATCATAGACCTTCATGCCGATGCCGAAGAAGGGGCCTTCCCACCATTTGTAACGGGGGACGATGAAGGACAGGTGGTGGACGATGTGAGGGGCGTTGCGATGGAGGAGACCGCGTTCGCGGAGGGCTTCCAATACGAGGGGGATGTCGCCTTGTTCCAGGTAGCGGACGCCGCCGTGGACGAGTTTGGTGCTGCGGCTGGAGGTGCCTTTGGCAAAGTCGTGAGCTTCGAGCAAAAGGGTCTTGAGTCCCCGGGTGGCGGCATCGACTGCGACGCCGAGGCCGGTGGCCCCTCCGCCGATAATGATGAGGTCCCAGAGGGGTTCGGTGCCGAGGCGCTGGAGCATTTTTTGGCGGTTCATAAGATCATTCTAAAAAGGAAAACAGAAATGAACCACAGAGGACACAGAGATCACAGAGTAAGATACTTACAGAAAAGCGGAGCGTCGATTGCAACCCGCCTTGCGGGTGGCTTTCCACAGCGTATTACAATTTTCGTAAGATTCTCATTCTTATTTGTTTTCCCTCTGTGTCCTCTGTGTCCCCTGTGGTTCATTTCTGTTTCTAAGATCATTCTAACCCCCATGGCACGGGGGACACCAAGGATAGAAATGGCGGGACTGCGATTAGGGGGAGGTGAAGGCCTCCGTAAGGGGACGCCCTCAAAAATTGTCGGGGAGGGGGAGGCCCAGGAGCCAAAGTGCGGTGGCGGCGGTGTCATAGGTCTTCACCGGGGCGGTAAGGGCGAAGCCTTTTTTGACCGAAGGTCCCCAGGCGATCCAGGGAATGACGACATCGGCGGTTTCGGCGGATCCGTGGGTGCCCGGTTGCGGAGAGATGCCTCGGGCGGCGAGGCTTGCATTCTCTTCCGGGGGGCGGTCATGCCCGCCGTGATCCGAGGTCAGAATGACGACGCTGGATTCGGAAAGCCCGGCCGCGGCGATCGCATCGAGTATCATTTGCAGGGCGGCGTCGCAATCGGCCAGAGCTTGGAGTTTTTCCGGCGAGCGGACTCCAAACTTATGTCCGGCGGCGTCGGCATCGCCGAAGTGGATGAAACAGAGGTTGGGTTTGAGGCGGGTCACCATGGAGGCAAAGGCCTCAGCTACGTTTTTTGCAGAGGGGTTTTCCGGTAGGATAAAGGCATCCAAGGTGCGGGGAACTTGCAGGGTCTTGAATTTCACTTTTGCTGCGACCATCGCGGTCACGAGTCCCCGCTTTTTCGCAAGGGAGAAAATGGTGGGTACTTTGACAAAGCCCCTTTCGGGATCGAAATCGTTCCAAGTGACCTGATGGCTTTGAATGCCCAGTCCGGTGAGCATCGAGGTATGGGCCGGGAGAGTGAGGCTGGGGACGATGGTGAAGGCCTCCCAGGTGTGGGCGCCTTCGGTGGCCAGACGCTGCAGGGTGGGCATCTTCGCGAGAGCGATGACGGCGGGCGAAGCCTGATCGATGCTGACAATGAAGACATGGTCGACCTTGGGAGCGGCGGCGGATTCCGCCAAGGCCCAGAACCCGAGGGCAAGACTCAGCGAAAGACTCAGCGTAAATGCTCGCAGGATGAGGGGCTTTCGCAGAGGGGGTTTTGATCTTTGCGACGGGCAACCTCTTACCTGCCGCTTGTTACGTTCCTTGCCGGTCACATGCTCATTCCGCCGTCCACGGCGAGAACTTGACCGGTGATGTAGGCGGCTTCGGCGCTGGCAAGGAATGCGACGGCGGCGGCGATATCGGCGCCGGCCCCCATGCGGTTTTGAGGAATCTGGGCGAGGGCACCTTCCTTAATGGCGTCGCTGAGTGAGGCGGTCATGTCGGTTTCGATGAAGCCGGGAGCGATGACATTGGCGGTGATGCCGCGGCCGGCGAGTTCCCGGGCGAGGGTCTTGGTGAGTCCGGCGAGCCCGGCTTTGCTGGCGGCGTAGTTGGCTTGACCGGCAAGTCCGAGGAGGCCGCTCACCGAACCAATGTTGATGATCCGGCCGCTGCGTTGTTTGACCATGGTGCGGAGAACGGCGCGGGTGAAATTGAAGGCACCTTTGAGGTTGGTATCGATGACGAGATCCCAATCCTCCGAGGTCATGCGCATGGTTAGGGTGTCGCGGGTGATCCCGGCGTTATTGACCAGAACGTCGGCCCGGCCGAAATCCGCCAGGATTTGCGCGCCGGTCTTTTGCACCGCGTCAAAATCCGCCACATCCACGGCGTAGGGACGTGCCGTATCCGGGGCGGAGGCGTTGAGGGCGTCGGCGGTTTTTTGCGAATTGGCCTCGGTCCGGCTGACAACGGCAATTTTGGCACCCTCGGCGGCGAGGCGGCTGGCGATGGCTTCCCCGATGCCGCGTCCGGCTCCGGTGACGATGGCGACTTGATTCTCGAATCGTTTCATAATTTTTAAAGAGTCTAAAATTCCC
>CALBXK010000211.1 GCA_937890535.1 uncultured Spartobacteria bacterium
AGCGTAATCTGAAAGAGGGCAGCAAAATGTTTGGTCTGGGAAGACAAACGAAAGGGGGGCGCAAGCCTGACGGCCCGAAGGGGAGTCGAAGGCGAATCAACTAGGAATCAGGAAGTAGGAAGTGATTTCTTGGCAACAACTCTCAAATCCGCTGTTCGCTTTTGAACCGTGGCCGTCGAAGTTTTGGAAAATCATCGACGTTTATTTGGGAATCGGGATGATCGGCGGTTCCTGTGGATCGTTTCAGCACCAACGCGCAACTTTTGCAAAAAATCGACGGCACCGTCGGGGTCGTTGCGTGTGCGGTTTTGACCCTTTTGCGGCGGGTTGGGGATTTGTTCCCGTCCGCCCAAGGGAAGGCGGCGCCCCGTTCCGTCCTCTTCCTCAAGCTGGCCGAACAAGGCTCGACCGTCCTGGCGCATGAGGCGATCCGGCGGGCGGTGGAACGATTCGGGGTTCGCAATGTGTATTTTTTACTCTTTGAGGAAAATCGCTTCATTCTGGATCTGTTGGGGCTGGTGCCTCCGGAAAATGTTTTGACCATTCGCACCCATTCCCCGGTGAGTATGGTGACGAGTTGTCTGGCGCGACTCTGGCAGATCCGGCGGATGGGAATTGAAGCCTGCGTGGATATGGAGTTTTTTGCCCGCTCCACGGCGGCGCTGGCTTGGATGACGGGTGCTTCGATCCGGGTGGGGTTTCACGGATATTTTCGTGAAGGGCCCTACCGCGGCGATCTCTTCACCCACCGGGTGCTTTACAATACTCACCTCCACACCTCCGGCACCTACGTGAGTCTGGTGATGGCTCTGGATCAGGACGGAGAAAAATTCCCCACCTTTCCCGTGCTTCCTCCGCCCGGCTCACCCCCGCCGCAGTTTGAGCCCGCGGCCGACGAAAGCGCGGTCGTGGAAACGATGTTGAAGGAACTTACGGGTTCCCGTCGTCTCATTCTGCTAAATGCCAACGCCAGCGATTTGCTGCCTCTTCGTAAATGGAATGAAGACAACTACGTTGCGCTGGCCCGCCGCCTATTGGAGGAATTTGACGATATCGCCATTGGCTTCACCGGAGCGCCGGAGGAGGCTAAAAAAGTGACGGAGTTGGTGAGGGGAGTCGATTCCGCGAGGTGTTTTTGTTTGGCCGGTAAGACCACTCTGCGTCAACTCCTGATCGTCTATGGCTTGGCCGAGGTCTTGGTGACCAACGACAGCGGCCCGGCGCATTTTGCGACCCTGACCTCGATCGACGCGGTGACGCTCTTCGGGCCTGAGACCCCGGCACTCTTTGGGGCGCCCACACCGCGCAGCCATGTTTTATGGGCTGGTATTGCGTGCAGTCCCTGTGTAAATGCCCTCAATAATCGACAAACCGCCTGCCGTGATAATGTCTGCATGCAGATGATCACGGTGGATCAGGTATTTAAAACTGTATGCCGCGTCCATCGCCAAAGAATCAACCCGTCAAATCCGCCCGCGTAGAGCGAACCCGCGTTGCCCCGCCGACTCTTCCTAGAGTCGGCAGCACCACCTGGCGGGTCCTGCTCATTCTGTTGGCTGGGCTCTTTATCTATGCGCCAGTGTTTCATGGCGGCTGGTTGTGGGATGATGACCAGGAAGTCACCAACAACGTCGTATTATCCGATCCGGCGGCCCTGCCGCAAATTTGGACTGGGGCGGTGGGTGCTGATTATTTTCCGCTCAAGACCACGGTCCAATGGCTCTATTTTCGGCTCGTCGAAAGGGATCCTACCAGTTGGCATTTGCTCAATATTGCCCTGCACCTTCTCAATGCCCTCTTGGTTTGGAAGGTCTTGGAGCGATTGCGAGTGCCCGGAGCGTGGTTGGGGGGGCTGCTTTTTTGCATCCATCCGATCATGGTCGAGTCGGTGGCATGGGTGTCGGAATTGAAGAATACCCTCTCGTTGCCATTTCTACTTCTCTCCTTCCTGGCTTGGGTGAACTTTGACGAGAAAAAGCGGGAGTCTGATTATTACTGGGCGCTGGGCCTTTTTCTGGCTTCGATTCTTTGCAAGACCTCCGTCGTCATGTTTCCGTTTGTGCTCCTGTTGTTTTGTTGGTGGAAACGGGGCAGGATCGCCTGGAGTGAAATTTTGCGTAGTGCCCCATTTTTTCTCATTTCGCTGGGGATGGGGCTGGCCACCGTCTATTTCCAGTTTGGCCGGGCCATTGGCGCCGAAACGATCCCGGTAGGAGGGGCGATTTCGCGACTGGCCACCGGAGGGGTGGCGATCCTGTTCTATCTCTACAAGTGCGTGTTGCCCTTTGGATTGATCCCGATCTATCCGCGCTGGGAGGTGGATCCGCCGCCGTGGCAGATGTTTCTGGCCTGGCCGGTTCTGGTCGCCGCCTTCATAGGGCTTTGGAGCAAGCGAAGCACCTGGGGTCGGCATGTTTTGTTTGGGTTGGGATTTTTCCTCATCACGGTCCTGCCGGTCCTGGGGTTTGTAACCATGTCCTACATGCGGATCACCTGGGTGGCGGATCATTTCCTCTATCTTCCCATTTTGGGTTTGATCGGTTTGGCCGCCGGGGCGGCCGGCACTCTGTACGAAAAAGCGGATCAACATGCCGAACGCACCCTGCGCTGGCTCGGACTCGCTCTCTTCGCAGTGCTGGTTTTTCAGAGTCACCGCTATGCCGGTGTCTTTGCCAACGAATACGAAATGTGGACCTATACGCTAAAACGCAATTCCGACGCCTGGCAGGCCCATAGCCGTCTCGGCAAAGTTCTGTTGGATCGGAAGGAATATGATCAGGCCTTTCACCATATCAGCGAGTCCGTTCGCCTTCGTCCGGATTTGGCGGAGACCCATAATAATCTTGGTGCCCTTCTGGAACGCAAGGGGGACACGAAGGCGGCGTTGGCGCAACTCCGCCTTGCAGTTCGGCTCGCCCCGACGATCCCTATTTACAAGGTTAACCTGGGCACAATGCTTCTCAAGGGAGGAGAATATCGGGAGGGCGAGGCGATCTATGATGAGCTCCTGAAATTGGAGCCAGACAATCCCACCTTCCTCTGCAATCAGGGGGTGGCATTCCATTTTCAGGGGCGCCCCGAAGAAGCCATTGCCCGGTTCCGGCAGGCGCTTGAGATTGATCCCAACCTCAAGGACGCCAAGGAGAACCTGGCCCTGGCGCTGAAGAAGAAGGAAGACGAGGGGACGAAGGGGGATCCGGACGGGGGAGAGGAAGCTCCGAAGACCGTGGGGTCGGATGGGGGCTGAGCCCTCTGCGCTCATTCTTTTTCCAGGATGATGGCAATGGCCGCGACGACATCGTTCGCGGCGTAATTCGCCTCGCTTTCCGAAGTTTTTGCCCCGTATCCGGTCCGGACGAGAATCGTTCGGCAGCCAGCGGCGCGGCCGCAGGCGATGTCCACGGCCTTGTCGCCGACAAACCAGGACCGGGCGGGATCAATCCGATGGTCGCGAATCGCCTCCTCGATCATGCCGGTGCCGGGTTTGCGCCGGGGGGTGGCGGACTCCGGATGATCCGGGCAGTGATAGGCGGGGAGGGAACCTCCCAGTTGACGAAAAAGCTCAGTATTGACCGCTTCGTAGTCAGCGGTGGTGAAATATCCGCGTCCGATTCCGCTTTGGTTGGTGATGATGACCGAACTCCATCCGGCCTGGTGCAGTGCGGCCAGTGCGGCCCCGGCTCCGGGAATGGCTCGCACCCGTGAGGGATGGTCGCAGTGGTCTTCCTCTTCCATCAACGTTCCATCGCGATCAAAAAACACGGCGCGGCGGTCAGGCATGATTAGGTGTGGATTTGAAAACTTTCCATGAGCTCTTGGGGCGTCAGGGTGGCGGTGCCAAGTTTACCAACGACGACCCCGGACGCATGGTTGGAGATTTCCGCTGCTTCTTGGGGAGTGGCACCGGCGCAGAGCGAAAGCGTGTAGAGGGCGATGGCGGTGTCTCCCGCCCCGGAGACATCGAAGACTTCCCGGGCGCGGGTGGGGGTGTGATAGGGCGAAGTCTTCCGGTCGAAAAGAATGATGCCATGTTCCCCCAAGGTGATGAGGAGGGTGGGGATGTCGAATCTCTCCAGAAGCAATTTTCCGACCGCCAGGAGAGGTTCGTCACGAAGGGGGGCGTCGGCCGCTCCGGGGTCGGACTGAGCAGCCATGGCAAAGGCCTCGGAGCGATTGGGTTTGAGTGTGGTGATACCGGGCCAGAGGAGGGGGTTGCCAGGATTTGGATCGGCGGTGACGATCTTATGAGCCTTCACGGCCATCTCGCTGACGCGATTGACAAAGTCCTGGGAGAGAAATCCTTTCCCATAGTCTTCAAAAATCACCCCGTCCACGTCGGGCAGGAGTTCGGCGATGCGTTGCCGGGCGGAATTCAGGGCGGCGGCCGTGGCCGGAAACCGCTTCTCCCGATCCACCCTGACGACTTGCTGCTGGCGGGCGATAATGCGGGTTTTGACGATCGTCGGCATCCCCTCGACTTCGATGAGTCCATCGGTGGAGATGTGCTCCGTAGCGAGGAGGGTTTTGAGGTGCTTGGCGTGGGGGTCGCGGCCGACGGCCCCGCAGATCTGGACCGCCTCACAAAATGGGCGCAGATTGCGGGCCACATTGGCGGCTCCGCCGGGATAACTCGACTCGCTCTGGACCTCCACCACCGGCACGGGGGCTTCGGGCGAAATGCGGGAAACTTTTCCCCAGACAAATTCGTCCAGCATGACGTCTCCGACCACCAACAACCGTTGCCGGCTGGACTGCTCAAGAAGGTATTGTATTCTTTCGGAATTCATCTGATAGTGAGGGCGCTTTTACCGGGGTCACGACTCCAGGCGAAGCTTATTTTTGCCATGTTGTCACGTTTGATCCCTGTTGTGTTCTGTGGAATTGCCCTCGCGAAGGCTCCTGCGCAGGAGCCGGCGCAGCATGTTGATCTGACGAAATTTCCCGCCGCGGCCGTGGACGATGTCGTGGTACCGGTCCCCAGCGAAGTCTTCAATGTCCTCGACAAATTGGGATCTCCAAACTGGAACGCGGAGATGCGGGATAATCTCGGAAAGAACTCCGGAGACCGCGCCCAGGTGGCCCTTTTGCTCGGCACCGTGATTGCCGACGGATTTATCGCTGTGGAAGCGGAGAACGCCGAGCGGGTTAAGGATATCGGCCAGGAGGTTTTGACGCTGGCCGACGCCATTAATGTTCGCAAGGCGGTCATTGCCCGCAGCAAGAGCATTACCGAAAAGGCGGATGCGAAGAACTGGTCGGCCGTGCGCTCGGAACTCGACGGGGCCTTGCAGGATGTCAAGGGAGCCATGGAGGAACTTGGCGATGAGGATCTCGCGCAATTGGTCAGCCTCGGCGGCTGGATTCGCGGGACCGAGGTACTCACCTCCATCGTGGGAAAAAACTACACCCTCGACGGGGCGCAGTTGCTCTGCCAACCGGAGTTGGTCAACTACTTTAGCCGGCGGGTGGATGCCATGCGCAATTCCCGCCTGAAGAAATCCAAGCTGGTCCAGACGGTCCGCCGCTTACTGAAAGACATTCGTCCCCTCATCAAGCGGGAGACCATCCCGATTGAGACGGTTCAAAAGATCCATACCATGACCAACAAAGTGGTCATTGTCATCACCACCCAGGAGTCCTGATCCGTGGCAAATCTCAAAAAAGTTTGTTTGGGCGGGGTTTTGATGGCTCTGGGGCTTTCGATGGCCCTGGCCCGGGTGGACGATGCCTTGTCCTTCGCGCACGAGGCGGCCGATCCCTACACCAGGGAGGGCTTTACCGTCCGTGAGGATGCCTGGGGCGGGGATCTCGGCGTCAAGGATCAACAGGCGGTCACCGCTCAGCTTTTTAAAGGCAATGTGTATTGGTTTTGGCTCGGCACCGACACTAAGGGGGCCGTGATTACTGTTCATATTTATGATTCCGAAGGGAATCTGGCTGAGAGCGAATATTGGCAAAAGGGACGTTTTGCTGCCGCCAAAATCACTCCAAAAAAAACTGGCACCTACTACGCCATCGTTACGGTCGAAAAATCCTCACGGGAGCGTTCGAACTGGGCGCTCGTCTATGGCTACAAATAACGGCGAGTCTCTGGAAACTCCGGAGTCTCTCACTCTGGAGTTTGAAAATGCCCGCACCGTTCAGGCGCTGTACGGCGGGAACGACAAGTTGCTCCGAGAGTTGGAGGCCGCTCTCAACGTGAGAGTGGCTTCGCGCGACGGCTGGTTGCGTATCGATGGTCCGGCCGACGGAGTTTCCCGGGCGGGCAAGGTTTTCCGTCAACTCGACGAAGCCCGCACCCGGGGGGTGTCGATCTCGAGCCAGGAGTTTCGTTATGCCCTCCGCACGGTCGAGGACCACGGAGGGACGGATCTGAGCCGCCTGATTGACCTGAAGATCGTTTGCTCGCCGCGCAAGCCTCCGATTATACCGAAAACCGACGGCCAGAAAGCCTATTTGGAGGCGATTCGCTCCCGCGATATTACCTTTGGGGTGGGCCCCGCCGGTACGGGAAAGACTTATCTTGCCATGGCCATGGCGGTTTCCGCCCTCAAGCAGGAGAAGGTCGGCCGCATCATTCTCACCCGACCTGCCGTTGAGGCGGGGGAGGCGCTGGGATTTCTTCCCGGCGATTTGCAGGAGAAGATCCTCCCCTATCTTCGTCCGCTCTACGATGCGCTCCATGACATGCTGGAGGTGGAGGAGATTCAGAGATTTATGGATCGCGGGGTCATTGAGATCGCGCCGCTCGCCTACATGAGGGGGCGCACCCTGAGCAATGCCTTTGTCATCCTCGACGAGGCCCAAAATACCACCACCGAGCAAATGTTCATGTTTCTCACTCGACTGGGGCAGGATTCGACCTGCGTCGTCACCGGTGACCGTACCCAAATCGACCTGCCTCGCAATAAACGCAGTGGCTTGATCGAGGCCGTGGAGGCGTTACGAGACGTTCCTGGCATCGGATTTCTATTTTTTGAGGAGTCGGATGTTGTTCGACATCCGCTAGTTCAGTCGATTATCCACGCTTATCGGGAACACCGTGGGTTGCAGGAAAGCCGCTTTTAGGCGTAGGCTTGATCCCGCGAAAATAACATGTGGAATTTTTTACAACGTCGACGGCTGGTGGGGAAGGGCATGTCCTGTGGGAAAATCCGTCGCAAGGTCGAGGATCACCCTCTTCGGGCTCTCTTGGAATGTGGATGGCCGGTTCGGACCGCAATCCTGCTTGCCTTTATCGGAGGACTGGCACTCCTGATTTTCACCGGAAACCAGGACGAACCGGCCAAGAAGTTTCTTCTCTGCCTGCTGATTTTTGTCACGGCTGTGGCGCAGCTTTGGATCAACCACCCGGAAACCCTCCTGCGGAATTCGCGGTTGATTCTCGTTTTTGGCGTGTTGCTCATTCAACTTGCGGCGATCAAGATTGTCCTCCTGCAGGCTTCGACTGGTCGGATCGATCTGCAATTGGTCCCGCTTTTGGTTCCGTACGCCTTCGCTCCACTGGTGCTTTCCGTTTTAATGGGAAAAAATCACGGCCTCTACGCCGCAGTATTTGCCAGCCTCTGGGGGGCGCTCCTCGTGGGCAAGATCGACCCGATCCTATTGGTGGTATCGCTCATCACCGGATTCATCGCGGTCTATGTGACCATCCAAGTGCGCCGCCGCAGCCGCCTCATTCGCGCTGGCATCTACGTGGGACTTGCCACTTGGATTCTGGCCGCGGCTTTTGGTCAAATCGGACCGGTGGTTTGGGAGGCACTGGACCAGACGGATTGGAAAATGATCGGGTATCAAAGTCTCGCCGCGATTGCGACCGGGTTTGGTACCGCGATTTTGGTCAGCGGATTGTTGCCGATGCTGGAGCATATGTTTTGCATTACGACCGACATTTCCTGGCTTGAAATTGCGGATTTGAACCATCCCTTGTTGAAGCGGATGAGCATGGAAGCGCCCGGGACGTATCACCACAGCCTCGCCGTCGCCAGCCTCGCGGAGGCCGCCGCAGAGACGGTTGGCGCCAACGCCACGATGGCCCGTGTCTGTGCCTATTTTCACGATATTGGCAAGTTGGTAAAACCGGAGTATTTCACGGAAAATAGCCCAGCAGGGCACAATCCCCACGATGATCTGACGCCTACCATGAGCGCTCTCATCATCATTGCCCATGTGAAAGAGGGCGTGGATTTGGCACTCAAGCACCGCTTGGTTCCTGAGATTTTGGATGGCATCAAGGAACATCACGGCACCTCACTGGTGTCCTATTTTTACCAAAGGGCCCTGCAGCAGCAGGACGATGCCCGCCTCGGCGGAAAAATCATGAAAATGCGTCCGGAGGATATTCCGGAGGTGAAGGAGGAGAGTTTTCGCTATCCCGGTCCGATCCCGCAGACAAAGGAATCGGCCATCGTCAGCCTCGCCGATGCTGTGGAGAGCGCCTCGCGCTCGCTGGAGCGTCCCAGCCCGCAACGCATCGAGGATCTGGTCAACACCATCATTAAGTCCCGGGTGGACGATCATCAATTGGACGACACTCCACTCACATTGGCAGAGTTGCAAAAAATCGCCAAAAGTTTCCAGTTTTCCCTCGTAAACATGTTGCACGCCCGGATCGCCTATCCGTCCAAGCGTGAAGAAAAACGCGCTCCTGCGAATTCGCGGGAACAGAAATCCGCGGCCTAGCGGCCCGCCCATTTCATCCTCAGCCTGGCAAACATGGCCGTCGCTTCGCATTTGTGGCCGCTCAGATCGACCTGCATATGAGGCCCTTTGGCATCGAGATCTCCAATCGGCAAAAATGCCATCCCTTCAATCGCGATTTTCTGATCCGGATGACCCGAGCGGCCTATCCCGCCTGTCGAGAGGCGTTGCGGGAGACGAACGCTCCGCTGGCGACCCTGACCGGCCTTGAGGCGACGATCCTCAGCGACCGACGTATCGGGCGGGTGCATAGGGAATTTTTCGGGGATCCTTCCCCGACGGATGTGATCACGTTTCATCACGGAGAGATCGTGCTCGGGGCGGGAGTGGTGATTGAAAATGCAGCCCGCTTCGGACGGACCCCGGATGAGGAGGCCGCCCTCTGCCTGATTCATGGACTTCTCCATCTTGCCGGCTGGGAGGACGACACTCCCGCCGCGGCGAAAAAGATGGCCTTCCGTCAGGAACAGATTTTCAAGCAGACCCGGAGGATGGTATAATGCGACTTCATCCTCATGAAGAAACCGTCATCCGTCCGTTCCGAAATCGAACCGCTTCGCGAATTGTTGCGCGCGGTCCGGACTTGTCATCCGGATTGGGAGACGCCTTCGCGGATCACATTCACCGCCCCGTCCGGTCTGGTGCTTCCCTGGAGGGATTGGAATGCGATGGTATTTCAGCCCATCCTGTGGCCGTTGCTGGAGGGGGCCTATCAAGCCGCGCGGTCTGGGGACGGGTTGCGATTGATCGCATGTGACGAAGACGGCGACCACGCCTTGCCCGAAGCGATGGCGGCGGTGAGCCGTAGTGCCGGGGCGCGATTGCTGCGCGGCCATCGGGTTCCGGCGGGCGAACGGGTCTGGAGGCGATACGCGGACCGTACCAAGATCGGCGCTGCGCCGGGTCATTTCGCCACCGTCCTTGCTGTGCGCGCGGCGGCTTTTCATTTGTCACCGGCCTTATTGCCCGCCGTGTATCTCTTCCTTGAGGCGCGGGGTGCGCGTCTCGATGACGACGAAGGGGATGTGATGCGCATGGTGGACGCCTGCCTGATCCGGGAGGTCGCGTGGGCTCCGAAACTCCGCTTGGCATGATGGCCGCGACCAAGGTTGAAGAAATTTTCGAGGCAGAGGCCGATGAGGCGGTGGCTCTGGACCGACCTTGGAATGTGGTGGTCCACAATGATCCGGTCAATTTGATGAACTATGTAGCCATGGTCTTTCGGCAGGTTTTCGGGCATTCCCGGGAAAAATCCGAGCGACATATGCTGGAGGTACATCATAAGGGACGCTCAATCGTCTGGACCGGGGGCCGTGAGCGTGCCGAGTTTTACGTGCAGCAACTTCATAGCCACCTCCTCCTCGCAACTCTCGAGCACGACTGATGGAATTTGATGCCACATCGGAAGACGGGCTGGAGTTGCGGGATATTCCGCCTCCGCTGGGAGAATTTCTGCGGCAGATCCCCTCGGCCGTGGAAGTGGACAATCCCGATGTTGCGGCGAGGTTTTTTCCCTGTCCCTCTCAGGATCCTGCCGAGGATTCGTTGCGGGCCGATTGGAAAGCCTTGGTCGAACCGGGATTGTATGAGGTTTTTCTGGACGCCCGGGGAGTGGTGGAGTCCGATGTGCGCCGCATGATCAAGGATGGCGGGACATTTGCTTTGACGATTCCCCGGCGACACACCAGGGCTTGGATCCATGCCTTGAACCAGGCCCGCATCGGACTCGTGACCCGGCATGGAATTCAGATTGACGAATCGGCAGCATGGCCCCCCAACCCAATCGCCACGGAAGGGGATTGGCTCTTGCTTCAAATTGGCTTTTACGAACGGGTTCTGGGATGGCTGGTGGAAATGCTGGAGGATTGAGGGCGCATGGAGATGACCCCCGCCATTTTGCTGCGGCGATCCCGCTGGTCGGAGACGAGCCTCATTGTTACCTGGTTGTCTGAGCGCTGGGGGACTCTGCGCACCGTCGCGCGTGGCGCTCGCAGGCCAGGCAGCGCCTTCGCCGGTCGACTGGATCTGTTCTATGGTGCGGAAATTTCTATTCAGTCCAGTCGCAGCGGTGATCTCCACACCTTGAGGGAGGTGGGAGGAGTCACCCCCTTCGATGCCGGCCGGGCTGGCAATGCCGGATTTTACCTTGCTTCCTACTTTGCGGAACTCTCCGGCCTTTCGGCTCCGCCGATGCATCCCGCCGAGGAAATATACAATCTGCTTGGCCGGGGGTTGGCCCACCTTCAAGTCGTCCCAGCCGGCGAGCTGGCTCTGCGGCATTTCGAACGGGAACTCTGCCGGATTCTCGGCATATTCGACGCGGCGGGAAAGGTCTCGCCCCAGCAGGCGTTGACGGCTCTGTGCGGCTCGCTTCCCCGCTCCCGCTCTGAAGCCCTCTCGCTCCTGAGTCCCAAAAAATCTCTCGCAGGACCTGGGGATTGATCACTATATTGAACTGTCCGTATGCAAACGACCGCCAATCTTTGGGAAGTTCTCTGCCGAGATCTCGAATCAGAGAAACAATCCGCCAAGGCGGAGGAATACCAGGAAATTGCTCGGAAATTTCTTGCCACCGCCCGTCAGGTTTTTCCGGCGGACAGTTCCCGCTTGGGAGATGCGATTGAGATCGCGGGGGATGTCTGCCAGGCGGCCGGACAGCATGCCGAGGCCCAGGCGAACTTTTCCGAGGCGTTGCAGTCAGCACCCCCGATCTCTGCCGCCCGGCTCACGGCAAAGATCGCCTTGCTGCATGACCGGATGGGAGAGACAGCGGCCGCCCGGAAGGATTACGAGAAAGCCGTCGCGCTGTCCGATCAGGTCCGGGATCCCGCTCTCCGTGTCATGCTATTGAGCCAGTGGGGTGCCCTTTGCAAACGGGAGGGCGATTTGGCCGGAGCCGAAACCCACTACCGGGACGCTTTGGAGTTCACCACCCGTCGATTCGGGGCCATGGATCCTGAGACAGCCATCGCCGCCAATAATTTGGGGGTCCTCTGTATTGATCAAGGGGCCTACGTGGAGGCGGAAAATCTGCACATGCAGGCCCTTTCCATTCGTGAAAAGACCTTTGGTGCTCTGCATCCGGAAGTCGCCCGCTCCATGGGCAACCTGGCGGTCGTTTATCACGCCATGGGGACCCATGAGAAGGCGAGGGGATTTTATGCCGGAGCGCTGAAAATCTATGAACGTTTTAGCGCGGCGGACGATCCTGAGGTCCAGGCCGTCCGGGCCAACCTTGAGAGCCTCCCCGTCCCGAAGGCCAGAGCATGAGTGACCGGATCCTGACGGCATCGTCGGCCCGGGGGCTTCGGGATCAATGGGACGCGGCCGGGAAGAAGCTCGTTTTCACCAATGGGAGTTTCGATATTCTCCATCGAGGTCATGTCACCTATCTGGAGTTTGCCCGGCAGCAAGGAGATGCCTTGATCGTTGGGCTCAATAGTGATGATTCGGTCCGGCGCTACAAGGGGCCGACCCGACCAGTCAATCCCCAGGACGATCGCGCCCATGTGCTGGCTGCGCTGCGCGCGGTCGATGGAGTGGTGATTTTTGACGAGGATGAGCCCCGCGATTTGATCGAGAAAATTCTCCCCCATGTTTTGGTCAAGGGGCGGGACTGGGCCCATTATGTCAGTGGACGGGAGATCGTTGAGTCCCACGGAGGACAGGTGGTGCTAGCGGACATGGTGGAAGGGCGTTCGACCACCAATGTGATCGAACGAATCCGTCAATCGGACGCCTCCTGAGGGAGGAGGTCGTCAGGAAGCATGGCGATGCTTGGTTGAATTCAAAAAAGAAGGAGAGTTCGCCGCAGATGAACGCGGACTGTCGAAGCCGGTTCGTATTTCTAAAAATGACTTCTTAGAGGCCCTCTTAGAGAAATGGGCTCGCCAGCCGCGCGAGGCCATCTCGTAGGCGCACCGGAAATTTGCGTCCCTCAATCTGCTTGAGGGTTAGGAGGCGTCCGCCCGCGATCTTTTCATCGATGTAATCCTCCAACTGGATTGCCAAATCTTTGCTGTAACATTCAACATTGAACTCAAAATTGAGACGAAGGCTCCTTGGGTCCCAGTTTGTCGAGCCGATTAACGACCAGGCAGAATCGATGACCATCAATTTGGTGTGATCGAACGGCGGAGCCGAGTAGTGAACCCGGCATCCTTTTTCGATCAATTCCTGCAACTGCATGACTGAGGCCCACTCGACGATGGGCATGTTATTGTTAGACGGAAGGACGATGTCCACCCCGATTCCGCGAAGGGCTGCGACGTTGAGCGCTTTCACGATCGCGGTGTCGGGGATAAAATAGGGAGAGACAACCCTGATGTTTGAGCGGGCCGAAGAGATGGCTCCGAGAATCACTACGGACATATGGTCCAGCTCTTCGTCAGGGCCGCTGGAAACACCGCGGGCTCCGACAAATCCTTCGCTTCTTGCAATCCGAGGATACCAGAAATCTCCTTCCAGTATCTCTCCTGAAGCAAAAGCCCAATCGATGGCAAAGACTTCTCTCAGGTGGGCGACCACGGGTCCATCAAGGCGAAAATGGGCGCACTGAACGGGAGTTTTTGGATTCATTTTGAGCGCATGCCCAACCCGAATATTTGTGCCGCCGGTAAATCCAACCCTTCCATCAACGATGAGGATCTTCCGGTGATTTCGCATGTTGGCGTATCGGAAAAGTCCCAGCTTTCGAGTCGGAAGAAATTTGGAAACATTGAGGTCCTCGCGACGGAGGCGCTCGACCATGTTTGGCTTGCTGTAGTCGGAGCCAACCGAATCGACCAGAATACGAACTTCAATACCTCGCTTTTGCGCGGCCTTGAGGGCTTCAAGAAATTGGTCGCCCACGGGATCACTGTCAAAAATGTAGCTGAGAAGAAGCACGGATTTTTCTGCTTTATTGATTTCTGAAAGCATTTCCGGGTAGGCGTCGTCGCCGTTACAAAGAAGGGTGATGGAATTGCCTCGAAGTATTGTCTTGCCGGTCACGTTTTTTCCGAGCTCAGCCAATCCGAGCAGCCCGGGGCAAAGTTCGAGTAACTCGTCGCGCAACCGGTAGTCTTCTTCCACAGTCGGAGGGATTGACTCTGGAGGTATTTTTTCACCAAGTTTGAGCGTTACTGCTTTCCTCTGGATTCGATTGATGCCGAGGAAAAAATAGGCAATTGGCCCGAGGAACGGACTGAGCCAGGCCAATCCGACCCAGGCGATGACCGTGCCGGTTTCGGGTTTGTAGAGCACGGCGTGGAGGGTGACTGCGATCGCAAGGCAAATGTCGAGGCAGGCGAGCAGGTAGGGCCAGTAGGTGTTGAGGAAATCGATCATGGGGTGGAACTGCCCTTTGCCAGGGAGATATGATCCGAAAATCACGCAGGATTCAATTGCGGTCTTCTCGTTGATGATGCCATGGGGGGCGGTGGACTCCGGAAGTGTTCCTGTTTTTCGGAAATTCCGTGGGAAATAGCGTGAGTGAGGAACGCGCTGAAACGCAAGAAGGTCTCAGGATGTAAATATGCGCCTGCCAATGGCTCTTGACGTTGCCGGTGCGGCTCTGTTCCTATTTGGCGGAATTGCGGTCCGCCTCAGTTCGAACGAACAATTGCGAACTCAGCGGGCGAAAAAAATTATGACAATTAAGCAACTAATGATCGTTGGAGTATTAGGCTCGGCCCTGCTGGTGCCCCCCCTAAGTGCCGGCGAGTCGCCAGCCGTGTCTCCGACCGATAAGACAGTGGTCAGTAAGCCGACGAACGCTCTGGAGAGATTATGGACCCGTGACAGGCTCACCGGCGATTGGTTTGGCGTTCGCACGAGTTTGGCGGACAGGGGCATCACCTTGGATGTGCGATTGTCGCAGTATTATCAGGGGGTTGCGAGTGGCGGCGTCTCCCAGAACGGGGCGTACGGCGGGACGGTGGACTATCGTGTGAACATCGACGCGCACAAGCTCGGCCTCTGGGAAGGTTTTTCTCTCAATATGCATGCCAGAACTCGTTTTGGTTCGGATGTTAATTCCGATGCGGGTTCTTTCGCGCTCCAGAATACGGGGATGCTTATGCCGCTGCCGGGGGACTACCACGGAACCAACATCACGGGCCTCACGGCTTCGCAGTTTTTTCCGCTCTTCGCGGGGCGGGTCGGCAACGTCACCGTAGGCAAACTTGATATGATCGATACGCTGACCGGCCTCTTCCCCTGGGTCGGCTACGGGCAAGATGGGTTTATGAACGCCAACGGCATGCTCCCGATCCTGCCGTGGATTGGCGCCGTTCAAGGTCTTTCCCTATGGGGAGGGTCGTTGATGACAGTCAATACAAAGTACAAGATGCCTGAGAGTGGAATTATCGTGGCCGGCACCCAAAATGTGACGACCTCATGGGACGTCGCAGACTCCTTCGAAGACGGTGTCTGGATGGCGGGATTCCATCGGTTCTTCTGGGGAGACCCGGACGGCAAAATTGGCCACATCACGGTCATGGCCGACGGCTCGACGAAGTCACAAGCGTCCAACGATCGGAACGACATCGTTTTCATCCCCGGGCAAGGTCTTGCAACCGAACAGAAGAATCCCTGGGACATCTCCGCCTTTCTCTACCAGGAGTTCTGGCGTGCAGAGGGCAACCCGGACCGGAAGGCAAATTTCGTGATTGGTGGGAATGCGGGCCCGGACAATCCACAGTTCGCGCAGTGGACCGTTTTCGCTAACGTTGAAGCTCACGGTCCTCTTGAGGTACGCCCGAATGACCGGATCGGGGTCGCCGGGTGGTACAGCGGTCTCTCCGACAATTTTAAGGAGCTGGCGTCTCCCGTGGTTGACCTTCGCGACACGTGGGGCGTCGAGCTCTACTACAACGTTGCGATTAACAAGTGGCTCCACGTGACGGCCGATATTCAGTTTGTCATGAATGAGCGGGCGAATGACGACATTGCGGTCATTCCCGGTGTCCGGATGGTGATGGATTTTTAATGTCAGATTGAAGCCCAAGGCCGCCGCCAGTGTCATTTCCTTTGAGTCGTTTCGCGATTTTCCTCCCGAGAAAACGCTTCTTGATCAAAGTTCGCCAGGTTGCGAACTCGCCCAATGCTCCGGGCCGGTTTGAAAAACTGGCGGTGCCGGAATCGAGGCGCGCCACCGCAAATTTCTTAAAATGACCTCACCGAAAGACGATCCCCGTCGGCGTCTCAAGGGGCAGATCGCAAGTGGCGAAGCCCGTTTGCTTCCCCTCACTTTCCCCCAGAGGGAGCTGTGGGAGAATTCGCCCTTGCCCCCCGGGGACCCGGCCAACCAAATCTGCGCAACTATCGATATTCGGGGCACCTTTTCCTTCGACCTTTGCGAGGAGGCGCTTCGTTCGGTGGTCGCCCGCCAGGAGGCCCTGCGGACATCCTTTCTTTCGGGAAGCGGGCGAGCCGCGCAGGTCGTTCGCACGAAGGCCGAACCGGCATTGCGTTGCCGGGATGTCGATCCACCGCAAGCGCTGGAGGAGGCCCTGGAAGAGGTGTTTTCCGCACCGTTCGACATCGTGCCCGGGCCGCTTTATCGTGTGGAAATGCTCCGCATGGCAGCAGATCACCATGTGCTGGCTCTCGTCTTTCACCACGCGATTGCGGATGGATGGACTCTGGGCGTCTTCGTTGAGGACTTCACCACGGCCTACGTCCTCGCGCTCAGGCAATCCGGTCGGGCTTTCGCTCACATTCGAGGTGTGCCGGAAGGGCTGCCCCCTGTGGGCCAGACCTATTCCGCGTGGGCTGCAACCGAAAGGGCACGTTGGCAGCCTGCTGAAATCGAACACCACGAGACGTACTGGAAGCGGAAGCTTGCAGGGGCGAAACCGTTATTTAATGGCGTTGGCCCACAAACCCCACTGTCGCCTCTGAGCCGGCGGGTTACCTTCATTTCTCCGGAACTCACCGAGGCCACCCGGACCGTGGCGCGCCAGGCAGGGGTCACCTTTTTCACCGCCTTACTCACCGCCTTCCAGGTCGCCCTGTTTCGATGGAAGGGAGCGGACGATGTCGTCCTTGGAACCCCGCACGCAAACCGGACGACGGCGCAGGTCCGAGGCACCATGGGCTATTTCGCCGGAGTGGTGCCCCTGCGGGTCCGGCTCGATCCGGGCCAGCCGTACGCCGCGACGCTCGCTGCAAACCAGGCGGAAGTGGTCGAGGACTTTGCCCACGCCATGCCGTTCGCAGAGCTTGCGGCCTGCCTTGGCGAACCTTCCGGCCTTCATCGGCACCCTGTCTTCGATGTCCGCTTTGCCCTGCAGAATCACCCGGTCCCCGACATTGAACTCCCGGGGATTTCCACCCGCCTGAGGACTTGCTCGACCGGCACTTCGCGCTTTGACATCGCCTGCGAGTTGACCGAGGATGGTCAGTCGCTGGAAGTCGTCTGGCTTTATCGGCCGTCGCTTGTCAATGATGAGGAGATCGGGGATCTTGACCGGTTGCTGCTCGCCGTTCTGGAGGATGCCGACCGGACTCCAGGATTCCATCCCGGGGAAAAGCGTCCCCACTAATATTGCTCAAACATGTCCGAAGCCACTGAAGAAAATTCTTCCGCCCCATGGCCTGCCAAAGCGGCTTTCCCGATGTTGGCCACCAGCTTCTTCGTCGTCCAAGGCCTCCTTGCCTGGAGCATCCTTAAGGGATCGATTTGGTTGACCCTACCGCTTGTGTTGCTGGTCAGCCACCTCATGCATGGTTATCTGATCGCATTTCACGAAGCGACTCACGGGATTCTCCGCAAAAATCGGATCCTCAACGAAATCGACGGC
>CALBXK010000212.1 GCA_937890535.1 uncultured Spartobacteria bacterium
GTCTAACTCGTGCCACCAGCGTTGCTGCTTTTCTTTCTCGGTCGAATTTGGGAGGGATACCGAGTAGCATGCGGCCGTCATCGCGAAGGCACGAAGGGGGTCTTTATCCATCGTGGCTTTGTGAGTCCTGTAAGCGACGAATGCATTCCAGGCAGCCTCTGCTTCAATCCAATGACAAAGTTTGCACAAGCTACTTTGAGCGTTATCCCGTTTGTCGCGAGCCTGTAGCTTTTTGTCTTCAGGGTTCAATGGTTCGGAGAGCATTGTGCTGTCTCCGTCATTCCGTTCCAGCTGGAATCGGTAGATTTCGACGTCAAACCCATTGCTCGGCAATCCGAATGCGTTGAACAGCTTGCGTTTGGCGGTAGAAGCCGGGAGGAAGCCAGCCCAAAGTCGATCCTGGGCCAGATTTCGTTTTTCTGCTTCGGCTGTAAGAAGCTCGTAGAATTTTCCCGAGATAAGATTCTTTTTTCGCATCTTTCCTGTCTGAAGTGTTGTTCGAATATGTCCCCCCAACAGGAGATCGGCTTCAAGAATTGCGGCAACTGCACCTGAGTTTCTTTTTGTGATTACGGATTTTTTCATAGGGTGGATTTCTCAATTGGGACGGGGATTGGCGGAAAAACCTCAAACCATGCCTTCGCCTGCTCGGGCGTGACCAGTTCTCGATAGTGGCTGTCGATCATGCGGGATGAATTTCCCGCCTCCTCGGCCACTTGGTTCTTGTTTTGTGTGATGGCCAGGCGGTAGGAGATAAACGAATGGCGGAGCGCATTGCGCTTCCATCTCACGTCTGCAGATTTGGCCGCGTTTGGAATGGCCTCGAACAGATAGGCCTTGCTCCAGGGCCACAACGGCCCTTTAGGAGCGTCGGAGAGGGCAAGCCAATTGGCAAGATTCGGGGAAATGGGGACCAATCGCCGGCGGGCGGTTTTTGCTTTTTGGGCCTCGATTTCAACGAATCCCTTGCGGCGGTAAACGTCCTCCCATGTCATCCGCAGGATTTCCTCCATACGCACTCCCGCAAACGCAGCCAGCGCAAGACAGGCCGAAAGTTCGGTATTACACGCAATCAGGAGTTTTTCCACTTCGGAAGGCTCGAAGATCTCGACAGGCTTCAGGATTTCTTTGCGGGGAGTCATTCCCTCGGTCAAATCCAATTCCTTTGAGATCCATCGGCGAGTTTTGGCATAACCGAGGAAGGTTTTCAGGGTGCGGAGGAAATTGTTATAGCTCCTTGGTGCCAATTTCTGAGCAGCAAGGAATTTTCTGACATCATCACAGCTCACTTGATTCAAGTTGCAGTGGAACGCAGCTTCGAAGCGGCCGAGTCGATAACGAAGGTCATCGAGATAGACCTTGCTGAGGCCCTGTTCCGTTTTCTCTTTCAGAAAGTCCTTAATGGCCTTGGAAACGGGCACTTGCTCAATCGAATGGCCATTGTGGCGCATGTAGAACTGGACCGCATCCAAGAGTGACACGTCTCCGAGAGTCTTCCGGGCGGAGGCATATTCAAGGACGGCCGTATCGAGGGGAATGTCCAGAAAGCGGATCGTTTCCAAGGACCGGCCGTAGATGAGCCGGTCTCGGTTGTTGATCTGGGCGGCGTCCATGTCGCCTCGCGACAATTGTGAGGCTTTTGCCTCAGCCTCCGCCTTGGCATCCGAGAGGGAGCGGAAAACGAGGCGATGCCTCTTCCCACCGAGATAATAGATTACCCGGTAGTAGGTGCCAGCGGGCCGTTGGTCCTGGTAGATTTTTACCAGACACGAGCCTCTCTTGACGGCAATAGGGAACTTGATGCTATCCGACTTCACCCCATCTGATACGTTTCCCGTCGCCGTTGGTCAGCCGATATTTTCAAGAATTTTGGATTACTTGTCCAAAATCTGTCCAAAAAAAGAACGCATTCTGAATTG
>CALBXK010000213.1 GCA_937890535.1 uncultured Spartobacteria bacterium
CCTGCGCGGGCCTGAAGCGGAAGAGCCAAAAAATCGGACGCCCGAAGGGGATGGCGGTTGATGATAGACGTTTTCATGCTGCGATTTTCATGGTCTCTACGCCGGCTGGTTTCCGATCCGTGATGTAAACTTGGGCCGGAGTTTTGTTGCCGAGGGCTTGGTGAGGACGCCATGTGTTGTAGCGTTCCATCCACTCCTCCACCCCGACGTTCAGCTCTCCAATGTCTGCGTAGCCCTTGATGTAGATGTCCTCATATTTTAAACTCCTCCAGAGCCGTTCGATGAACACGTTGTCCATCCACCGACCTTTCCCGTCCATGCTCACAGCGATCCCCATGGCTTCCAGTCGCCCCGTCCATTCCGGCGATGTAAACTGGCTGCCCTGGTCGGTGTTGAAGATTTCTGGAAGCCCCTGGCTTTTCGCCACAGCGGCTCTCAGGGCCTCTCCAGTCAGCCGAGTGTCCATCGTGTTCGAAATCGCCCAGCCCAGCACATACCGCGTGTGCCAGTCCATCACGGCGCACAGGTAGGCATGTCCCTTCTTCATCGGCACGTACGTGATGTCTGCACACCACGCTTCGTCGGCGAATTTTACCACCCGGTCCCCCAGCAAATACGGATATTTTCGGTGACTCTTGTTCCCGAGGCTTGTGCGTCGGGGTTTGCACCAAATCGTTTCAATCCCCATTTTTCGTCGCAGTCTTTGCAACCGTTTCCGATTCGCCTTGATCCCGTTATCTCTCTCCAGGAGCGTCACCAATCGGCGACTACCCACACAGGGGTCTTTCATGTGGATTTCATCCATGATTCTCATGATTTCCCGATCTTCTGCGTTTTCTTCCACCGGCAGGTAATTCAGCGTGGATCGCGGTACCTTCAGGATCTCGCATTGTTCACGCAGGCTCAATCTTGGATGATTTTTTTCCACCAGCTCAGCCCTTTTCATAGGCCAAGCTGTCTGGATTTTTTTGCCGCAAAATCCAATTTCACCGTCAGTTCTCCGATCTTGGAATGCAGCTCGTTGCGCTCACTCTCGAAGTCCTCACCTCCTCCCCGGCCTCCTTTTTTCCTCTCAAAGGCTTCCGGGATCCGGGCGATCAGGATCTTCTTCCATTCCGAGACCTGCACCGGATGAATCTCATATTCCTTCGCGATCTCTTGGATGGTCTTGATTCCCTTCAGCGCTTCCAGCGCCACCCGGGATTTGAATGTGGCGTCGTGTCTTCTGCGTTTGGCTTTCATTTTTGATGGTCTTTCAGGTTGTGGGTTTCCACTCCTTCATGCCATCGCTTTTTATAGCTTAACCGCTGGTCCGATTTTCGGGGTCCACCTCATTAAATTGCATAACTCAATGCAATATATTTAGCGCCGGAGCACTGTAGGAGCGGAGAGTGCTGAACTGCGGGAGCGGATGGGGCAGACCCCAATTTCTTTGCTTGGGCTTTCGCTGGCAATGACAGACGGGCTCCACGCAGATAGCTTCGGTAGCGAGGGAATTGCCTTCGGCATTGCCGAAACCTCGCTCACCCCGTGGCAAGCCACGGAGAATGCGCTCGTCACGAGTTCACCAATCAATGACGTTCAGGCCCTCGACCGGGACAAAATGCTTGTCCCGAGTGAGTAGGGAGAAATTGTTGCGCAGGGCGATGGAGGCGATCCACAGGTCGTTCGAGGGGATCGGCTTGCCTCGGAGTCGCAGGGGGCCGGCGATGCGCGCATAAACCTCGCAGACCTCATAGTCCACCGCGGCAAGGCTGACATGGCGTTCGGCAAGGAATGACTCGAGCTGCGTCTTGTTTTCCAAATTCCTCGAGCCGAGCCCAAAACCGTAGAGCAGCTCTCCGATGACGATCATCGGAAGATAGAGGTGTTCCGAACGCCTGATCCGGTCGATAACCGCCGAATTCCCCGTCCTCAAGGCACTGTAGGCGTTGGTGTCCAAGAGGAGTTTCATGACCACTGCTCCGGATCGACACGGCTGAACTCCTCGTCGATGGCCTGATCAAACGCCTCCTGTTCGGCATGGCTCCATTTACCAAAATGATGTTCGAGTTGATCGCCGATCACATGGGGTTCGGTCTCATCGGTCAGTCCAAGTCCCTTGCG
>CALBXK010000214.1 GCA_937890535.1 uncultured Spartobacteria bacterium
ACCCCGAGTCGATTCTGACCTCCGAGGGCAAGAATCTGTTGAAGAATTTTCTCGCTCTCTAAGCGGCCGCCTTGCCATTCATCGCCGCCCGCTGCCTGGCACCGGACCCCACCAAGGTCCGCCAGCCCGACGGAAAAATCTTTAAAAATCGTCGTAAGAGGCTCTTGGGCGCCGCCGCGTCCTCGCGAGATTCGCGCAACAAGACATCGATGGGATCCTCATAGCCAGCTCGCAAAAAGGCCTTGCGTCGGTGATTCTCCGCCATCTGATACAAGGATCCCCCGGTTTGAAGGGCTCCGTCGGCCAGACGCAAGATCCGTCGATTGGGCAACATCTCCGGGCACACTCGTCGAACCACCCCAAACGCCGTCTGGGGACGGTACCCTGCCGCTGTAAGAATCGTGATCGCCGCGGCCGTGGAACGACTGATTCCCGCTTCGCAATGAGCGAGCAATCCAAAGTCATCCAGCGAAGAAAGACTCCGTCCGAAATTCACCATGGCTGCAATATCGTGTTCCTGCGGTGGAGTGTAGCGAAAATACTTTGGCAACTTCATCTCGATGTCATCAAGATCACTGAAGATCAATTGCAAATTACTGCTCGCTTGGCGCGGCATGGGGATGGTCTCCTGATCATCGGAATCCACCATGCTCACAAAATGAGTCACAGGGGCGTCCAAATAGTCCGTCACCGCAGTCCGTGGACATACCATCAAGCGCATGGCATAATTCTATTCTGATCGACGGGGACTGACAACCAAAAAACCACCGAAAAAATAGATTTCATGAATCTGGTAAACGGAGACGTCAGGGCGTTCTCCCTCGGCCGCCTCGCCCCACCCGGGCCCCTTCGGCTCACACCACATAACACCTTGGCTCTATCTTATTTGTGCGCTTCGTTCCTCTTCCGGCGAGAAACAACAGCCCCGCCATCGGTCACCCGATCAGGCGGATGCAGAATGACATCCTGGCCCTCGGATACTCCGCTGAGCACCTCGGCCTCGACCCCATTGGAGTGCGCGATTTTCACCTTGGTTAATTCCGCCTTTCCATCCACAACCACGAAGGTCATCCAATCCGTGCCCCGTCGGAAAAGTGCCCCGGTGGGGATCTGGAGAACGTCCGCACCGCTCCAGGTCACGATCCGTGCCTCCACCCGATAGCGATCACCCAAAACCCCTTTCGGCAGTTCGGCAAAATTCACCCGAACCTTAACGCGTTGCTCCTCAACCCCAAGGGCAGACACCTTGAGAAACCCACCCGGCTCGACCACACTCACCTGGCCTTGCAGGGGTTCTCCGCCGCCCCATTGTTCAATGGAAACATCCGCCCCGGGCTTCACATTCACCGCATCGCTGGAGAGCAATTCGATCTCCGCCTCCAGATCCAAAGGATCCCCGACTTCCATGATCGGCAACCCGGGAGTGACCGTGCGCGCACTCTCCTCATTGACGTAAAGTACAAACCCGGAGACCGGAGCGCGAACCGTGATCGGCTCTCCCTCCTGACTCGGATCGCCCGAGGTCTGAAGGCGTGCCGCCCGGGCCAGCTCAAGCTCAAACTCTGCCACCTTCGAAGCAAATTTCGAAGCCTCAAGTTGGTTTTCCAACATCTCCACCCGATTGTTGGCGGTATCAAATTCTTGCGCCGCGATGGCCCCCTTCTTCCGCAATCGATCGGCACGATCCAGGTTCTTGCGGGCCAGGGCCAGGTCGGATGTCGCCAGATCGATCTGTTCCTTCTTCTGCATTTCGGCAGCCTCCGCCGAACGCACCGCCGCATCCGCCTGGGCGCGAGCCCGAGGGTCCAAAAAATTCGACGGCACCGATTGAATGACCGCCAGAACGGTTTCTCCCGCGACAATCGGATCTCCGGCCCGCACCGGCACGCGCCGCAAATATCCAGGGACCGGAGAGGAAACGATATAGCGATTCCGGATGCGGGTCTTGCCTTCTTCGAGCACGGCAACCGTAAGCGGCCCGCGATCGACCCGGGCCATTTCGACCGCGACCGGTTTGGGCATCAGACCGGTGATGATGAAGGCAGCGAGACCAACACCAAGGAGGGAGAAAATAATTTTACGCCAGATCCCTCTGGCCCCGGCAGGATGCTTCAACTTGGTGGATGCGGTACTTTGTTTCATTATTCTCTGGCTTTTAAGACTCCGAGGAGGTCGAGGTTTCTGATCCTACGACTCACCACATAGAATGAAACGCTGGCGGAAAGTAAAACGATCAGGATGGCGGTGGCATAGGTCCGATGGGTCAAAATCAGCGGCAGCCGGATGGTTTCGGTACTCGCAGACTGCACGATCAGATTGGCCAAATGACCACCGATCCAGAGCCCGACGGGGAGGGCCACCAGGGTCAGCATCACAAGTTCGCCAATGAGGACGCCGGTCACTTCCCCATTGGTAAATCCCACCACCCGAAGGGTGGCCAGATCCCGACTACGTTCCGAAAGGGCGATGCGGGCACTGTTGTACACCACCCCAAAGGCGACAATCACCGAGAAAGAAAAATAGATACCCTGAATCAAATTAACCGATTCCGCCGTGGTCTGACGAAAACTCTGCTGCAATGCCGAGGTGATGTTCATACTCGCGATCCGGGGCACCTCCTTCACGGCCTCAAGAAAGGCCAGCCACTGGCTCTGGTCCACCGCGATGTGGGCTCCGCTCACCGTGTCTCCCTCCTGCATGAGACGACGCAGCGCCTGAATATCCATGTAGGCAGACAGACCCGAGTAGTCGGTAATTAAACCATATACCGGCACCTCCCGGGTGGGTCGGCGGCCCTCCTGCACTTCCATCACCACAGACTCTCCTGGCTTGACTCCGAGCATTTCTGCGAGCTTTTCGGAAATGAGAAGCCCATCCGGGGGGATGG
>CALBXK010000215.1 GCA_937890535.1 uncultured Spartobacteria bacterium
GGATATCCTCGTCGTGAAATCCCTCCGGGCTGTTCCAATGAATGCTGACCACATTGTCAGAGAGTCGAGGGGCCACGATGTCGAGAAGACCATCGCGATTCAAATCCGCCACCCGCATGTAAAACGCTCCTTTCGCGGCCAGCTTCTGCATGCCATCGGACGAGAAGCCATTTTCCGATCCCTGGTAGATCCGAATGCACTCTCCATACAAATCGCCCAGAACAACATCCAGATAACCGTCTTGATTGAGGTCTGCGGTGGTAGCGCCAAATCCCCGTCCGCCTTCCGGCAACTCCCTCCGCCGATCCGGAGAGAGCCCCTCTTTGCTGCCCTGGTAAATGAATGATCCCAATTTGAGAAAATCCTTGGGATCATCCTCTCCACTGGTCACGAGCAAGACATCCGTAATTCCATCACCGTCGAAGTCAGTCATGACCGAATTGTAACCTCCAATAGTCGGCAGATCAGTGCGGTGCTCCACGGAATACGCATGCTCCGGATTTCCCCAATAGACATACGAATCGACGTCGCCATAACTCCGGCCCGTAGACCAGTTGGCAAAGAGAATTTCCGCCCGTCCATCGCCATCCACATCCTGGATCAAGGCATCCGCGGCGCCAAAGGTCGGATAAGCCTGACTTTGGTCTGCACTCAAACCCGATTTCGATCCCAGAAAGAGATGAGAGGAAATGCTTTTGCTGGCTCCATCCCGCTGCTCTGCCACGAGAAGATCCTCCACCCCATCGCCGCTGGCATCCCCAACCGCGAGCGCCGTTGGTTCCTTGACCCTCAAGCTGCCGGTTTTTCGCCATTTTCGTGCCTCCGACTGAAAGAGCAAAATCTCGCCATCGTTCTCCCGATTCGGGACATAGGTCGCGATGGCAATTTCCCGTTTTCCATCGCCATCAAAATCTCCCACAGCGGCGGCGACCGCATCGGGAGCAGGCAGGGCAACAAAATCTTCCTGAGAAAACCCCTTGGGGCCTCCGTAGAAAACTCCCGTCGCATTATCTTCCGCAGGTCGCAAATCAGCCACCACCAGGTCTTCCCAGCCGTCCCCATCAAGGTCGGCCAAGGCGAGACCTGTTCCCCGTTGATCTCCCAGACGTTTGCTCCGAAAATTGCGAAATCCGTCCTCAGCTCCGGGATAGATCACGAGACTGCCATCGGCGGCGTCATGGCCCCGATTGGCAAAAATCAGATCCGGATATCCATCCCGGTCCCCGTCGATGACCTCACTGGCCATGGCATAATTGGTCCGCAAGACGCTGCGACGGGCCGCTGTAAAATCTTTACCGTTCCCCCAATAGATGAACGATTCCGAGTCTTCTCCTGGTTTGTCTCCCCGATTGCCAAAAACAAGGTCCAGATGTTTGTCACCGTTGAGATCGGCGATGCTGACATGGTCCCCGCGCAAAGTCAGAAGCTCGGTCGCTCGAGACGCATCCCAACCGTCCTTATTTCCCCAATAAATCATCGAATTCTGATGGCCCGTCGTGTTGTTATTACCGTTGACGGCGACAATTTCTTGAAATCCATCCGCATTCAAATCCGCCACCGCCACGGAGGCTCCCCCACTGGCCGGCAATTCAAAATAGTCCTCCGGATCAGGAGTTCCCTTGGCATTGCGATAGACCCGCAGGGGAATCTCAAAGGCATGATCATGCGAATTGTTAAAAACAATATCGGCAAATCCGTCTGCATTGTAGTCCCAGGAATGGATGGGGCCGAGGACCCCCTTGCGAGAAAGAAAGAGATTCGCTCCCGCATCGCCCAGAGTTCCTCGGCGAAGATCTTCATAGCGACTGAACGTCTGGCTCCGCCAACCTTCCGACTCTGACAAATCTGCCGCTTCCGCACTATAAATCACAATCCCCCCCAGACACATCCCAAGTCCCAACACCATCCAGCGGACCCAGCTTCCAGCAACGCTTTCGGCAAGTTTTTGCATAAACCTAGTCTCGTAGCCTGGGAGACTGAAGAACGAGCGGCAAAAGCCGCATTTTTCCGATTTTTGTGGGGGTGGTCATTTTTCGGTTTGGGAAGAACTGTAGTTCATACGGAAACGAGGAGATCGGAAACCACTGGCTCTCTGTGATGTGACTCCGCCCGGAGGCGTCCCATCTGGGTGGCCACTTCAGAGAGAATCAGAGCCTCCACGTTTTCGCAAAAGGCGGAGGGAAGACCGTATTCCAACATGGCAGTTTTTCCTTCATAGCCGCCTTCCCGCAGAACGCGCAGGGAGGGAATGTAAGCCATTAAATCATGGCAATACCCCAGCGGCCAGGTGGTGAGGAAGCCATGTTGTTCCTTGAGGCGCAGGGAGTAGTCGGCCACAGGCTCTCCTGCCAGGGCGACCAAATTGAGCGCCCCCCCAAGCTGCAAAATCTGGATCGCAAAAGGCACTTTGGTCGCCAGGGTTCCGGTGCGATGGCGATCCAATTGATATTGGATTTTTCGCCGTACACTGTCCATGCTTCGAAGAATGAGATCCTCCGTTTCCTGGAGGGAAAACTCAGGGGGCATGGGGCGGAATTGCTCGGCGATCACGCGGGCGCGGAGCGTTTTTTCGTCGAGATCGGCGACGAGGGCTTCCTCGCTGGGGGGAGGTTCCAGGGGGAGATCAATCTCTTGGAAGTAACCACGAATCCGGCTGGTAGCCAGCCGGGTTCCCTCGCTGGCCATGGCATCCCGAACCGCGGTGGCGAGGAGGTTGCCGTAGGTCTGCGAAAGGCTCACTTTGCGCCTTGGTAGTGGGTTGCTGTCGCTGCCGCAGCCTGCCAGGAAAATGGCCGTGCTGCCGGGACATTCCCGTTCCAAGGCGGCTTGAGCATATCCGCTGTAATCCCCGTCGATGCAGTTGTCAAACATCACGGTGGTGTGACAGGCGTAGCCGAAGAGAATGCCGCGGATGGTGTCGTCGGCGTTGGTAGCGACGAGTACCGGTACATCCTGATCGACGACCGTCGGAAGGTGTCGCAGGTGGGCGGAGGCGCGACGACGATTGACGGCGAACCCGACGACTCCGGTATAAAAATCCAGGCGGCAGGGCTCCGCCTTCGACTTGGCTTCGTCGATGCAGTCGCCTATCGCTTCGAACAACCTTTCGGTGTAGCGATCCATCGCGGCCTCGGTTTCCTCGGTGAAGGGGTGGAAGAGAGGAAGCACTCCCGTCACCACCGGGCCGCTATGATTGTGAGTGGCACTCAGGATGAGATGCTCGCGGGCGATTCCGTGCCGTGCAGTCACGGCGTCGGCGATGCGTTGGATCAGTGAACGGCTAAAACCGACGACATCTGCGTTGACGATGACCGCTTCGTCCCCTTCCTCTGAGCGAAAATAGGCCGCTTTGGCATGAATGGGATTGCGAACCTCGCTGGTGGGCTGATCCCGCATGTACCCGGCAAGCAGGATGGATTCGGTCGGGGTGATGTCGGCGGTGGCCGCACCAAAGAGTCCGCTAATTTTCTTTGACGATCCGAGATTCATTTTTTTACAGGTTGTTTTGAAGACATGTTCACCGACCCCTGAGTCAACCCGATCTTGTCGTCACCGGGATCGCCGGCGAGCAATTGATCGGCCTGCAAAAGCACTTTGCGGAAAGCGAGGGCGTATTCCTCAATGTACTCGGGCCAGAGATGCTTGAACCAGGGAATGGTCACCATCCGGCGGTTGAGCCGGGAACTGACAGGGAATTCCTCTGCTTTCTCGCGTAGATCGCGGTCCGAGAAAGCGATGCGGGTGGGCTTGCCATCGTGATAGACGTCGGCCTCATTAAAGACGGGATGCTGGTGGAGTGGACGGAGCAGGCCGGGAACACAATCGGAGTATCCTTCGGCCTTCATGGCTTCAACCACTCGGGTCAGGGACAAGCCGCCGACCTCCTCGGGACGGTAGTGGCCGCGCGCTTCGTAGTGGGCGGCCATATTGCTCTCGGGAAAGGTCGTTTTGTGGGGGTGGAGTCCGGGAACTCCTTCGAGCAGCGACCAGAAATATTGGCTGGCCTTGCGAATCTCCTCCACTCTTTGATCGTAATGTTTCAGCTGAACCCGACCGACGGCAGAACTCATCTGATGCATGCGGTATTTATTGCCTCCGAGAGGCAGACCGTAGAACGGCTGTAGATCCTCGCTGACAAAGTTTTCGTCCCGGGTGGACAGGCCAAAACCTCCAAACCGTTCGTAATGGCCGAACGCGACGGCACGCTCGTAGATATGTTGGTCGTTGGTGGTCAGAATGCCGCCTTCTCCGATGGCCAGGGACTTTCCGGTCATGAGGGAAATTCCCGAGACATGGCCGATGCTTCCCAGCTTGCGCCCTTTGTAGAGTCCCCCTTGGGCGTGGGAAACATCCTCAATGACCTTGAGTTTGTGTTTCTCCGCGAGGGCCAAAATGGCATCCATGTCGCAGGGATGGCCTAGAAAGTGCACTGCCACAATAGCCCTGGTGCGCGCCGTAATACGGTGCTCGATGTCCCCGGCATCGAGACAGGCGGACTCCTCCTCGACATCGGCAAAGACCACCGTGGCGCCGAGAGAAAATGCCTGCAGGCAGGAAGCCCAGTAGGTTTGAGTGGGGCAGATAATTTCATCGCCGCGACCAACGCCGACAGCAAACATGGCCGCTTGGAGAGAAGCGGTGCCGGTGTTGTGCGCAAGGGCATACTTGACGCCCAGCCAGTCGGCAAATTCCTTCTCAAATTGCATGCTGATATCCCACCCGGACATCTTGCCTTCGCGGAGAACATGGAGAACAGCGGCTTCGTCCTCTTCCGTCACGATGGGCCATTTGAGAATGTCGCGAATCGGCCGAGTGATGGCAGGAGGGCCTCCAAAAAGGGCCAGGGCTGGCAGGGTGGGGGGTGCCGGGGAAGTTCGGGCAGGTTCACAGGTAGCGGTCATGATTTATGAGAAATATGAAGGGCCTTTCCTCTGGGGTTCAAGTTGGATGATCTGTTCAGTTTATTTGAACTTTGGTAATTTTTGTGAACGAGCGGCGAAGCGGGGTCTTTCAACAGACCCTATTCTCTTCCGTCAAGCGTAACCGTTGAGATCTGGGAAACTCCGTTGATCACACACCAAAAGGCCACTAAGATCTTCCCGGCAGGAAGGCGCAACACCGAGGGTGCTCCAAATTTTAGAGTGGCAAAATGCTCGCGAATTTTGGTGGGATCTTCTGAGGTTCCATCAGAGCCCCGCCACAGAGGACGGCTCTCCTCATTCGTCCAGGTTTCCCCATCCAAACGCGAAAGTGTCGCCCACAGTCCGGGTTCATCCATCCGCCGATAGACACTTAAAATTTTTCCATCATCCAGAATCAAGCAACTCATCGTTTGCCCAAGAATCCCCGTGGATTGGGGCGTGGTCCAGGTCGAGGCATCGGCACTTCCGACCACAAATTGGTTGGGCCGATCTTTCCCCGCCTCCAACTCATGCGCCCAAGCCACGGAGAGAAGTCGTTGATCCGGCAAGACCATCACCTTCGATTCCCAATAGATGCATTCATCATTGGGAAAGGTTTCGATCCATTCCGGCCAGGTCTCCCCTTGATCCCGGGAGACAAATACTCCCGTGCGAAATTTACTCACGTGGACTTCCTGCCCAACGGTTGGCCAGGTGGAAGTCGGCCAGAGCATGGTTCCGTCTGCCAATACTTCCACGGGAGAACAAAGTTCAAAGGAGGTATCCGCACCGGGAGGTTTCATTTTCTCAGGGCCCGTCCAAGTCAGCCCCTGATCGCTCGAACGATAGAGCTCCACCTTCATGGGAACAAACGCAATGCTGGCCCCCTCGGTTAATCCCTCATCGTCGGGGCTCCTTTCGTGCCGGGTCACGATGACGAGGAGCGAACCATCAGCCAGCAAGCTCAATCGCCCCACGGAGGACGAACGCATCTCCGGGTCTGACTCGGTGACAAAAGCAATCCGCGTCCAAGTCTCTCCCCCATCCCTCGACTCGAAATAGACAAGGTGAAGATTGGGAGATTCAAAGGCCTCCCCCAGAACCAGGGTGGCGCCGAGGTGCTCATCGTCAAAGGCGACCACTGAGGGGAAATAGGCATGCACACTGCGGACATGCGGTTTTGGATTCCGATAGATCAGGCCAGACCGCAGCGATGGAAACCCAAGAGAAGTCGAAGAATTCGTCATAACGGTGATCCTTCTCCTTCTGAGCTCGAAAACGCAAGCGACCACCATCTGGTTAAAATTATTTACCGGATTCGCTCGACGCTCAGTCCTCGGTGCGGTGAGATTCTTCGACATGGTACACCCGGTCCCTCGAAGTCCCTTGGCGGAGCAAACCGCCGAATGGTTGCGTCTCGCCATTCTGGCCGGCGAGTGGCCGGATGGATTGCCGGGAGAACGCATCCTTGCCGATCATCTCAATGTCAGTCGGCCCATCCTCCGCCTTGCCCTTCGGCGTCTGGAGAAGGCGGGAATCATCGCCAATCAACCCAGTCATCGCCGTCAGGTCCTGGGCACCTCATCCCAGTCCCAGCAAACGACGACCAAAGTCATCTTTCTCGTCGGTGCCGATGAAGCGCTTGCGCCTGCCGCAGATCGCCACCTCCTCAATGCCGTCACCAAACGGCTCTGGAAGGCACAACGGGAAACCGAAATTCGCCAACATCCCTCCTTGGAAACAGCCGCCGCAGATCGTCTCCTAGCTCGCTGGACCTCTCAGGAACCTCCGCAGACCCGATGGGTCCTGCTTTCGGTTTCGGAACGGGTACAGCGCTGGTTCGCGGATCATCAAATTCCCGCCCTCATCGTGGGCTCAGCCCATCCAGGGATCGCGATGCCCTCCTTCGATCTCGACCACCGCGCCATTAGTCGCCATGCCGTCGGATATTTTCTCAGGAAAGGACACCGTCACATCGCCCTCATTTCAGTGGATCGTCCCCGGGCCGGAAACCTCGAAAGCGAGGCCGGATTTTTGGAAGAATGCCAATTGCCCCGACCGACCTCCGTCGAATCCACAATCCTTCGAACCCGCCGGGAACCCGACGATCTCTGCCGCCAACTCGGCAAAATCCTTCGGCGCCCACAGCCGCCCACCGGGTTCCTCGTCGATCACGCCCAGTTGGCTCTGACCACCCTCACGTTTCTCCTCTCCACGGGGCGCCGGATTCCTGAAGACGCCTCCCTCATTTGCCGCGAATACGAGCCCTTTCTCTCCTTTGTTCAACCCTCCCTGGCCCACTATCGCACCTCGGAAGAAACCGAGGCCCGACAACTGACCCGCTTGATCATGGCCGACCTCAAAGGCGCTCCGTCTCGTCGGATCTTTCCCCGATTGATCCCCGGAGCGTCCTTGGGCCCACCGCAATCATTCGCGAGGAAAAAGATAGAAAGTCAGTCGGCATGTGATTCGGAAACCAAGTCCCCATAAGCACGGGCAAATCGTTCTCCCACCATCAATTTGGCCGCTTTGTCGAAATGCAGCTGATCATAAAGATGACCTTTGAGATCCCGGTTATCAAAATAGACCATGGTGTCGTTCGAGGCCGCCGCTTCGGCCTGCTTCTTCCTGACCAAATCCCGGGCTTCGCCGTCCGCCGCAATCCCGCCACAAACCACGACCATCTTCCCGGCTTCGGGTAGATCATCCCGCAGATTATTCGCCAAGGTTTCCAATCGTTGGCCAGCCATGGCCGCCTCCTCGGGAGAGTCGCTCTCTCCCTGCAGGTAGAGGAGCCCGACGATCTCAAAGGTGTCACCATTCTGCACCAGCGCCTCAGTAGCCGCCCGCACCGTCTCCACCACCTGACGATACATATGGCCCTCGGCTTCCTTGGACCACAGTCCGTTTCCCCCACCGCCTCGGCTGGACTTGATGATGGCCAGAGGCGGCCCACCGCTCTGCACCCAGGCCCGCCCAAATCCCATTTCGGGCCCCCAGTGGGTGGCATCCCCGGCGTACATTCCACCTTGCTGGGCCTGCAAGCTGCTGAAATCTCCTCCGGAATCACCGAGGGCCCGCTCCGCATCGACCCGGTTATGCCAAAAGAATTTGACCTGATCATCAGCAGAATCAGAACCTGGAGAGGAATCTTCTTCCCCGCCTCCCGTGGTACCGAGAGAGTTTGATTGGCCGGTGAGAACAATAACTTCGTAGTGCGTCGCCATGAGAGGAGCGACAGCAAAGAGGCAGAGCGCCATAACGGCAAGGCAAAGAACTTTCATGTCGCGTGGTTCACAGCCACGGCGGTCACAGACCGCCACTACAGTCAGCCCTGCACCTTGTACCGACGGTCTGTGACCGGCGCTCTTCCTGCCTCAAGAGTCCGAATCGGATCATCTTTTCTGTCTGAGGCTGGGTGTCCTCGGTTCTTTTTTCGAAAACCGTGGTTCTTGAAGAGAAATCAGGCCCGGCGACGACGCACCAGCATGAGTGCCAGAGCCACGCCAGCCAAGGCGAGAGATGTGGGTTCAGGGACGGGAGCAAAGGCCCCAGTCGTGTCCCAGCGGACGTAATCAACCTCACCGGCGCTGTCAAAAGTCCCATAATCTCCGAAGAAAAACCGATTCGGAGGAGCAAAGCCTGGATCAGATCCCGCCACA
>CALBXK010000216.1 GCA_937890535.1 uncultured Spartobacteria bacterium
TGCACTCATCTCTCCCTCTTTTTCCGCAGGTTCGACAGGCGAACCTTCCCCTTCCTGAGGCGCCTGAGGTTCACCTTGCGCAGCCTTTAAGTCTCCTTCTTTTTTCTCACCGGGGGTCGGCTGCGGAGTCGGAGCCCCGTCTTTCTGATCCTTCTCATCTTTCTTAGCCTGCTGTTGGCCGGGCTTCTGATCCTGTTTCTCGTCCTCTTTCTGATCGTCCTTCTGATCGTCCTTCTGATCGTCCTTCTGATCGTCCTTCTGATCCTCCTTCTGATCCTCCTTTTGATCCTCCTTTTGATCGTCCTTTTGATCATCCTTTTGATCATCCTTTTGATCATCCTTTTGATCATCCTTTTGATCCTCTTTCTGATCCTCTTTCTGATCCTCTTTCTGATCCTCTTTCTGATCCTGCTTCTCGTCCTGCTTCTCGTCTTTATCTTTCTCTTCCTCTTCCTGTTTTTTGAGGTCCTCAAGTAGCTTCTTCACGATCTCACGATTTTCCTCAGCCTCTTTGTTCTTCGGATCAGAGTTCAGAGCCTCCGTATAATGTTGGATGGCATTCTTCCAATCCGCCTTCTTTTCCTCATTGCCTTGGGCGGCTTCTCCGCGGCGAGCAAGGGCATTTCCGAGGTTATAGGCGGCGTCTTCGTGTACTTGACTATCCTTCGTCACAAGAGCCTTTGTAAAATAGTCCACCGCTTTGGCATAGTCGCCAAGTTGGTAGGCGGCGGCTCCGGTATTGAACTGTCGCTTTGCGGAATCGGGGGACTCTTGCAGACTGCGCTCAAACTGAGTCATCGCCTTCGCATAATCACCCGCTTTGTACTCCTCCAAACCGGTTGCAGCCTGCGCCATCATCGAGGAACCGAAAACCATCGCCACCACAATCCGGGCCACAGATCCCACGGTCGCCCTTCGTCGATCTCCCAAAATCAACCACCCCGCCAGGAAAGCGATGGCGGCACCCACCGGCCATTGGTAGCGTTCGATCGGCAAGCGGGAACTGAGGACACCAGTCTCAGAAGTCTCAATCGGCAAAATCCCTTTCTCAAAAATATTGCTCGCCGCATCGGCACTCATCGGCTGATAAAATCCCCCCGCCGCTGCGGCGATCTCTTTCAATCGGGTTTCGTCCAGACGACTCTGCACCGGTTTGCCCGCAGCGTCCCGCACGAAGTCCGCACCCGATCCTGCCGTCGCCAGCGGGATCAAGGAACCCTCCGCCGACCCAACCCCCACCGTAAAAATTCTGACCCCCAACTTTCCCGCCTTCTTGGCCGCCGCAATGGCATCGACGGCAAGTTCTTCGCCATCCGTTAAAATGATCAGGGCCCGGGTCTTGCCCTCGCCCTTGCCGAAGGCTTCCTCGGCCGTCTGAATCCCGGCGGCAATGTTCGAGCCTCCCTTGGGTATGACAGTCGTATCGAGGGCTTCGAGCGAATTAAGGACCGCGTTGTAGTCCACGGTGAGAGGAGCCTGGAGAAAGGCGGAACCGGCAAAAGCAACCAGCCCGATGCGATCCCCCCGCAGGTATCCCATCAAGTCCTGCGCCACCAGTTTGGCCCGGGCGAGGCGGGTCGGAGTCACGTCCGTGGCCAACATGCTGCGGGAGGTATCGATCGCGATGATGATATCCCGTCCGCGCTGCTTGATCTCTCGCTGAATAAATCCCATTTGAGGCCGGGCAAGAGCCGTCACGATGCAGGCGAAGGTCAACAATATCAGCACCGACTTGAGAGCCCGGCGTCCGGGACTCACCGCCCCGGCAAGTTGGGCCCGCAAACGCGGTGCCACCACCCGCGTGATCAAGGCATCACTTCGCTTGCGTGACCAAATATGGATCCCGGCCACGACTGGAATAATCGCCAGGGCAAGGAACCAGAGTGGCTGGAGAAATGTCAGGGAAGTCGTTTCCATATCGTTTGCGACAGCAGAATTTCAGCCCCCAGAAGAACGTAGCCAGCCAGCAGGCACCAAGGGAAAAGGAGTCGATACTCGGCGGTCTTCTCCACCTCGACTTTGGTCTTTTCCATTTTATCGATTTCGCCAAAGATCCGTTGCAGCGAGGCCGTGTCCGTGGCTCGAAAATACCTTCCATTGGTCAAGGTGGCGATCTCCTTGAGTGTCTCCTCATTGAATTCCATGTTCACGTTTTGGTACACCGTGCGGCCAAAGGTATCCTGGAACGGAAAGGGCACCTCGCCCCCACGAGTGCCCGCACCGATCGTGTAGGTGCGAATATTCAAGGCCCGGGCCGCCTCCGCAGCGGTCATCGGCGTGACCCTCCCGGCGTTGTTGTCGCCATCGCTAAGCAGAACGATCAACTTCGTTTTGGCGGGTTGATCCTTCAGGCGATTGGCGGCCGCAGCCAGTGCGGATCCGATGGCAGTGCCGTCCTCGATGAGGCCGACCTGCAGGCGATCAAGATTGGCGATGAGCCAATCATGGTCCAGGGTGAGCGGACTGACCAAATAGGGGCGGCCCGCAAACGCCTCGATGCCGATCCGGTCATTGGGACGCTGCCGAATAAATTGTTCCGTGACCCGCTTCACCGCTTCCAGACGATTGGCGCGGGTTCTGCCAATGGAAAAATCTTCGGCCAACATGGATCGCGAAACGTCCAGCACCAACATGATATCGACGCCGCTGGCATGCACCCGGGTCAGGGTCCGCCCCAACCGCGGTCCAGCGAGGGCGACAATCAACGCCGCCAAAGCAAGATGAGCCAATACGGTAAGAACGGCACCAGCCCGCGAACGCCGACGTTGCCCCAAGGCCACCAGCGAAGCCGTGCTGGAAAATGTCACCCCGGCGGTGCCGCCGAAGCGTCCTTTAAGAATGGCCAGGAGGGGCAACAGGACCAAAAGCCAGAGCCACATCGGATCGGCAAAGCTGAATTGGGACAACCCTTCGCCAATCATGCGGTCTCCTTCACAGGTTCCCCACCGGACACAAGGCGTTCCGCCAAGGCCAGCAAGGCTTCAACATCCTGCTTGTCCGCATCCTGTCGGGCAAATTTCAAAAGATCGACGGATTCCAAGAACTCGGAAAGCGCACCTTTTTCATTGTCGGTGAAGGCCATATTTTTACGCAATACATCCAAAAATTCGACCGAGGTCCGGGTGACGGCATCCAGCCCGTGTTGGTCTCGGATGTAGGTGCGGAGTGCATCCGAGACCCTCACTCCAAAAGCGTAGGCGTTCGTCTCGGCGCCTTCCTGGCGCAGTTCCTGGATCGCCGCCAAGGCGCGTTGCCGTGGGGTCAAAGGACGGGCCGAACGTTTCCGACGGGTCAACCAAACCCCCAAACCGACCAGGGCAAGTAGAGCCAGGGCCCCGACGATCACCATCCACAGCGGATAGGGAAAAACCATCAGCGGTCCGGCAATATCATGCAAAGGGGCGGGAGTCGCAGCCGGGGCTTGAGGCATCATGCCGCCATCCTCCTCTCCCGGCGGGCAAAGAAGCTCCGCAGGGAAATTAAATAATCTTCATTGGTGGCCAGAGGCACGACATCCAGACCCCGGGTGCGAAAGAGTTTTTCCAACGTCTTGCGGCGCTTTGTTTCCCCGGAAGCAAAGGCATTGCGTACTGCCCGGCTGGAGGTATCGATCTCGATCTGCTCTCCGGTTTCGGCATCCTCGAAGGTGATGCGTCCCACGTTGGGAAGATGTTCCTCGCCGGGATCGACAATCGGCATCGCCACCACATCGTGACGCCGACCCGCCACAGTCAAAGGCTTGGTGAAATCAGAGGCCAGGAAATCCGAGATGACAAATACCACGGCCCGACGGGACAGAAGCTTATTCATATACTCCAAGGCCGCCGCCAGATTGGTCCCCCGGCCCTTGGGCTCAAAATAGAGCATCTCTCGAATGAGACGCAGGGTGTGCATCCGGCCTTTCTTTGGCGGAATGAACAACTCCACCTCGTCGGCAAAGAGCAGCAATCCGACCTTGTCATTATTGTTGATAGCACTGAAGGCCAGGATGGCGGCGACCTCCGCCGCCAGCTCCCGTTTGCTTAACTCGACGCTGCCGAAGGTGCCCGACGCACTCACATCCACAACCAACATCACCGTGAGCTCCCGCTCCTCGGTGTACTTTTTGACATAGGGCGTATTCATTCGGGCCGTAACGTTCCAATCAATACTGCGGATGTCATCGCCGGGATTGTATTCGCGAACTTCCTCAAAGTTCATCCCCCGCCCCTTGAAAACACTATGATACTGCCCGGCAAAGGTCGCGTTGACCAAACGGCGGGTACGCAGTTCCAAGCGGCGGATTTTTTTTAGAATTTCCTTTGGGTCTCTCATAACTTGAGTGAGGAATGATTGGTGAAGAGTGCGGAAAACCTGAAGACCGGAAATTTTCGGGTCACATATCTTTCCTTACTCGTCGCTTCGCATCAGGGGACCGGCAGTGCGGCAAAAATCTGCTCCACAATGGATTCAGTAGTGACCGATTCAGCCTCCGCTTCATAAGTGACCCCGATCCGATGCCGGAGAACGTCGAGTCCGATGGACTTGACATCCTGCGGTGTCACGTAGCCCCGGCCGGCAATAAAGGCCTGCGCCTTAGCGGCGAGCGTGAGATAAATTGTGGCGCGGGGTGAGGCCCCATAGCGAATGAGACCGTCCAGTTTGAGCTTGCAGGCCGCGGGGTCCCGGGTCGCCCAGACGATACTGACAATGTAGTCCTTCACCCGATCGTCGACATAGATGGAATTCACCACACTGCGAGCGTGGATAATGTCGTCGGGCGAGATGATCGCCTCGACGTTGAGTTGCGGCGAGGAGGTGGCCATGGCGTCCAGAATCATGCGTTCCTCCTCACGAGTGGGATAGCCGACATGCACCTTGAGCATGAAACGATCCAACTGGGCCTCGGGTAATTGGTAGGTCCCCTCTTGCTCGATGGGATTCTGAGTCGCGAGGACCAAGAACGGATCAGGCAGTGGATAAGTCTTATCCCCGATCGTGACCTGACGTTCCTGCATCGCCTCCAGAAGCGCACTCTGCACCTTGGCCGGAGCCCGGTTGATTTCATCGGCGAGAACCAAGTTGGAAAATATTGGTCCCAATTTGGTGGAGAATTCTCCATCCCGTGGATTGTAGATTAGAGTTCCCGTCAAATCCGCCGGAAGAAGGTCGGGGGTGAACTGCAAGCGTTGAAATCCGGTCCGAATGGCTGATGCGAGCGTCCTTACGGTCAGCGTCTTGGCCAACCCGGGAACGCCCTCCAGAAGAACATGGCCATTGCATAACAGTCCCGTCAGGAGGCGGTGGACGAGTTTTTTCTGGCCGATCACGACCTTGCTGACTTCAGCGATGAGAGGATCCACCCATTGGCGGGCTTCCTGGACTTGTTCATTGTTTTGTTGGGTGATGATACTCATGGATTTTCTAATAAATGAATGGACTTTGTAACTACATCTAAGACAGCGGACCCTGAAGGACGTTCAATTTTTCTCAGGAGTAAGATAGGCACCGACGTCAAACTTGTCGCCCACCTGAAGGGACTCATAGAGTTTCTTGTTCACCCAGACCGTATATTTTTTTCCGCCCACATTCGGCACTTCGACGGTCAAAAGATACTCGCCCTCCTTATCGCGGGCGGAAATGCTCCCCTCCTCTCCGAGGGTGATCTGGCGCTCGGGTTGAGGGACAAATTCCTTGCCGACCAGAACGCCACTCTTCTTGGCGTCGAGGATCCCGGAGCCACTGGAGAAGACCGCAAAAAGAATGAATCCCAAAAGAAGGATTCCGATCGCCAAAGCCGTGATAATCGTGCGGGGGGAATTTTTACTCTTAATCGTGCGGGGATTCATATCCGGGAGAATGCGAGAATTTCGTGCGGGATTCCACCTAAATTCCAAATTCCTATCAAGCCAACCTTTGCTTGAAGCCCTCGATGATTTCCAGCGCCTCCCCGACATCCGCCAGAACGCAGACATGTCCCATCTTTCGCCCCGGGCGGGCCTGGGATTTTCCATACAGATGCAGACGGGCCCGGGGTTCGGAGAGAATCTGATTCCAGTCCGGTTCGCCGTTCGCCCAGAGGTCTCCCAATAAGTTCCACATCACCACCGGGGCCAACAAATCTGTCGAACCCAGTGGCAATCCGCAGACCGCCCGAAGCTGTTGCTCGAACTGACTGGTCACGCAGGCGTCAACCGTAAAATGTCCGGAGTTGTGCGGTCGGGGAGCCAGTTCATTGACAAGCAATTCGCCTCCGGCAGTGAGAAAAAATTCCACGGCCAGGACACCCACGACGTCCAAGGCTGCGGCAATTTCCCTGGCGATCCTTCCCGTTTCCTCCCGGATTTCGGGCGAGATTCGCGCCGGGACAATCGACAAATCGAGAATATGGTCCTTGTGAATATTCTCAGAGGGAGGAAACACCTCCGTGATGCCATCGGCACCACGAGCCACCACCACAGACACTTCGGCCTCGAAGGGGATCCATTGCTCCACCACACCCCGTGGTGCCCCGAATTGCCGCCACACTTCCTCAATGGACACGTCCCCAACGAGCTTGATCTGACCCTTGCCGTCGTATCCAAAATCCGCAGTTTTCAGAACGGCCGGAGTTCCGATTCGCGCCAGAACCAACCCGAGTTCATCCGCCGAAGCCACGACGGCAAAGCGGGCGTGGGGGAATCCCCCCGCCTTGAGGAAATTCTTTTCTCGCTCGCGGTTTTGACAAATATGCAACACCCCGCCTCGAGGGCGCACCGGGCGGATCCGCTCAACCTCAGAAATGGCCGACAGCGGAATGTTCTCAAACTCAAAAGAAAGGACATCCACTCCCCGCGCGAAACGTCCCAAGGCCGCAACATCCTCGAAGGAGGCATTGATCTCCACATCGCTGATCTGACCCGCCGGGCTGGCGGGTTGCGGCTCAAAGGCATGCACGAAATATCCCATCCGACGCGCCGCAATCCCAAACATCCGTCCCAGCTGACCGCCCCCCAAAATCCCCACCGTCCCACCGGGTAGAATGGGAAACCTTTCCCTTTTCGTAGCTGACGGGGCCTCGCTATACTGACTAACTTCACTTTGCATGTTGGATCGTCTAATTTATTGGCTGGCGTTGGTTCTGATCACTCTCATCCGCTGTCTCCCTCTCTCCGTTTGCTTCGCATGCGGACAGGTGGTCGGTGCCGGGTTGTGGGCGATCCTGCCCGGCTATCGGCGGCTCGCAAGGGAAAATTTGGAACGCGCCATGGGCCGGGACCTTTCTCCCGCAGGACTTCGACGTTTGACCTTCCGTCATTTCACCACCCTGGGCGCAAACGCGATTTGTTCATTCAAGATGGCGGCACTGAACGAAGCCCAAGTGCTGGCCTCTGTGACCTTTGAAAACAAGGAGGGCCTTCCCGGGGCTCTGGCCAAGGGACGTGGCGTTGTTTTTATCATCAGCCACATCGGCAACTGGGAGTTGCTCGCCCAACTCACCAGCCTGGCGCCCGGCTACAAATCGAGTACGATCTATCAGGCCCTCCGCAACAAAGGCATTGACGACTTGATCAATCGCGACCGCCGAGCCAAGGGCATCATCACCCTCGACCGCAAACGCGGCGTGACCAAGGCGGTTTCCTTGATTCGCGAAGGTGGTCTCGTGGGCGTATTGATCGATCAACATGCGGGCGAGTCCGGCATCTGGATGCCATTTTTCAACTCCCTGGCCTCCACGTCTCCGCTGGCCGCCTCGCTGGCAACTCGTACTGGAGCCGTCGTCCTGCCCTGCGCCATCTATACCGATGGATTCGCCCACTGGCGTTTTGTCGTCGGGGAGGAGATCCCTTACTCACGGGATCCCAACACTGACACCAACGCCCTCGCCGCCAGCCTCAATCGTACCCTGGAAGCCCAAATCCGGCGCTCTCCCGCCGATTGGTTCTGGGTGCACAATCGCTGGAAGATCTCACACCCGAATTTTCTGACCGCCACAAAGAAGCGCGGAACCTACCTGCCGCCAGGGACCGATCCCACGACACTCCAACCCTTTCGCATCGTGATCCGGTCCCCCAATTGGCTGGGCGATGCGGTGATGAGCATCCCAACCGCCCGCGCTTTCAAACTCGGTCGTCCCGACTCCCGCCTCACCATTCTTGCCCCCGCCAAACTCGCGGCACTCTGGCGGGCAGTGCCCGAAGTGGATGACGTCATTCCCATCGCTAAGGGGGAATCTCTCCCTGCGGTTTCCAAAAAATTGCGAGGCCGATTCGATGTGGCCGTTCTCTTCCCAAATTCCCTGCGCAGCGCCCTGGAGGTCTGGCTGGCTGGCATCCCCCGGAGGGTGGGATTTCACGGTCACTTCCGGGAAAAGCTTCTGAATCAGACCGTCCGGGAAACCAAAAAATCAAAAAAACCCGCCCGGCCCGCACATCACTCCAACCGCTACTGGCGCCTCGCGGAGGGATGCGGCGGGGTTGCCCCCCCACCCCTTCCCCTCTTGCACTCGCCAACCAGCGAATGCCTCATCGGAATCTGTCCGGGCGCGGAATACGGCCCGGCCAAACGCTGGCCCACGGACAAATTTCGCGCCGTGATGGATCAGGTTTCGAAAAAGATTTCCTGCACCTGGGTCGTGCTTGGCACCGGGGCGGACACCCCGCTGGCCGAGGAAATTCTCCGGGGCTTCGATCCGGCCCGTGGCATTGACCTCACCGGAAAAACAACCTTGGAGGAATTGATGGCCAAGCTCAAGACCCTGACCGCTCTGGTCACCAACGACACCGGCACAATGCACCTGGCCGACTTTCTGGGAGTTCCTCTAATTTCCCTCTTCGGTTCCACCGAACCCCGCCTGACCGGGCCGCGAGCCACGACAAGCATCACCCTCCGCCATCAGGTCGAATGCAGCCCCTGCTTTCTCCGCGACTGTCCACTCGATTTTCGGTGCATGAAGGCCATCACCCCCGGGGAAGTCGCGGAAAATCTCCTGCGGCTCGTAGCCCCGCCAAGCCCGAACGCGGGGCGTTAATCCGTTCCCGCCGAAGTCTAACCTGCCGCAAAGATTCTCAGACGCCGCCCGTACGTTTCGCAGCGGGATCTCGTGCCAGCCTGGCGCTATTCCACAAAAAGTCACGGTGAGAGATAAGATCAAATTTGGCAGCGACTTCTGCAACCGTCACCTCATCGAAAGTGGACTCAACCGTATAGAGGCAGTTGTTCTGATCGAAGGTACAAAGAATGCCGGTCCCCCGGGCCGTCCGCCCTTGACGTTTCCCTGATCGCGATCTAATCGATGCCCCATGGCATCCCCATTTTCCCTAAATCAAAAAACAGCTCTCATCACCGGCGCAGCTTCCGGCATCGGAGCCGCCATTGCGGAACGATTCGCGCAAGCCGGCGCTAAGGTCATTATTGCCGATCGCGATCTGGAGGGGGCCAAGGCGGTGGCAAAATCGATTGGCACTCCGGCAACCGCCCTGGCCCTGGACGTCACCTCCGAATCCGACTGCGCCGACGCCGCAGAATCCGTCGGACCGGTGAATATTCTCGTCAACAATGCTGGCGTCGGAGCCGTTGGCACCATTCTCCAAACCTCCGGAGAGGATATGGATCGAATGTACGCCGTCAATGTACGCGGAGTCTTCAACATGACAAAGGCATTTCTGCCCAGCATGGTGGAGCGAAAATCTGGAAACATCATCAACATGGCCTCGATTGGGGGCGTGGTCGGTATTCGCGACCGGTTGGCCTATTGCACGACGAAATTCGCGGTGGTCGGTCTGACCAAAAGCCTCGCCCTGGACCACGGCGCCGACGGCATTCGTTCGAACTGCATTTGCCCGGGCCGGGTGGAAACGCCATTCGTTCAGGCCCGCCTCAAGGAATATCCTGATCCCGAGCAGGCCTATCGTGAAATGAGTGCCACCCAGCTTTTTGGGCGCATGATCCGTCCCGACGAAATTGCCGCCGCTGCCCACTATCTGGCCAGCGATGATTCCCATATGGTCACCGGAACGACGTTTATGGTTGACTGCGGATGGTCAGCAGGGAAATAGATTCAACGGAATGAACACCTACATCAAAACCGTCAAAGACCTGCCCAAAAGCGGGCTTCCCTACTCCGCCGGAATCATCGCTGAAGGCAAATTTCTCTTCATCTCTGGACAGGGTCCTTATGATCCTGCCCTCGGAAAATTCACCCGCGGCAGCGTCGCGGAACAAACCAAACTCACCCTCGAATGCCTGCGGAGAGTGATCGAAGAAGCCGGTGCCAGCATTGAGGATATCGTCAGTTGCCGCGCCTATCTCCAACAACTCACCGAGAAAAATTTTGCCGAATTTAACGAGGCGTACGGTGCCTTTTTTCCCGGCAACAAACCCACCCGCACCACAATTGGCTGTCAGTTGATGAACATCGATGTTGAGATCGACTGTGTGGTCAAGATGGCGTGAGATCACGCCCCCCGGACTTCCATCAGGGACGCTTGAGGGCGAACCTCTGCGAGAGCCTATGATCGAATTCTCATGAACGTCACCGAAACCACCCGGGAACTCGTCCGCATCGCCAGCGTCAACCCGGGATACGACCCGGAAAGCCGGGCCGAAGCGGATATGGCGGAATGGCTGGTGGCCTGGGGGGAAACCCACGGCTTCGAGACCACAATCCAAACGGTTTTTCCCGGACGCCGAAATGTTAATTTTCATCTCCGCAATGGCGCGGATACGCCGCACCTTCTGCTCAACGGCCACACCGACACCGTCGCGGTGTCGGAGATGACGATTCCACCCTTTGGGGCCGAACTTCGCGAGGGCCGGATCTGGGGACGCGGGAGCACGGACATGAAGGGCCCACTCGCTTGCATGTTGCACACCTTGCTGGTTTTGCGCGACGAGCCCGCGTCCTGGCGGGGAAAAGTCACTCTGGCCTGCGTCGTCGATGAGGAACTTGGCTTTGCCGGCATCCGGCATTTCCTCACCGAGGAATCGGCCTTTGATTTTGCCCTCGTCGGCGAACCCACCAAGCTGGAGGTCGTTCGTGGCTGCAAGGGTTGCCTACGATTTTTTGTTCGCGCCCACGGTCAATCCGCCCACAGCAGCACTCCGGATAAAGGGGTTAGCGCCATCACCGCCATGGCAGGCGCCATCACCGCTATGAATCAATATTTTTCCAATACCCTCAGCGCGATTTGCCATCCCAGCCTGGGTTCCAGCACCGGATCGATCGGGATCATCCGGGGCGGAACCGGCGTGAATATCGTTCCGGAATTTTGCGAGGTCCTGGTGGATATCCGTCTCGTGCCGGGACAGTCGTGGCAGGAAACCTATGCTGAGATCCAGCGAGTGGTGAATGGCGGACAATCAGAAATCCGCTGGGAATTTGAAGAGACTCCGCTGGCCGACACCCCATTTTGCCTCGAAGCCGACCACCCAGTGGTGCAATCCGTCTGCGCTGGGGCGGGACGCAAAGAATCCCAGGTGGTGAATTTTTCATGTGACGCCAGCAAGATCGCCGCCCTCGGCATCCCGTGTTTGATTTTCGGTCCTGGCGACATTGCCAACGCCCACACCGCGGACGAGTCCATCGCTGTCTCTGAGTTGGAGGACGGGGTCAAGGCCTACCTCCGGATCGCCCGGCAATTGCTGGCCCCATGAGTACCCCTCTGCGCATCGCCATCGTGGGCACCGGAAACTTTGGAACCCTCCACGCGGAAACCGTCTCCCGCCTGCCCGGGGCGCTGTTGTGCGCCCTCGTCGATTCCGACACCGCCCGCGCCAACACCCTGGCTCGTCGCGTCGGAGTGAACACCGTCTTTGCCAGTCTGGACGAACTCATTGCCGCTCGTGC
>CALBXK010000217.1 GCA_937890535.1 uncultured Spartobacteria bacterium
TTCAATTCCCTTCAAGCCAATTTCATCCCACCCACTCAAAACGTCGAAATGCCATTTCACAAGTGCTTCCCGGCGCCAAAAATTGGGAAGCTCCGGCCCGGTCGTCTTCGCTATTGGGCAGCCACCACCTGATTGATGAGGCTCCTGGCCCCGGACAAGATCGGACGACCGTGGGCAAAACAGGCCACTTCATACGCGAGCGGGATGAGGGCCTTCAGGGACTGGCGCAGTTGATGGGGATCGGCGCAATATTTGTCCGGAAGAATCGACAACCCCTCGAGATGAATGAGGGCATCGCCAAGGATCAGAGTTCCAGGGGCCAGATAGGCGGTTTCGCCTCGACCGCCCCCGGGCAGGGCAATAGCCCGCAGAGATTGAAAAAGGAGATCTCCATCGCGCACTCCATGGTCAGCGACCACATCATTCCGGGCCTCTTCCGGGGCGTAGATCGGAACATCGAGGCGTTCTTTTTCGTAGGCCATACCACGTTCATGATTGCCATTGGTCAGCAGCACCGCCACCACCCGGCCCTCGCCCACCATCCGTTCAATGGCCTGTTCTTCAAGGCGCAGGGGATCAATCAAAACGATCCCCTCCGGGGTTTGCACCGCGGTGCTCGAGCATTCGGTCCTGCACTCGGGATTGTAATCGTGCCAATGGAAAACATCCTCGGCAATTTTTTCATATTCGGCGGTCGGTTTCATGATGAGACAATCAACGGCGTGAAACGAAACGCCGCTCCGTCAAAAAGACCACGGTCGCTGAGTTTCAACTCCGGGATCACCAACAGAGCCATAAAGGAAAGAGTCATCAGGGGAGCGCGAAGCGGGGACCCCAACTCGCGGGCCAATTCTTCCACACTGCCATAGTGGGCTGCGACCTCGTGGGCCTCGCCCCCGGCCATCAACCCGGCAATAGGTAGGGGAACCAAGCGTTCGGTGTCACCAGTGACGGCGCAAACCCCGCCCTGACTTTTGATAAGAAGATTCAGAGCCCGCCCCAGAGAGGCATCATCGGCACCAACCGCAATGAGATTGTGTGAGTCATGCGCCACGGACGAGGCTATGGCTCCGTGGCGGATCCCAAAATTCCGGATAAAGGCCAGCCCCGGCGGCGCGGAGGGCTGGTAGCGGTTCACCACCACCAACTTCAAAAAGTCCCGCTCCGGATCGGACGGCAATTCCCCGTCAACCGACACCATTTCGACAGTTTCCCTCCCGGTGACAAGCTGGCCATCCTCGACCCGGATGACTTCGACCCGAGCCGTCGCAGTGGTGCAGGGGATCTTCAAGGTCTCAAGGACGATCTCCTCTGCCGCGAAACGATTGACGAGGCGGGGTTCCCTGCGGGGCGTTTGACTGACCCCATTTTCCGCCACGAGACACCCATTGAGCCAAGTCTGCCGCACCGCAAATTCCCGCAAATCGCCCACCATTAAAAAATCCGCCGGATCGCCCACCCGAAGCAACCCCACCGGCAATCCGTAATGCTCCACCGGATTCAAGGAGGCCACCCTCAGCGCGGTGAGCGGAGGCACCCCAGCCGCCACCGCCCGGCGGACCAACAGGTTGATATGCCCTTCGATCAGTGAATCCGGATGCAGGTCGTCACTGCAAAACATACAGCGATCCGGATGGGTGAAAAGGAGGGGTTCGAGGGCGGCGTAGTTGCGGGCGGCGGATCCCTCCCGAATGAGAATCTTCATGCCCGCCGCAATCTTGTCCTGAGCCTCCTCCAGACTGGTACACTCATGGTCGGTGGAAATGCCCGCAGCCGCATAGGCACCCGCCTGGGCTCCGCGTAATTGTGGCGCATGCCCATCCACCGGCAGACCCCGCTCGCGGGCGGCAGCGATTTTCGCCAGGAGGGACGGATCCCCGGCGAGAACTCCCGGAAAATTCATAACCTCGCTTAGGAAGCAAATCTCCGGACGATCGAGAAGCCTTGCCACTTCTTCGACTCCAAGCGTCGCTCCGGAACTTTCAAAGTCCGTGGCCGGAACACAAGGCGAGGCCCCGTAAAAGATTTTCACCGCCGCGTCCCGGCTTTCCTCGATCATGTAGTCGACCCCCTCCACCCCCAGAACATTCGCAATTTCATGGGGATCGGACACCGTGGCGACGGTCCCGTGCACCGAGGCCGCCCGGGCAAATTCCGCCGGAGCCAGCATCGAACTTTCCACATGGATGTGGGCGTCCACGAAGCCAGGAATGAGAAAATCGTCAAAGGGTCCGGGCCGTTTCTCGATCCGGACAATGCGGCCGTCCTCAATAAAAATCTCCCCGGGGAAAATTTCCCCGTGGTGAATGTCCGCGATATTCCCGAGCACGCTGGTCACAGCCACCAAGTCCTACCAGACCCGATCCGGCCCAGGCGAACCAAAAATACATCCCCGAAGGCTCGAAGCTCAGGCGGGGGAAACGAGCCGTTCCAGGGCGTCGCAGGTCCTGGCGGTCGATCCCCGATGGGAGCGCAGGCACTCCAGCCCCCGGGTGGCCAGCTGACGTGCCTCTTCGGGGTCGGCGAGCAAAGTTCGAAGCGCCTCTTCCAGCCCGGAAGCATCCGCGACCTGCACGATGCCCTCTGCCCGCACGAGTTGGGACACGAGAGTCGCGAAGTTCTCCATGTGCGGTCCCACCACGACGGCCTTGCCGGCCGAAATGGCCTCGGCCGGGTTCTGTCCCCCCTTCACCGTCAAACTTTTTCCCACAAAAACCACGTCGGCACACTCATACCAGTCGCGCAACTCCCCGGTCGAATTCACCAACAAAGCATCAGGCCGCTGCAAGGAGACGGCCTCTCCCTCGCGCAAAGCCACCTGGAGACCCGCCCGGCCCAGATCATTCCGCGCCTCCCGCCAGCGCTCGGCGTGACGGGGAACAATCACCGGAAAGAGCTTGGGGAACTCGTGACGCAAACGAACCACGATCCCGCCCAGAACCTCCTCTTCCCCGGGATGAGTGCTCCCAGCCACCAAAACTGAGGCGTCCGCCTCGACCCCCAACGCACTCAGCACCGGTTGAAATCGTTTTTCCACTACGGTCTGGTCTTCCCGGTCATCAAACTTGATGCTCCCGGTGCAGAGGATCTTTGTTGCCTCGACGCCGAGCGCCTCCCAGCGTCCCGCGTCGCAGGCATCCTGGACGCACAGAAGATCCAATTGGTTAAAGAGACCGGAGACGAGGGGACGGATCAGGTGATAACGGCGCTCGGACCGTGGGGAAAGTCGGGCATTGACCAGGGCCAGGGGAGCCCCAATTCGTCGCGCCTCGGCGGTGAGGTTCGGCCAGATCTCCGCCTCGACCAAAATCAGACGACAGGGCCGAATCACCCGCACGGCGTGCCTCACCACCCAAAAGAAATCGATGGGGTTGTAAATCGGCTCCAACCAATCGGAACGCTCCTTGTCGGCCAGAAAATATCCCGTCGAAGTCGTGGTGGAAAGAACCACCCGGAGCGAGGGATCGCGACGACGCAATTCTCCGATAAGCTTCAAGGCGATCAACACTTCCCCAACACTCACGGCGTGAACCCAGGTCCATCCCCCCGGAGCGAGCTTCCTGCGAACCCGGGGCGAATAGATGGCAAAGCGTTGCCCGAATTTATGCCGATACTTCCCCCGTTTGACCATGCGGAGAAGGAATCCAGGCAACATCACCATCAGGACAAAAGGGAAGACCAGATTGTAAAAAAATCGCACCGCAGCCATTCAGGGAAGGGTGTAAAAATCGACCGCACTTTTCCCATAGCGACGGGACCGAAGCAGGGAAAAAGCCGACACGAGCGGGTTTGCCCCGCGCGCGCGGCGTTCCAGCACCAGCGTGCCTGTCGAACGCAGGGCGGCGGCCAGCGCGGGTGCGGCCAAAATATCGAGGGCCGGGTCGGGACCGTCGCGGTCCGTGGCGTAGGGAGGATCGGCAAAGATGAGATCAAACCCGTCCTCTGCATAAAGCTCCAAAAACTTCAGGGCCTCCATGGTCTGGACCGATCCCTCAAACCCAATCGTCCGGAGGTTCGCCTTCACGCAAGCGGTGCAGACCGGATGGCTATCCACAAAAACCGCCGAGCCTGCGCCCCGGCTCAGAGCTTCGATCCCCATCGCCCCGGAACCAGCAAAAAGATCCAGAATCCGAGCCCCTGGCACCGCATCGCCCAAACTCGAAAAAATGGCCCCGCGGACCCTATCCATGGTCGGACGCATCTCCACTGCAGGGGTGCACAACCGACGGCCCCCGGCCTCGCCTGCTATGATGCGCACGGGCTCACTTTCCTTCCTTGCCACCGTCTTTCCCCGCGTCCTGCCGGGGAATGGCGCGAAGAATATTTTGCAAAAATCCCCCCACATCTCCGTCCAGAGAAATATTGGTAAGCTTCTTCAAGATATCAGTTTTGGGACGAGCCACCGTGCCCTTCACCGTAAACGGCAATTCACGATATTCCGGATCCTCGGACTCCACGAAATTTTTTCCCAAAAGGGATTTCAACTGATTGTGAAGCTTCTGATTGATGAGCAGTTTGGCTTCGAGGTTCAACTTCCCATTGAAGTGAACCGGCCCCTTTCCGCGAATGATGAGGTTTTCCGATTGCAGAAACAATTCATCCACATTGACCTGGCCGTTTCCAATCGTGAGGTTGATCCAAGCATCACCAAGCTTGAGAAGTTGAAGCTCGTCGATCTGAAACAACTCTCCCAGCCTGCTGAGAAACTCAACCGGTTTCAACTTCGCCTCGATTAATTCGAGCCGCCCGTTTCCCGATAATCCTTCGGTTTGACGCGGGTCGCCCTGAATCGTCAAGGTTCCCTGAAGTTTACCATCGGTCTTGCCGGGCTCAATACCGGCCTCATCAGCCAATTTTCTCAGAAGGATGTTCTTCAATTCTGCGGTCAATGCAAAGGCGGGCGCTGTGCCGGTCCGGATGTGGTAACGACCAGTGAGTTCGCCTCCGGCGAGTTGCCCTTGAATCTTGGGAACATCAAGCGCCGATCCATCCCAGGTGAACGGGCTCTCGATCCGACGCAATTGAAGCGAATTTCCCAGCTTCATCCGGGAGATGGCAATCCTTCCCTCCGCGGTCATTTCCGGCGTCAGCGTGGCATCGATATCGGTGCGCTCCAGGAGCAGAACGGTCCGTTTGCGGGCATCAATAAAAGCAATTTCGCCACTGCCAAGCCGGAGGCGCTGCAATTCAGCCGCAAACGAGGCTCCCCGCGCTGAGGAAGGTTCGGGGGAGATCTCTTCGGTGGGTGCCGGTTTTACGCGAGGCATCAGAGGGACGATCCAATTGCCGTTGTCCATCTGGCGAATGATCAAACGCGGCTCAAACAAGGCACATTCGGTGACCACGAAACGCTTTTGGAACAGAGGACCAAGGGAAAATCGGATCCGGAGAGCGGCGGCTTCCAGCGCATTGCTATCTGGAGTCGTGGAATCTGGAATCGAAATTCCCTTCAGAACAAGTCCCTCCCACGGCGTGTAGGTCGTACTCTGAATCTGAATATCAGCCCCAATCGCATCGGCGGCCGCGTTGCGGATACGTTCCTGCACCCCCGAGGACTGAAGGTACACGTTGATACATAATAGGATAAGTACGGGCACCACCAAAATAATGGTGGCCCCAATGAGAAATCGCTTGGCAAATTTAGGCACTCGGGGAAGTTACGGGACTCTCAAAAAATGTGAAGCGTGAAGAACAAATACTCGTGATCCTGAATCCTACTGCCCGGAGCGGGCGGGCAGGGGAACTCCAGAAAACGATCGCCCAGTTGTCTCCCCGGGTGCTGATTCGGATCACAGATTCCGAAGACGACGCCCAACGACTCTCCCAAGAAGGGGCCGGGGACGGCTTCCCCATCATCGTGGCCGCAGGCGGAGACGGAACCATCAACGCAGTCGTCAATGGACTCGCCAACTTCCGGAACGTCACTCTCGGTCTCCTGCCCGTGGGAACCATGAATGTGTTCGCCACCGAATTGGGGATTCCCACCAATGATCTGGCCGCCGCCTGGAAAATCATCGAGGACGGGCGGACCCGCCGGATTGACCTGCCCCGGGCCAATGGAAAATATTTTGTCCAGCTCGCCGGGGCGGGCCTCGATGCCGAGGTGGTGCGCGACACGACCCCGGATTTTAAGAAGGCGCTCGGCCCGCTCAGCTACCTCTTGACGCTGGCCCAGGTCGCCGCAAGACGCCCTCCAAGAATTCACGTGGCCCCCATCGATGGCCCTCCCAGGGAGGGACGATTCGTTTTGGTGGGAAACGGCCGCCTGTACGGCGGACCGTTCGTTCTTTTCCATGAGGCCCGGCTCGACGATGGACACCTGGACGTGATTGTTTTTCAAAACCAAAGTCATTGGGACCTCATGCGCTACGTGCAGGCGATCGCCTTCGGGAACCACGCCAAGCTGCCCGATGTGGAATACTTTCAAACCCGCGGGCTCCAACTCTCAAGCCGCGATAGGGTGCCAGTGGAGATCGACGGAGAATTGACGGGGTCCCTACCTTGCGAAATCGGATTTTCCGGACACCGCCTGTCCGTACTGGTGCCGGATTCTCAGCCCGCCCTTCCCACAGCCGGGTTTTCGACTTAAGGGTTTCCGATGAAGTTTCCGCGCTGGCAATCCCGGGCCGTCCCCGCCCTCATCGCCGTCAATACGCTGATTTTTCTGGTCGAAAAAGCAGCCGGTCCGGAATTTCGCGCCCGCGCCGTCAGCCTTTTTGCTTTGACGGCTTCCGGCCTGATGGAAGGCCGATGGTGGCAGTTCGTCACCCATGCGTTTCTGCACGGTAACTTCATCCATCTGGCCGTCAATATGGTCGGCCTCTGGTTTGCCGGCCGGATCGTGGAACGGATCCTTGGCACCAAGCGCTTCTTGGTTCTCTACTTCGTTTCCGCCGTCGCCGGGGGGCTGGGGCAGATCATTGCCACCGGGGGAATTCGTCCGCTGATTGGCGCTTCCGGGGCCGTCTGCGGGGTCCTTCTCGCCTTCACCACCATGTTTGCCGAAACCGAAATCGTCGCCCTGCTGTTTTTTATCATCCCCCTCCGAATGCGAGCCAAATATCTGGGCTGGGGCATCATGGGTTCCTCCCTGCTTTTTCTCGTCATCGGATTCGAGCCCTGGATCGGCCATGGCGCCCATTTGGGTGGCTGCCTCGCTGGATACCTCTACGCCCGCTTGGACGGCTATGGCCGCCAAACCTTCCTCGAACGGGCCATCCGTCGCCTACTGCACAAAGGCAGAGCGGGCTGAAAAAAATCTCTCGAGGTTGGTGTCACCTGCCACCCTCAACTTCCGCCATAGACGGTTCCGAGCCGGAAAAAGAAGGTGATGAGGATATCCACCGCCAACCAGGCCGAGATCAGGGTGTTGAATACGGGCACGGCGGGAAGCACCATCCCTTGTCCAAGACGGATCTCAAGACGGCGGCCAAAAGCGCAAATCAACGCGGTCACGGAAAATAAAAACGGCAGAAAGAGTCCAAGGATGAAACGATTTCCCTGAATGATCTGGCTGTACCAGGCAATCAAAAGAAAATAGCCGATAAAATAGGCCGCCAGGGCCGCGACTGGAAACGGTCGTTGGTAGATCAACTTCCAGATGACCCGGTGCTTGCACCAGGCCACCCAGAGCCCGAATGCCACGTAAGCCAGAAAAATCCAGAGGTAACCGTAGCTTCTTGCCATCGAGTTCACCACCCGGGAGATTCCGGAAAAAATTCGTCCGCCGATATCCCAAACGCTGTGGGTTCGAAGATAGTTCTTCAAACTGGGAATCTCATCCTCCGGCATTTCCGGCCAGCCTTTCCGATCCCCGGCCGCCTTGGTGCGATTTCCAGCGTCCTTCCACGATTCACACCAAAAATAGAAAGTGGAATTTACGTTGTAGAAATACCGGCCGTAGATTTCCTTACTCTTGGCGAGATAAGGATAAACCGTGGCAAAAAAGGTGCCCGTCATGAGCAGGATCACCGCGAGGCGGACCAGGGGCCGGATCGTACCTTTTTCCCTCCCCGTGAAGAACTGCCAGATGGCATCAAGAGGATAAAAAACGGCCACCACAAGAAGACCAGGGACCACCGAGGCCTTGGTCAGATGGGCCACTCCGATCAGCCCGCCTGCGAGGAGGGCGACCAAAATTCGAGGCTTGCGAAAGAGCTTCCAGGAAAGAAAAAAGACGGCAAATGTGAGCAGGTAATACAGAATTTCCGCCTGGACGTAGGCCGCCTTGAAGACAAAAACCCCAAAGCCGGCCAGAAAGAGGATATTCAGACCGGCATGACGGGGAAATGTGCGTAAAAACACCGTCCCCAGGAAGACCAGACCGACCAGCGAGAGCCAAGTGTTGATCAATTTGCCCTTTTCAAAAAATCCATCCGGCGTCTCGCCCTTATCGATGAACGTGGCCAGCAAGGCCGGATAAGCCGGCATGCGGTTCCTCCGTCCCACGGTGGTAAAATCGCTTTCGCGCAGGGCGATGGCGTACTTGATGTAGGCGCCCTGATCGGTGCGGGAAATATCCGTATTCACGCGGCGGCCGTTTTCTTGCGCTCCAAAAAAATAGGCGATGGCTGCAACGAAAAGGAGAAGGACTAGGGCAACCACCCCTGGATTCCGGCATCGACTTTGCATGAACCGGGCAGAGTGACACAAAGCTCCCGGGGATGCAACTGGCCGCCGCCCCGGTCCGGGGCCCTAAATGTAGTCGCTGTAGTCGCTCATCTCATAGAGCGCTGGATCCCGACTGGGAGGCGACCGGCGGGGCCGCCCCCCCTTCTCTTCTGGTCCGCCCGCAGCGGGATCCCCGAATTCCCCTTCCAGATCGGCCATGGCCTCGCCGTATTCCTCTTCCAGTTTCTCGGGATCCTCCCCTTTTTCCAGCCGCTCAATCATTTCTTTCATCGTGCCGGGGAGGGATTGTCCCGCGGCCTCGGTCATTTTTCGCATCAATTTTCCGAGTTGGCGGGGATCGGGATGTTCGTCACTCATTCCCGCCATCTCACTTTCCATCTCCGCCATGGCACGCTCCATCCGAGGATCGGGTGCTTCCATCTCCCCACCCGACGCCGGGGAGGTTTCCCGGGCGCGCCCGGTCACGGCAAAGCGCGAAACGACCCGTTCCATCCGGGCTTTGGGATCCTCGGGACACCGCGGAATCATCCGCCCCTGGGCCAGGCTGCGGGCGAAGAAGGAGTAGATCCGATTCGTGTCTGAAGAATAGAATTCGTAGATTGGCATGGTACACGAGATGCTACATGAACCTCTTGGACGGCTCAATCCCATCCGAACGGGCACAAAAAAATCACCGACCCATGTTACAGACTTGTCACAACCCGCGGATCGCCACATACCATGAATCATGGTGTCTGATGGCATGGTGAAACTCATCGCCTCCTGCTGCGCCCGCCTCTGCTTTTCCGGCAGGATGGTGCGGAATCTCCAGGTTGTCCTGGCGGTCGGGTTCGTTCTTGTGGCCGGGTGTTCGCCCCCCCGGGAGGAGGCGGCCGACCTCATCATTCTTCATTCCGGCCGGATGCGGGGCAACGTCTATCCGCTCTCCCTCCAATCCATCGCCCCTCTTCAACATTACCAATACCTCGCCGGTTATATCCGCAAGGTTCGGGCAGAAGCGACCGCGACCGGAGCAAACGTTTTCCTGGTCGATCTCGGGGACAGCCTGACCGGGTCATTCGCCGCCCATGTCACTCAATCGGAGAACATGGTGACATTCTTCAACGACACCGCGTACGACGCGGTGGTTCTCAGCAACCTCGACGATGCGGTGCAGCCCGAAACCCTCTCGAGATTGAAGGCCCAGGTGCTCAATCCCTTTCAAAATTCCGCCCGCCAACCGGCCACCGAAGGCACGGTCTTTGGTGCCAAAATCACTGTCGCCGAAATTCCTGTTTTTCTGATCTCAAATTTTTACGGTGACACGGAAAGCCGCGACGTTCCCGACCGATTTCCCACCCGCTTCGGCACCACCCTGTCCGACGTCACGCCGGTTCGGGATTTCGAGGCGGTGATGAACTCGCTGAACCGCCAACCCGGAGAGGGAATCGCGGTTCTGAGCTGGATGAAGTTTGAATCCCCAAAAGAGGCGCCCAAACCCTTCCTGCAAAGCCTCCGCAGACTCGGCATCGATGCCATCCTCGCTCATCGCATCTATGGCGGCAAGGAACGCGCGGTCTGGGCCACCGGAGGATCGCTAGACTGGAAACCGCCGGTTTCGCTCAATATTCTCCGCAACAATGGGGGATTCGCCCTCGCCCGCCTTGACCTCAAACGCGACGGCGACCACTGGCGGGTCCTCCGCCACGAACTGGTGCCCATGACGGCGAACACCGCAGCCTCCGATTTCACCATCGTTGAAGCCATCGCCCGGTTCGCACTCCCGATCACGCGGGCCGACACCGAACTCGCCGAGCTCGCCACGCCCGTCTCTTCGGACGGCATCCTCGCCATCACGATGACGGCCCTGACTTCGGAGCCCGGCACGCAAGCCGTCCTCTATTCCCCCCAATCCATCCGGTCCAGCTGGATCTCTGGTCCCCTGCGGGCAAGCCAGGTTTTCAATACTCTCCCTTGGACCACGCCCATCGTGCAACTCACCCTCACTCCCGAACAGCTCGCCACGGCACGAAAAGATCTGAATCTCACGCTCTGGAAATCCGACTCCGCATCGTCCCCCAAACTCACGGTCACGACCTCCTGGTATTTCGGTCATCTGATTGAAACCCGGTTGGGACTTCCACCTGAGACACTCCGGGAAACCGACCAAAAATCGGAGTTTGATGCCTTCGTTGCCTATCTGAAAGCGCATCCCACGGCCGTGGGCATCACGGGTCCGCCGGCAGGTTGGACGGACAGCGTGGAACCGTAAGCCATGTGTGGCCTGAACCACCATTCCACCTCAACGAGGGGGATCAGCGGCCGGGAAGTTCTCATCGGGATCGCCATCCTCGTCTTCCTCGCCGCCGTCCTCACCGCCATCTTTCTCAAACAACGGGCGAGTGCCACCCGCCTCGCCAGTTCACGAAACCTGCAGCAATGGGGCATCGCCCTCAATCTCCACCTCATCGATAACGAGAACCAGCTCCCCGAAGTCGGACGCGATCCCGTGACCCCCGAGCAAACTGCCGCCTGGTTCAATGCGCTGCCGCCTTACATTTCCCAGCTTCCCCTCGCCTCCCTCCCGCCCGGCGAGCGCCCCCGCCCCGGAGTTCCCTCTCTCTGGATCGACCCCGCCTCCCAGCCAGTGAGAATCTGGGATCCGGATGTGTTCTATTTCAACTACGGAATGAATAAATTCCTCCAGCCAGCCAAGGGCGTCCGCAGTTTCCGAATCAACGAAATCAATCACCCCGGGCATGTTGTGTTTCTTGCCGAAGTTGCCAGCTACACGCCAGGCATCGGCCCGGAAGATGTGGTTTTTAACGTCACTGGCCATCGCTCGGATAAGCCCGGAGCCCACACCCACGTCCTCTTTTGCGATGGGCATGTTGAACTCGAAACCCGGGCTCTTCTCGTCCTCGATCCCGCAGCTCGCAACGCAGACGCCGCCGCGACCGGAGTCTCGTGGTTTGAAAAGTAGACGCCCAATCGAACCGGGATTCACGGCGGGATCGGTCACCCCTCCCGCCCCAAGAAGTTAACTTTTGCGGCTCAAATCTCGCTTTCCGCTTTTCTCGCCCTCCGCGCGCGACTAACTTGCCGCCGTGCAACGTCTCAATATTTTTCGCAGAATAGCGGCGGCCTTTCTGTTATTTGCCTTCGCTTCCGTGGCGAACGGCGCCCGGAACTACATCATTGTGGATAACCAAACCGGTGTGATTCTCGACTCACGGGATCACAACCGCAAAGTGCAGGTGGCCAGCCTCACCAAAATCGCTACAGCGGTGCTTGTCTTCGACTGGGCCCAGTTGAAGAATGTTGATCTCAATGAAGAGGCCACGGTCAGCTCCGGCGCCCTGCAAGCCGGAGGCGCGAATCCCGTCGGACTCCAGGCTGGCGACACTCTCAGCCTAAGGGATCTCCTCTACGCGGCCTTGCTAGCCTCCGACAATATCGCAGCCACCGTACTGGCCGAGCATGTCGGCGCCCGGCTTCCCAACTCGCAAAGCCTCCCTCCGGCGGAAAATTTTGTTTCGCATATGAACGCCCTCACCCGAACCCTCGGAATGAAGCGAACCCTCTTTCTCAACCCAACCGGGATTGACGACGCGTCCCAGAAATCCCTGCCACACTCGACAGCCTCCGACATGGCCCGCCTGACCCGCTACGCCTACAGCGAGGCAGATTTTCCATTTTTTGTGGCGCAAGAAACCCGCGTCGTCCATGTCAAACGCGGGGGAGCGGACCTCCCGGTGACCCTGCGCAACACCAACACCCTGCTAGGGCGCGATAATATTGACGGTGTAAAAACCGGACGCACGTCCCGCGCCGGCGAGTGTCTGATCCTGTCCTCTGAAAAATTGCCGGAGGTACAGCGAGAAGGCACCACGGTGTACGTGACGCCCCGTCGCATCATCGTCGTATTGCTTGGCTCCCACGATCGCCTCCGCGACGGAACCTCCCTCATGCAGCTGGGTTGGAGTCGCTACGCGGAATGGGCCGCCGCCGGGCGCAAAACGAAATCCTCCAGTCTCCTGTGAACACCCCGGCTCGCAAACGCATCGGCGTCCTGACCAGTGGAGGGGATTGCCCAGGGCTCAATGCCGTTCTCCACGGAATCTGCCGGACGGCGGACGGGCTCGACTGGGATGTCATCGGGTTTCGCGATGGCTTTGAAGGTCTATTGCCTCCCGGCGACCACATCCCGCTGAACCGCCAATCCACCGCCGGCATCATGCATCTGGGCGGCACGATCCTGGGCACCACCAATCGGGGACATTTCATGGCCAAGACCGGCTCCGGGGCGCGGGGTGCGATTGCCCGCTCGGTTCTCGATCGAGCCAAAGGCACTATTGAAGGCCTGAATCTCGCGGCTCTCATCGCCATCGGCGGCGACGGATCGCTTGCCACCGCCCTCCAACTCTCGGAGTTCGGCATCCCGGTCGTCGGCGTCCCAAAAACGATCGACAATGATCTGGAAGCCACCGCGATGACCTTCGGATTTGACTCCGCCGTCACCTGCGTGGCGGACGCGCTGGATCGCCTTCACACCACCGCCACCAGCCATAAACGCGTTATGGTGCTGGAAGTGATGGGACGGCACGCCGGATGGATCGCGCTCCATGGCGGTCTCTCCGGCGGCGCGGATGTGATCCTCATTCCTGAGATTCCCTTCGATTTTGAGAAGATCGCTCGCGAGGTAAAACGCAGGGACTCGCAGGGTGCCAAGTCCACCATGATCGTCGTAGCGGAAGGTGCCAAACCCAAAAATGGACGGCAAATTCGCCACGCCACGGCCAGCGGAGAAAACCGCCTCGGCGGCATCGCCGATCACGTCGGCCGGGAGGTGGCGGCGCGAACGGACAAGGAGGTTCGCACCTGCATCCTGGGTCACCTGCAACGAGGAGGTGCCCCCACCGCCTCCGATCGCATCCTTGCCACTCGCTTCGGCGTCAAGGCCGTTCAACTCATCGAGGAAGGCCGATTCGGCACCATGGTGAGCTATCAAAACGATCAGACCCTGGATGTTCCCATCTCTCATGCCGTGCATAGGCTACGCCAGGTGGATCCTAACGGCCAGCTGGTGGAGACGGCCCGGGCGGTGGATATTACGTTTGGAGACTGAGTCTTCCGAGGGCGGATTCAGAATCCCCGATAGTGAAGACTGAGAAGCCGATAACTGCTGGCTCCCTGCTCGGCGGTGTAGTAATAGAGAGACAAGGTCGCCATATCCTGAACCCATTGGTATCCGATCACGGTCTGGAGGACATCTCCGTCACGGGTTTTTTGCCGCGCAATGACCCGTCCGATACCATACTTCTTCTCGATATTTCGACGAGTCTGATCAAAAAATTGTCCGTACTGGGTGGAGTCCCACGACGGGTCTCCGTAATGCAGCTCGATCTCATTGAGAGCATCCTGATCGAAGAAAAACTGGGCCCGCTGAAGGAGCTTTTGTGGAATGCCCTCGACCACCAGACACTGCCGCCCCTCGATCTCCCGGCGATCGACCACCCGGGCCTTGACCCGCTTCAGACTGTCCTCCAGACGTTGGGCGGATTCCCCCCACTGAAAATTGAATGGCACTTTGATCGTCTCCGCAGCACGCAAAACCGGCACGGTCAAAAGGAGACCAGCAAGATGGAAGAGCACGAAGCGTTTCATTCCCCCCTTTGATACGGCATCCTTGCGCACGGGCCAATCAGGGAATTTCAATCAAGCCGGCATTGATTGCTGCGACATGGGCGAATCCTGAAACCAAATACTCGGCGACCACCACCCCATCGCCGGCAAAAACGTGCAGGGAATCACCCTCCTTGACCAGAACCAGCCGATCCCAAGGGTTCGGTTCCGCCAGGAGCAACAATTTCAATCCATCGACACTCTGCAACCACAGGCCGGTGGAGTCGCCTGCCGCCGTGAGCTCCAATTCGGAAGCCTGGGCGGTAAGTGTGTTGGGAGGGAGGGAGAACTTTACCCGATCCGGCGGCGAAGCATTTCCCGCATCCGCAACCAGTCGGCCCCCCACCCAACCAAACTGCCGGCAAGGCACGATCGTCTTGTCGAGAAAGACCTCCCAATCCACCGACACAGTCTCGTCCCCCTTTGAGGGAGCGGGCGAAGCCTCCAAGGGACGGTACCCGCGCAGAGTTTGCCCCCTCCCGGCCGGCAATTTTGTGAGCAAAAAGAAGCTGAGGTCCGCTTTGTCCGTAAAGAGCCGCGCGCTGTCGGCCCCCTCTCCAGACACCCGCATTTCCCGGAGAAGTCCACCCTCATAAGCATGCTGACGAACAATGATATCAGTGCCCTGCCGACTGGACACCCAAAGGGTTTCCGCCGGCCCTGCAGAGACGCAAAAATCTCCCGGGCGTTCCGCCAGGGGATTTTTTGTGAAACCGTCGCCCCGGGACAACCAGATCGCACCCACCGCCAACCCGACAGAGTCCTCATACCTCCACACCTCATCCCGCAAGGCAGGCAGACCGGCCTCTGCCGGGCGGGCACCATAGAGGAGGAACGAATCCGCCCCGGTTGGGACCACCGCTTCCACCCATGAGATTCTCGGAGAATCGTCGCTCTCGATCCAATCGTTGAAATGAAAAGCGATCCCCTCAGCCTGGACGGAATCACCCACCAAAAATCCGCGCACGGAATAATTTCCCGGAGGCGCCTGCTGATCGGTGGAAGTTCGTCCATCCCAATCTGCGATCAATCCGTTGAGCCCTTTCTCAAAATCCGCTTCGTCGGCGTTCACAAAAAGCGATCGGATCAACTTTCCCGAAGCATCGTAAACCCCCAGACTAATCCGGCCCTCAAATTCCGGCAACGCGAAGGAAAAACGCTGGCTTGCCGCGGACAAAAATCCCGAAGAGAGGGCCAGAACCAAGACGAAAAGCGATGCCCTCAAGCGTAGTATTGCCAGTTGAGATTAGGGAAGAGGTTATCCCGTTCCTCACAGGCGGCAAGCAGGGCATCGTCCGATGCTCCATCCCCCACCAATTCCTCGAGCCGGGAGAAGCGAAGAAGATGATCCCTGGTGCGTTTCTCAGCATAAGCACGAGCGGTGCCGGTCTTCATCAAAAAGGCCCAGTCACTGGATTGAGCGAGAAGCAATTCCCGGGCCATTTGTCTGAGCCGACGATCAGCGACAGGAACCCCGGCAGCGAGAGCATCGCGGGCGGCTGACGTCATCCGTCGCGCGGCGTCGTGAAGGTGGGGATAAATCCAGGCATTGCTGGGGTTGAGCCAGACCTCCCAATACCCGTGATTTCCCCAACTCGATGCCGAAGGAGCCACCACCGGCATTGTGGGATGATCAATCAGATAGCGGGTGGGGGTCGTGAGATGAACCGGATCGGCACCGGTCGCCGCCTGACGAAGAAACGATTCCAAAAACTCAGGACCCTCGAACCACCAATGCCCGAATAATTCCGCATCAAAGGGACTTAAGACCAAGGGCTCCACCGGGAGCAACTCCGCCAAATGGCGGAGTTGCTGGATCCGGCTTTGCAGAAAATGGGTGGCGTGGGCCTCCACGGCCCCGAGCGCCCAATCCCGGCGGTAAATTTCCTTGGGTTCCCGGCCGGTCACCCGGTGATATTTGATGCCGGTGTTACGACGGTGTCCCACCTCTGGATAAACTTGGGCGAGCAATTCCTCGGGAAGTTCCTGTCCGATATCCCGATAAAAATCCCGATAGGCCGGGTCCCCCGGGTATCCATCACGAGCGCTCCAAACCTGCCGGCTCGATTCCCGATCACGGGCAAAAACCGCCAAGCCCGAGGGAGAGCAACAGGGTGAGAAAATTGCAAAGGGCGGACGGGGCGTTCCATACATCAACCCATGGGCATCGACCACAAACCACCGCAGATTGGCTTCCTTGAGGATGCTTTCAATTCCCGGTCCATAGGCGCATTCCGGCAGCCAGATCCCCACCGGATCCCGGCCAAAACATTCCCGGTATTCATCCCGGCCAATCAGGATTTGCGCCCGAAGGGCTTCGGGAAATTCTTCCATCAATGGCAAAAATCCGTGCGTGGCCGCACAGGCGATGATTTCCACCACCCCGTCATGCTGCAACTCGGCGAACGCCCCCACAATGTCCCCCTCAATTTCGTGTTGATAAAATTCCCGGAGACCGGTCAATCGCTCCAAATAGAAGCGGGCCAGTTCATTGAGCGCGGGATCGGAAGCCGTGCGTTCAACCTCCCGGTGGGAAAACTCGACCCCCCGATCAAGGTATCGGGCGGTCCGGGCTCTCAAGAGGGGGTCCCTCAACATGGCGCAGAGGGGGGGCGTCAGGGTCAGAGTCAATCGCACCGGCAATCTTTCGACGACCAAGCGACGCAGCATGGTTAAGAGCGGCAGATAAGTCTCGACCACCGCCTCAAAGAGCCAGTCCTCCTCATGAAATTCCTCATGCTCGGGATGCCGAACGAACGGAAGATGGGCGTGAAGAATAAGCGCCAGGGAACCCGCATGCATGGTCACCCACTGGAACTAACGACTCGACGGATGCGAAACAAGGGTCATTTGTTTGTTGCGACACCGAACCCACCACGCCATCCTCAATCCCTGTGAAGACTCGATCCCTCATATTATATCTCCTAGCGCTCGCGGGACTCCCACTCACCGCACCGGCCCAAAACGAAGAAGCCACCCAGGCTCTCGTCACCGAAGGCATCGCAGAATTTGAGAACCTGCGCTATGATGAAGCTCTCGCCAAACTCATCGAAGCCGAGAAACTCCAGCCGAATTCCCCCTTCATCGACAACCTTCTGGGAGCGATTTACACAAAGAAGAATGAATTCGCCACGGCCAAGACCTATTTTGAGAAAGCCCTCGATCTCTCGCCCGGGTTCTTTCCCGCCATGTTCAACCTCGGAGAGCTCCTCTTTCTTCAAAAGCAATATCCCCAGGCTCTCGAAAGTTTCTCAAAAATGTTGAGTAAGGATCCCTCCAATGAACTTCTGCAATTCAAGGTCATTCTCAGCCTCTTGTTGGCAGATCAACCCGACGAGGCGAAACGCTTGCTCAAGAGCATGAAGTATCCCATCAAATCACCCGCCCGATATTACTCCGAAGCGGCGGTCGAGATCATGGCGGGCGACAAAGGAGCCGCCTCCGAGCTTGTCGCCAAGGGCCAGACGCTCTTCCCCGATGAAGCAAAGCTCTACACTGAGACCTTCATCGATCTCGGTTGGGCGACAAATTAGCCTCCGACCTCCAAGAATATTTGGCTTCTCAGCCATTTTTGATTTCAAAATCCATGCCCAAACCTTCCAAGAAAAAGGAAATCCTCCTGCATCCGAAAGCGAGAGTACTCGTCACCGGAGCCGCCGGCTTCATCGGCAGCGCCCTCGTCCGGACTCTCAACGAACGCGGAATTAATCAGATCGTCGTGACCGATTTTCTCGGCGAGGACGACAAATGGCGCAACCTCGCCCCCCTTGAGTTTGAGGATTTCGTCCCTGCGGACCAACTCCTCGACAACCTCGCCGCCGACCCGGATTTTCACGGGAAATTCTCGGCCTGTTTTCATCTCGGAGCCTGCTCGTCCACCACGGTCACCGACGCCGGGTATGTCATGGAGAACAACTACGCCTACACAAAATTGCTGGCCCGTTGGGCCCTGCAGGCCGGAACCCGCTTTGTGTACGCCTCTTCCGCCGCCACCTACGGAGACGGGGCCGCCGGAATGGACGACCAAACGGGAGACCTGCGGGCCTACCGTCCCCTCAATCTCTACGGGTACTCGAAACACCTCTTTGACCTCTACGCCCAGCAGGAGGAAATCCTCTCCGACATGGTTGGCCTGAAGTATTTTAATGTCTTTGGCCCCAATGAATATCACAAAGGCGACATGCGCAGCCTGGTTTGCAAGGCCTACGAACAGATCACCTCCACCGGAAAGATCCAGCTCTTTAAGAGCTACAAAGCGGAGTATCCCGACGGGGGCCAAAAACGCGATTTTGTTTACGTGAAGGATGCCGTGGCCATGACCCTGCATCTCGCGGAGGAAGATTCCGCTGGCGGACTTTACAACATTGGCGCCGGTGTCGCTCGCACCTGGGTTGACCTGGCCAATGCCCTATTCACCGCCCTCGATCTGCCGCCTAAAATTGAGTTCATCGAGATGCCGGAAAGCATTCGGCACCAATACCAATATTACACCCTCGCCGACATCACCAAGGTCCGCGCCACCGGGTACACTGCGCCGACCACCTCGTTGGAAGATGCGGTGCGGGACTATACGGTAAATTACCTCAAGACGGGGGCCCGTTTGGGCGGGGAGCGTGCGCATTCTTAAATCTCCGGGGAGGGCACGCTTCCAGCGTGCTGTGATCCGCATCCTGCGGAACACATGATCTTCGTATGCCTTCGGCAAGATGCCGAAGGCTGCACGCTGGAAGCGTACGCTCCCCCTAAAGTTTTCCGTCCATCACGGCCTCAACAAGGCGGGCTGCCAAAGGTTCCGTCGCGGCATCCAGTCCCCCCAAGGCGGCTTTCAGGCGGCGCAAGGATCGCGCCTCCCGGGCCTCGGTGACTTTTTCAACCCAAGCGGCCACGGCCTCACGTTCCTCGCCCGTCACCGCCGATCCCAAGCGCTGAAGGGCCGTGTCCACCGCCGGCAACATTTCATCAGCCTTCAAACCGGCTTCGACGAATTGCCGGTCGTCCATGTCCTCAAACGCGTGTTCGAGGGAGTCCGCCAACATTTTTTCCACCGCTTCATCACTCACTTCCACCGCACTGCGAATGGCGAAGGTAATGTCGTCGCCGGTGGCCACGTCCCGACCCAGCACATGGAGGAGGCCGTTGGCATCCAATTCGAACTGGACACCAATGCGCACCAGGCCGCGCGCGGCTGGAGTGAATGGGATCGAAAACTCGCCCAGCTTCCAGTTGTCCGCTGCCATTTCCCGCTCACCCTGTAGGATGCTGATCTTCATGGCCTCCTGATGAATGGCCGCATTGGTGAACATCTCGCCGGCCTTGCAGGGAATGGTGGTGTTGCGGGGAATGAGAACATTCATCAACCCGCCGAAAGTTTCGATGCCCAGGGAAAGTGGAGTCACGTCCAGCAAGGTCACATTTTGTACCGAGCCGTCGAGGATCCCAGCCTGAATGACCGCCCCAAGCGCGACCGCCTCATCCGGATGCTGGCTCAAATTCGGCTCGCGGCCAAAAACCTCCCGGACAAACTCACGCACCAGCGGCATGCGGGTCACCCCCCCGACCAAAATCACCTCTTCGATGTCTCCGGCCTTCAGTCCCGCGTCATGCAACGACCGCAAACAGTGCCCCCGAGTCCGTTCGATGATCGACAGACAGGTCGCAGAAAAATCCGACTCCGAAAATCCGGCTCCGGAAGGGTCTTTTTTGCCGTCAGCCGCCTCGGCCCGGGAAATGCCGAATTTGGCCGCCAGGGCGGCATCGAGATCGTCACCACCCAGGTGGGTGTCCCCATGGGTGGAAAGAACGTGAAACACGCCCTCGCCCAATTCGAGGACGGAAACATCAAACGTCCCCCCTCCAAAATCGTAGACCGCCACCTTGCTCTTTTCCCCCAGCCGATCCAGACCATAAGCCAGTGCGGCCGCGGTGGGCTCGGACAGGAGGCGCTCAACTGTGAACCCCGCCAACTCACCCGCTCGTTTGGTGGCGGCGCGTTGCGCCTCATTGAAATAGGCCGGAACCGTGATCACGGCCCGTTCCACAGGTTGTCCCGAAGCCCGCTCGGCATCAGCCTTAAGTTTCTTCAAAATCACCGCCGCCACTTCCTCCGGAGCGATGGCTTTTTTCAACAGGCCGCCCTCGCGGTTGCTTTCGACTTTCGCGTTCCCCATTTGCCTCTTAACAGAGAAGATTGCCTCCGCGTGCTGGGCCGCCTGCCGCCCAGCCACAGGTTCCCCCTCGTCCGGAATAAACACCAGTGATGGCGTCAGCCGACCGCCGTCCTTGTCGGCAAAAAGGACAGGAAATCCTGCATCCATTGCGCCGATCAGCGAATTCGTTGTTCCCAAATCAATCCCAACAATCATTCCGCACAGCCTGCACCCTCAGGCTTCAAGCATCAACCCAAACTCCGCTCCGGATAATTCGGTTTGCCAGCGGGTCAGATAACGCCACCCGGACGCCAGAGTGAGCAACTCCTCCGGTGCCACCCGCGGCCAGCGTTTGTCGAGAAGCCCCAGGGCCACCCTCGCTTCTCTGAGCGCTTGCTCCACCGCTTCGGTCACCGCCCCCAATTCCTCCCGCACCTTGACTCCCTCAGAAATCATCACCGCCCTCGCCAGGGCGGATTGGGACTTTTCCCTTCGTAACCGAAAAGCCTTCGTGGCCTGGAGAACCTGCCCCACCTGCAGAAATAGATCGCTCTGCGGCGAAGGACGGGACGAATCCCCCAACGAATCGAAGACCACCCCCGCCAGATGACGAAGTCGGAACACCGGATCTTTCAGGGTCTGATACGCCTCCTGGAGTTCGCGAAATTTGTCTGTATCCCCACCCTCGGCATCGGGATGGCATTCTGCCGCCAAACGAAAATAGGCGCTTTTGAGCCCTTTTTCATCCAGAAGCGGACGCTGCGGAACACCCAGAAGGGCAAAACAATCCTTCACGCGGAAAAACTTTCGCCGCAGGAACAATGCGCCACCGCATTGGGATTGGTCACTTTGAAGCCCCCCTTCTGCAAATCCTCGCTAAAATCGAGTTCCGACCCGCTGACAAACAAAGCGCTCTTGGGATCGATCACCACCCGGACCGCATTCGACTCGACCATGATGTCCCGATTGGCCGGTCCATCCACCAGATCCATTTTGTACTGCAGGCCCGAGCAACCGCCGCCAATAATCGCCACGCGCAAAGCCCCCTCGGCCCGACCCTGCTTCTCCAACAAAGACCGCAGCTTCGCACTGGCAGCGTCCTTCACCCGGATCAGCTTTTCATTGCCTATCCGCACATTCAAAGGCGCTGTGGTCGTTTCCATCCTTCCACTATGCCTTCTTCATGCCTCGACCGCAAGGAGTGGAGATTCCCCTGAGGATCTGGGGCCAAACTTTTCTCATTCGATTCTTCCTCGGGTTGGGAACCTCACTTGCTCAAGGGGCAATCTGAACGGACCGCCGGGATACTCCGCAAAAAAGGGCAGCCCTTTTGGGCTGCCCTCTCGTGCTAAAGGTTAAACTGCTATTCCGTTTTTTTCGCAGGCTTCGGCTTTTTCTTCATTGCATCCAAATCTGCCACCTGTTTGGGCGTAAGGATCTTGCGCATTTCCACCTCAATCGCATCCATCACGGCTTCGGATTTTTTCTTGGCATCCTGTTGAATGGTGGCGAATTCCGATTTCTTGGACTCCATGATCCCCTTGGCCTTTTCTTTTTGTTCGTCCGTCAGTTCCAGCTTCTTCCAAGGACCGCGCAACCCGCCCTTTTCGCCTTTTCCCTTGGGTCCGGCCTTGGCTCCTTTCGCTGATTTTTCGCAGGCTTCTGACTTAGAACAGACCTTGTCAGGAGCATCCTTCTTCTCCTTAGCGGGAAGAGTCATCGCCGTGGTGGCGGAAAATAGGGCGGCGAGGGCAAGAGTCGGAAGGAGTTTGGTTGTCATGATAGATTTTTGATTTTGGGGATTAAACCAAATCCCCAGCAAAATGTTGCACAAATTCTAGGCCAGTACAAAAAAATTTGGTGCCGCCGCGCTCTTCGGCCCCATCCAGGCCGCGCCCCATCAACTGAAACCGATTTAAGATGAAAGAGTCAGGTAGAGAAGCCCGGCCAGGATCAAGATCCCGATCAACAGCATCAAAATAATGCCCCAACGCCTCCGCCGCAAATCGCGACGAACGCCTTCAGCCGAACCGTGCTTATGTCCGTAGTCGTAGTTGCGATGGTGACTCATAGAGGATAACTCCCCTTACTTATCACCGATACCTCCTCCCATCGCAAAGAGAAATTTCCAAACGCACGAGCCTCGCATGGGCTTGACGTTTCCTTCGGGCAGGAAGACTCTTGCCCCATGCTCATCTCTCAAGCCCTCAACGAAAAAATCAACGAACAGGTCGGGTGCGAATTCGCCGCCAGCATCCAATACACCGCCATCGCGGCCCACTTCGACGCCGAGTCGCTTCCCTTTTTGGCCCAACACTTTTACAAGCAGGCCACCGAGGAACACCAGCACGCGATGAAATTCATCAAGTTTCTCATCGACACCGGCGCCAAGGTGGAGATCCCCACCATCGCCAAGCCCGTGGCAAAATTTTCCTTCGCAGAAGATGCAGTCAAACTCTCCCTCGATCAGGAGGTCAATGTCACGAACCTCATCAATGCCCTCATGGATCATGCGCTGAAAGAGAACAATCACATCGCGGCCACCTTCCTACAGTGGTTTGTGACCGAGCAGCTCGAAGAGGTCAGTTCCATGGATCAACTTCTGAAAATCGTCCAAAGAGCGGGTGAGGCAAATCTCCTCCTCATCGAACAATACCTCGCCGGAAATCGAAGAGCGGCTGGAGAGGGCGGCGAATGAACGCCACCACCACCCGCGATGTCGAAGTCAGCCGCATCCCCAGCGGCGAAAAGATCACCATCCCCCGGGAAACTCAGGTCGTCATCACCCAGGCTCTAGGCGGATCCTTCACAGTTCTGATTCCCAGTCAGGCAGGACTCTTCCGCATCGAGGGTCATGATGCCGACGCCATTGGCCAGGAGACACCGGCCCGGATGGAAACCGCGACAGGAAACGATCTCGGAGAGGCCGTCTGGGACCAGCTCAAGTCGTGTTACGATCCGGAAATTCCAGTCAACATCGTCGATCTTGGCCTCATTTATGCCATGGAGGTCGGGGCCGACGGCAAGGTGACCGTGCAAATGACTCTCACCGCCCCTGGTTGCGGCATGGGCCCCATCATTGCCACCGAAGCTCGTGACAAGATTCTCACCCTGGAAGGCGTCACCGAGGCCGCCGTCGATCTCGTATGGGATCCTCCATGGTCCCCGGACCGGATCAGCGAAGCCGGCAAAGAAAAACTCGGAATGGTCTAGGTCCCGCGAGTTTTCGCCGCTTTCACATCCCCAGGGGGTCTGCGCTGGGCGGCACCCGTTCGATTTTTAAACAACAAAGGACGCGGCTACTTAACCACGTCCTTTGGAGAAATCTGATTTCGAACTGTTCGTTACTTCGTCTCTTCAGGCGTCGGAGTCTCGACTGGTGCTTCGGCTTCGGCGGTGGGAGTCTCCACCGGCTTGTCAGCCTTGGCCGCCTTTTTCGCAGCCGCCTTTTTCGCAGTTTCCCTTTTTGTTTTCGTATCCGTCTTTTTCTCCCGACGTTTGATCTCGATCTCATCCGTGACGATGATCCGAATGTGGCTGCTGCGTTTGCGGATCGGGCCGGCGCTGCCGCGGGCCTTGGGGACAAAGCGTTTCAAGGTGGTGCCTTCGCCTACGACGGCTTCCTTCACGACGAGCAAGGCGGCATCCAGGTTGTTGTTATTTTCGGCGTTGGCGATGGCGCTGGCAAGCGTCTTCCGCACTAGGCCAGCCGCCTTTTTGGGGACGAAACGGAGAAGCTCCATGGCGTCAGTGGCCGGCAGGCCTTGAATTTCGCGAGTGACCTCCCTGGCTTTAAAAGCGGAGATCCGCGCGTTGCGATGAATGGATTTAACCTGCATGTTCTTTCGGTGGTTCGTGTTTCTAATCGCCCGGGGCACAAAGC
>CALBXK010000218.1 GCA_937890535.1 uncultured Spartobacteria bacterium
GGAAGCCAGCTCTTGAGAGCCGACCGCACCCTCCTGCTTGAGGATATCCAAAATGGCCCGTCGTGTGCGGCCGGGAGAACCTGATGTTTGAGCCTTCATGGAAGGCAAAACTAAAGAATTATCTTTACAAAGTCGACAAATCTGCAATATTTCTTTTCTAAAGAAGTTTCTTTATGAATCCGACCAAATCGCAACGAAATCAAAAATCCGAATCGGCAACTGGCAAAGGGTTTGCTCTGCATCGGGTTTGCTCCGTCCTGGAAGTTCCGGAAGGGACGGTAAAAGGAGTTCATGTCAAGCGGCATCACCTTGCACTTTTTTGTTATAAGGGGGAGTTTTTCGCCGTCGACAATCGTTGTCCGCACATGGGTTATCCGTTCACCAAAGGAACAGTCTGCGATGGCATCCTGGTGTGCCACTGGCATCACTGGCAGTTCGACTTGAAAAGCGGCGCCTGTTTCGTAGGAGGAGGCGATGATGTCCGCACTTTTCCGGTGGAGGTCAAACAGGGGGATGTTTTTGTTGGAATTTCGGATGACGGGAGCGGGGCGGCTCGCGACAGCATGATTGATCGCGGGCAGCGCATCCTGGAGCGGGGGCTGAAGGATGCCAGCCCTTTCCTCATCGCCAAGGCTGTGGTTGCGTTGTCGGAGAGCGGCTTGAGCCATCTTGAAATCATTCGCCAGGGTCTGGTTTATGGCGCCGGCAAGACGATGGATGGATGGTCATCAGGGGTAACGATCCTCACCCTCGCAGGCAATTTGTGGGATGAGACGGCGGTAAAGGATCATCATCTTTTCCTGACGCATGGCCTGGCCCAAATCGGACGCAAGACCTCTTTTCGCTCCAGCCGGCCCCGGATTGAACCATTCCCCGGGCGCAATGCGGTGGATGTGCCAACCCTAAAACGCTGGTTTCGCCGATTTATCACCCAACGGGATATTGCGGCCGCCGAACGGATCCTGGTCACCCTGGTTGACCGCGGGTGCGGGAAGGAGGTTATTGCGGATTTTCTCTTCACAGCCGCGACCGATTTCTATTTCACGGGTGACGGGCATGCGCTGGACTTTGCCAACAAGACCCTCGAAGCGCTGGACTGGGTTGGATGGGACAATGCGCCGAGTCTTTTGCGGCCCATTGTGGTGGACCTGGCAACCCGCGCTCGCCACGAAGAAGAATCGCTTTGGGCACCGAGCGTTTCCCTCCTCAATGAAGTCTTTTCACGATTGGATGAGATTTGGGCGGAGAATCAGGAGAATGAGGCCGGGTTGAACATCACCTCATTCGCGCATGATCTGGTGGGAAGGGATTTTCAGGAAACCGTGCCCCTTGTGGAGGAAACATTGCGTTCGGGGGTGGATCCCCGCCAGCTTTGCCGGGCCCTCACCTACGCGGGCGCATTGCGTGTTGTGCGGTTTCATCTCAAGAACGAGGGGGACTGGCACGCGGTGGCCAATCTCTACTCCTATGCTCACGCTCTCTATCAAGCGTTTCAGGTGGCGCCGAGCCGCGATCTTTTGCGGGGAATTTTTCATGGCGTGGTTTATGCCAATCTGATCCGGTTTCTGAACATGCCCGAGGCGCAAGTTCCCGCACCTTCCGACGGCCTGAAGGACCGGTTTTCCGGTCCGAAAGCGATGTTGAACCGTCTGCAGGAGTTGGCGGATTTCCAGAAAGTCCAGGAAGCGGAACTGCTCGTTAATCATTATGTGAGAGACGGGAATGACATGGGCGCTTTGTGGCGCGGGCTGACCCACATTCTCCTGCGCGAGGATGCCGAACTGCACATGTTCCAGGTTCTGGAGGCGGCGTTGCGCCACTTCGACCTAGCGGATGATGCCGAAGAAAAACGCATCCATTTGTTGGCGGCCACCCGCTACATTACCGCACAGAAAGTCATGAAAGCCATTCTTTGGTCCACGGAAAATGCAGAAAAACTGCAGCGTGGCGAAATGCTCAGCGACAGGCAGGATGAGGATTGACCGCCTCACCCAGAACGGCCTCGCCGCGAGACAGCTTTTCTGCACGGATCGATAGCGTAGATATTAGGGAAACTGGGGGTCGAGGAAAAGCCATCGTGGCGATGTCATCATTCATAAGCCTGAACACCCCGTGGAAAAGAGGAGTGGAGTCTAGAGAACGAACATCAAAGGCTTAGCCTAATTCAAAAGTGGTCACCCCATAGATAGCGTTCCAGGGCAGCGCGAGCACCGGACCCAGCACCATGCGGGCGCAACCGAAACATTCCTTCATGTCATGCCGGGCTGCGAGGGCGACTGCGGCGGGATTGTTCTCCGGCGTATCGAGGAAGAGCGGCTGGCCGACGGCCGACGCCGAGAGCGCTTGAAAAAGCCTATCCGCAATCTCTGGACGGCTTGTCCCCGTCCCTCCATGCGCAAATTTCGATGGGTGAAAACAAACCCACCTTTCGCATAAAAGGCCTGCATCGCAAAAACTCCGTCCATCGCAATAGGGGCACCATCTCGTAATCTTTGGCGAAGCTCGTCCCGTCGAAAATACCAGAACTTGCGCCCCAAGCCCTGCCCTCTCCATTCCGGTCGCACAATGAAAAGTCCCATGAAGCCGGCTTGTCCGTCATAGGAAATAATCGCGCCGGCTCCGATCAGCTTTCCCTCATGCTCAATCCCCCAGTAGGCCTCAGGGTCCGCCGTCCAAAACGCCTCGGCATCGGCCCGTCCAGGATTCCAACCCTCCGCGGCCGCCCAATCCAAGACGGTATCGAGTTCGGCCCGGTCCAGCCTGCGATAGCGGGTGAGAGGGATCATCCTAAAAACAGAAATGAACCACAGAGGACACAGAGATCACAGAGGGAAAATGGATAAGAAAGAGTCACTTGCAAAAATCGTGATACGCTGTGGAAAATCACCTGCAAGGTGGGTCGCAATCGAGGCTCCGCTTTTCTGTACCTGCCTTTGAAAGCCTGGCCATTGCTGCGCATTCGTTGCAGCTCTGTGACCACTGTGCCCTCTGTGGTGAACCTCTATTTTCCTTTTTAAGATCATGGGTCAGGATGCGGGAGTCTCCGCTCCGGACTTTTCCATGACTTGAATTTCCCGCATATCTTCAAGCAGAAGATCGAGGCGATGTTCAATCTCGGGCGTGCAAATATCGCCGGCGGTCCAGTCCTCATCGCTGGCATAGACAAACCTTGGCACAATCACGCTGCGAAAATCCAACATCATGTGATTGGCAAATCCCATCACGGACATGTAACTCCCACGTCCACCGGCGGAACAGATGAATCCGATCACTTTTTTGGTGAGGGCCTTTCCCACAAGTTCCATCAAATTCTTGGCCGCCGCGTTGACATCATAACAATAGATCGGAACCGCAAATACAATGTGAGACGCCCGTGCGACCGCCTCTTTGATCGGTGGAATATCCTCCGAGCTCCAGCCCGCACTCGTGCCGGCAAAGGGAATGTTCAGAGCGCGAAGATCAATTCTTTCACAGGACAGTTTTTCTTCGATCAAACGCTGTTCAAAGATCGCAGCTAACCTCTGGGATTTCGATGTTTCACTTAAGCTGGTGGCGATAATGGTGACGTGCTTCATGGCGGCGCGGGCTCGGAAATTTTCAAGGAGGTGGCAGGGATCATAGATCAGGTGGTTGCTTTGAGATTGAGTTGCCCGGCCAGCCGTTGGGCGAGTTCGGCTCCGCTGCGCAAGCCCCCCTCCATGTAGCCGGTGAAGAGCAGACTGGCATATTCTCCGGCAAAAAAGAGGCGGTCACGGAACCCGGCGCGAAGGTTGGGAAAAACCCCGGTGACCTGGCCCGGAGCCGGACAACTGTAGCCACAGCGGGTCCATTCCTCATTAGGCCAGCCCATGAACATCGCCTTCTCAAAATGCTTGTTGTACCCGGGATAGATGGCCTCCAGATATTTGGCGAATTCCGCATGGCGGTTGGCGGCGGGAAATGCCAGACAGGCGGCGGCAGCGGCCCCCCCACTAAATACGCTGAGGCAGGCGGGTTCTTCGTCCGTCGCCCGTTGGGCATCCGTCCCCTCCCAGGTCTCACCTACTGGAGTGTCGGTGAGCGAATTGGGATGCAAGCCATCATCCACCCAGAACGGACGGGAAACTTTGGAAAGGTACTTAATGGCGGGTCCCGAGTTGACACGGTAGTTGTCGGGGAGCGACGGAGTGATGGAAAAGGCATCCCAAGCTGCGGGAGGAACCGTCAGAACGACCAGATCTCCCTCGAAGCGGGCCCCGGTTTTGGTGCGTACTTCAACCCCGGATTCCTTGAGGTCGATGGAGGTGATGGGGGTTTTCAGGTGAATGCGTTCCTCCCCGACCGCCGCGGCGAGCTTGAAGGCCAGTTCCTGATTGCCTCCGACACAGCGATAGACCTCGCTCTCTGTCCAAAATTGTTCATACCCGCCCCCCGCAATCGTGGAGAGGGTGGCGAGGTAGCTTTCATTCTCCGGCCAGGTCGCGTCGTCGTTGGCGAGGACGGCCAGAGCGGCCCGCCGCGCATCCTCCGCGACCGGCCAGGCCGCAGCGGCTTCGGCCAGACTCATATGGTCGAGGCGGTCCGCATCCGGCGTTTTCCAAGGTTCCTCCCGATTGACCGTGTGGGCATCGGAATTCATCTGGGCGAGGGCTTCCCCCAGTCGATCCCAAAGATCGGCGAGAGCCTTTCCCTCGAAGCGTTTGCCATCCAGGATGATCGGGGCGCGATCATCCTGCGAAGGCGTCACGTCGCGAAATTCCAGGCCAAAGTGCCGGGCGTAGGCGTTCCAGGTCGGGTGATTGGAACCAATGAGTTCCGCGCCGCCCTCCACCACCGACCCGGGAATAAAGCGATCCAGTGAAAGCACCCGGCCGCCCACCCGGTTGCGGGCCTCGAGGACCACCACGTCAGCGCCGGCCTGCCGCAATTGCCAGGCGGTACTGAGCCCGCCAAAACCCGCCCCCACGACAATCACCCGCGGCGCTCCGGCCCCGGCCCGGGCGACCCCGCCGAAAAGACAATATCCAGCGGCGGCCAGACCGGTTTGAAGAAAATGCCGTCGTGAGATCCCCCCGCTGCCGGTGGCCCCCACCCGGCGGGCGATGCGGGCAAAAGGAGTGGCTTTCATACTTAGGCAGGCAGGGTTTCGAGCCAGGACTGTGCTTCGTGCAAAGAGGCGAATGTCCGGGTGCAGAGGCTGCTGATCTCCGGGGTGGCGGGAAGCAGATCGGGAATGAGCGCGATCTGAAATCCGCCCGCCGCCGCGGCGCGGACCCCGCTGTGCGCATCTTCGAATACCAGGGCCTCACCGGGGGTCACCGCGAGACCTTTCGCCACCTTGAGAAAAATTTCCGGATCCGGTTTGCCCTTGGCCACCTGATCGCCTCCGACGAGGGCGGAGAAGCGGTCCCTGAGCCCGTGACCTTCGAGGCGCTCCGTGGCTTCGGCGGTGACGGTCGAGGTCCCCACCCCGCAGGGCACCCCGTTGGCGCTGGCCCAGTCCAGGATTTCGACCACCCCAGACTTCAAGGGAATGCCCTCCTCGGAAACGATGGCTTCGTATCCAAGGCGGGCCGATTCCTTAAAATTTTCCAAAGGAAAGGTCGGACCAAATTCGCGGGCCAGGAACTGTTCCGCATCGGCCACCGTGATTCCAATCAGTTTTAAATAGAGTTCGTCCGTGAGATCCCCGCCCAGTGCTGTGGCTGCGACCGTCCAGGAACGCTTGTAACCTCCTTCGGTATCCAAGAGGAGACCATCCATGTCGAAAATTAGAGCCGTTGGTCGGGTGAGCATGGCAAAAATCAGAATCCGGAAAATTCGGCGGCTTCGTCCGGTTCGATGGTGTGAAAAATATCCACGGCGGGATCGGCGAAAAAATTGTCCTTCTCTTCATCGCACCAAGTGCTGACCTCGCCGATCATGGTGTTGGGAGCGGACGGGGCAAATTCATGCCAGAGTCCTGGCGTAAGGGTAATGCGTTCGCCGGGGTTGAGGTCAAACGATTCCCCGGAGATGATGGTGCGGATTTGTCCGTTGATCGCGACTTCCACCTGCCCCTCCACCGCATGAGTGCGGGGATTTTCTTTCCAAAGAATCATTCGGAGGCACCCGGAGCGACAGATGATGTCCTCCTTCTTCGCTCCATGGGTGTGGGCGGGCGTCACCATTCCCTCGGCCGCATACATGATTTTTTCGCAATACTCCGGTTCGTTGGCGAGGACCACTTCGGCGAGGCCGGCTTGGCGATAATCCCCCAAACCAAAGTCGGTCGCGGCCCATTGAGGTTGAGGCGGCAGCACCCATTGATGCTGTTGAAAACAAGCCGCCGCCTCGCGACAAAGTTGATTGACCTCGCTTTGTTTCATCCCTCGGCCTTGAGAACTTTAAGCGCTTCCTTGGCCGTCTGGCCTTGGTGCAGAACCGCATGGAGAGCCCGCGTCATTTTCTCCGGCGATTCGTGCTGAAAGACATTGCGCCCGTAGATGAGTCCCGCCACCCCTTGTTTGACCAGACGTTCGGTGTGATCGAGGACTTCTTCGTCCGAGGCACGTCCCCCGCCGCGCACCGTCACTGGGACGCCGGAAGCGGCCTCGACCACCCGCTGAAAATCCTCTTCGGGTTCGGTGGAATCGGTCTTGATGATGTCCGCCCCGAGTTCCGCCGCCATCCGGGCCAGAGTGGTGACACGATCAGGATCTCCGTCCCCGACATAGCCGGCGGAAGTTTTCTTAAAGGTGAGCGGCTCAATCCCGAGTGGCATTCCATAGCGGTCGCAATCGTTCTTCACCTTGAGAATATTTTCCACGCATTGACTGAGCATTTCGGGATGGTCGTCGATCTGGAGGAGGTTGAGCAGGATACAGGCCGCATCGAGCCGGAGGGCGATTTCCACGGCATGATCGAAGACCCGGCAGTGCAGTTTGGACACCGGCGCCTCGTTGTTATAAAAATTGGCAGGATCAGCCCGCAGCATCAGAGCTGGCTTCTCCCGGCCCGGAAGATCCTGCAAATGGGTGGCCTCCCCGACCGACAGCAAGACGCCTTCGGCTCCCGTTGAAGCGACCTTTGCCACCGTCTTGTCCATCCGCTCGATGCCAGGAAGAAAGGCGGTGTTGTTGAAGAGGGCATGGTCGATGGCCACAATCAGCGAACGGCCGGAGGTGGGATGAAATAGACGTTGGAGGCGGGGTTTTTTCATGGATGCAAGGTTGGCTGAAGAAATTAGACCGGCGGGCGATGGGGGGAAAGTGAATTCCGCAGGTTGGAGCTTGTGGAATGATAAAGCTCCGCCCTACGTTATCGCCCATGGGCTCTTCGCGCCATCGAACCACTTTTTCCCTTGCGCGTTCCTGTCGTGAAATACCGTATTCGGTCGGCCGGGAAACTCTTCGAATCATTGGGGGGATGGGCGATCTCGCTTTGTTTACCGGGCGCTCGTTTGGCGATGCGCTAAGGTCGCGGCGACTGGCGCGACGCTTTGGCCGGGCTGTCTATGAGCAGGGTGCGCTCTGTCTGCCTGTGATTTTGATTGTGGGGATGTTTACCGGCTTGGTTCTCGGGTTGCAGGGATACTACGTCCTCAATCGTTTCGGTTCGGAGGGTTTGTTGGGAGCTTTGATTTCGCTCAGTCTGGTGCGGGAAATGGCGCCCGTGCTGGCGGCGTTGATGCTGGTGGGACAGGCGGGGTCCGCTCTGGCAGCCGAACTTGGGATGCAGCGCAATACGGAGCAAATCGTGGCGTTGGAGACGATGGGCGTGAGCAGTCATGGCTACCTGGTCGGGCCCCGGTTGATCGCCGCTCTTTTTGTTTTTCCGATTCAAACCGCGCTTTTCGTGGCGATCGGTCTATGGGGCGGCAGCGTGTCCGGCTCTCTCCTGCTCGGCGTGGAGCCCGGAGTCTACTGGTCGTCGGTTGAACGGGCCGTGGGATCGGAGGATGTTCGGGAATGCTTTCTGAAAGCGGCTATTTTTGGACTGCTGACCATTAGCGTTTGTGCTTTTCACGGCTTCAATGCCCACCGCTGCCGCTCGGCGACCGGGGCCCGGGCCGTGAGCGCGTCCACGACGCGGGCGGTGGTGCACTCCAGCATTCTCGTTCTCGCGGCCGACTACGTCATTACCTCCTTTCTAGTCTGATGATGAATCCTGTCGCCTCCGATTTGCTGCTTCGTGTCGAGGACCTGCACAAGTGTTTCGACGACCACGTTGTTCTGGCGGGAGTCGGACTCGAGGTGCCGCGCGGCAGTCTCTTTACCGTATTGGGTCCCAGCGGAGCCGGAAAATCAGTCTTCCTGAAATGCCTGGTGGATGTTCTGCGGCCGGATGCTGGTAGGATCTCCTTCGATGGACGTCCCCTGAATTTTAATGATTCCGCCGCCCGCGCCGAGTTCCGGCGCCGCTGCAGCTTCCTCTTCCAAGGCAACGCGCTCTTCGATTCGTTGACGGCATTGGAAAATGTTGCCCTCCCTCTCGAACAAACAACCGACCTCGCCGACCTGGAAATTCGCGAGCGCAGTCTGGAGGCCTTGCGACAACTCGAATTGGAGAGCTATTCCGGCCACTACCCGAGTCAGCTTTCCGGCGGGATGCAAAAACGGTTGGCTCTGGCCCGGGCGATCGTCACCCGTCCGGAGCTTGTCTTTTTTGATGAACCCACCGCCGGCCTGGACCCGTTGCGGCGCAACGCCGTCTTTGCCATGATCGCCAAATACCAACGCCAATTCGGTTTTACGGCCCTGATTGTGACCCATGATGTGCTCGAAGCCCTTTGTGCCAGCGACCGGGTGGCGCTCCTGGATCAGGGTCGCATTTGCTTTGTCGGCCCTCCCGCCGAGTTCGCCGCTTCGACCCATCCCGTCGTTTGCGGATTCCGCGACAGTGCCGCGGCCCTCGCCTCTACCCTTGCATCCATCCGCAGGGGAGAGAACATCCCATCTCACGACTTATGAAACAGAACAGACTTGAACTTCTCGTCGGGGTCTTCGTGCTCCTGGGTATCGCGGCCGTGGCCTACCTGACGGTAAAACTCGGCTCGGGATCTTTGATTGGTGGCGACACCTATATTCTGGAGGCCCGCTTCACCAACGCCGGGGGACTGAACAGCGGCAGCAGTGTTCTCGTGGCAGGCGTGACCGTCGGGCGGGTGGAAGGAGTGCGCATCGACCCTGTGGATTACAGCGCCATCGCAATCCTTCGGGTCCGATCCACCCTCCAACTTCCGACCGATACCATGGCCTCGATTAAGACCACAGGGCTGATTGGTGATAAATATATCGCTCTTTCGCCCGGAGCGGATGAGACTTTCCTCGAATCTGGAACACGCATCATCATGACGGAGTCGTCCGTCGATCTGGAATCCCTGATCGGCAAGATGGCCTTTGGCACGGTCGATGAGGAAACCGACAAAGAACCCGCCCCATGAATCGCTGCCTCCTCCTCCTTCTCGCATCCGTGATCCTGTTGCACGGGAAGGTAACCGCTGCCTCGACCGTCGAGGCGGAGCAGCGCCTGAAAACTGCCGTGGATGAAGTGCTCGTTACTGCCCGGAACACCCCCAATGGCAAAGAGCTGACCGACAATCTCCGCCCGGTTTTGCAAAAGTACGTGAGCTTCGGAGTCATGACCCGCCGGGCCGTCGGTCCAGGATGGCGTCAGTTTTCAAAGGATCAAAAAGCGGAAGCGACCAAACATTTCACCACTCTGGTCATCCGCACCTACGCCAGAAAGCTCACCCCTGGCAAAGAGCCGTCCATCACATTCAAGGCCGCCTCAGCCCCCGCCCCCGGACGCATCGAAGTACCAACCACGGTGCTCAACGATGGCAGTAATTACACGGTCACCTATCGCCTGGAACAGGCCGAGGGCTGGCGCATCACCGATGTCGTCATCGAAGGCGTGAGCCTGATCGCGAATTACAGGACTCAACTCGATGCCCAGTTCAAAAAAGGCGGCCCGAACGCCGTGATTAAATCTCTCTCCCGATCAGCCGACCGCCCGAAATAAAATGAAACCTCGTTCCTACCTTGCCGCCCTTCTTGTCCTGACATCCGTCACCTTCCTGACCAGTTGCGCGTCCACCGCTCGAAAATCGACGGACGATTCGGGTTCTGCCGCCGCCGGAGTCGGCCCCCGCGATGCCAAGTCGGTCCAAACCAAGGAAGACGACCTTGACGAATACGCCGCTTCTTCGGTCGCCGATCCTTTGGAGCCGATCAACCGGGTCACTTTTTGGTTGAACGATGGCATCTACAGGATTGTTTTGCGGCCCCTCTCCAAGGGCTACGAACTCGTAATACCCAAAGTGGTGCGGACGGGAATTTACAACGCCTATGAAAATGTAAAATATCCGGTTCGTCTTGTGAATAATGTCCTCCAGGGAAATCTCCCCGGGGCGGGTCAGGAAACCGGAAAATTCCTCGTCAATTCGACCCTGGGTTTGGGTGGTATTTTGCTCCAGTCCGACAAATTCCCCGCCTTGGCCCATGTACCCGATGTGGACACCGGTCAGACATTTGGCCGGTGGGGCATCGGGCAAGGAGCCTACCTTGTGCTTCCCTTACTGGGGCCGAGCACCCTGCGGGACACCGTGGGCCTGGCGGGCGACTACGCCTTGAATCCGGTGACCTGGGTAGGAGTCATGACGGGAGGGTTCCTCTGGACCGGCAGCTTGGATTGGACGGTGTCAATTCCCGCCGTCAACACCCTGCGTTCCCTGCCCGAGTACATGGACAATTACGATGCCGCCACCGAGGACGCCTTGGATCGCTATCTCGCCGCCCGGAGTGTCTATATCCAATATCGCGCTGAGGTCATTTCAAAGTAGCTGAAACCGGCTCACCCTCGCATCGCGCGGGAGCGTCTGCCGGCCCGGGGCGTCAGCGGAAAATTGATGGGGGGATTGTTCTTCCCCGAGGGGGGGGGTCTCCCAAACAAAAAAGGCGACCCGCAGGTCGCCCATTTTGTTTTTGGTGGGAAAGTGTTTTTACTTATTTCCTACCAGCGGAAGTGGGCAAAGGCCCGATTGGCCTGAGCCATCTTATGCATGTCGTCACGCTTTTTGATGGCATTCCCCTGACCGGCAGCCGCTTCCTTGAGCTCGTTGGCTAACGCAGTCTCCATGGGGATTCCCTTCCGGGATCCGGCAAAATTCACCAGCCAACGCATGGCGAGGGCGATCTGACGATCCGGTGGGACTTCCATCGGCACCTGGTAGGTGGCGCCACCCACCCGGCGGGATTTGACTTCCAAGCGGGGTTTGACGTTATCGAGGGCTTTGTGGAGCGTCTCAAGAGGATCGACGGTATCGCCGCCTTCGCGGGATTTTTCGATGGCGAAGTAAACGATCCGCTCCGCGATGCTCTTTTTGCCGCTGTTCATGATCGCGCTGATGAGGCGGGCGACGACAGGGCTCGCATAGCGGGCGTCTTTCTTGACTTCCTTGTGAATGGTTCGGCGACGACGGGACATAAATTAAACGCGGATTGCGGGTTGCGGATTGCGGAATTTCATAGGGGCAACCTTATTTCTTTTTTCCCGCCTTGGCATCTTCCTTGCCGGGCTTCGGACGCTTGGCTCCGTATTTCGAGCGGCTGCGGCGACGACCATCCACCCCAAGGCTGTCGAGGGATCCACGGACGATATGGTAACGACACCCGGGAAGATCCTTCACGCGGCCGCCGCGGATGAGGACAATGGAGTGTTCCTGAAGATTGTGACCCTCGCCTGGAATATAGGCAATGACCTCGTGGCCATTGGTGAGGCGCACTTTGGCGACCTTGCGAAGGGCGGAGTTGGGCTTTTTTGGGGTGCGGGTCATGACCTGCACGCAGACGCCACGGCGTTGCGGGCAATTGACAAGAGCAGGTGACTTGGTTTTCACCTTGATTTTTTTGCGTCCCTTGCGGACCAATTGATTGATTGTAGGCATTTGCTGGGCTGGTAATTTTTCTTCCGGCTTTTCCGGCCTGATTCATCCCCGTGTCATTCTGGGGACAAAAAAAGCACACGGATGTGCTTTCTCATCGCCCCGACATTGTGCGGGAGGCAAGAGATTAGGCAGGATGGGTCCACTGGCAAGCGAAATTTTGCATTCCCCGTGACAATTGTCGCTTGGAAGCGATGTCTGCCCCGCCTTGGGATCGTGAAAACGACGGATCACTGGGAAATTTCGTTGAGAAGACCTGCCAGACGGAGGCCAGCCTGGGTGACTCTTTTCTGGGAGATTTCCCTGGCATTATCGACGTAGATGTCATCGAGCGTTACGACCGTACTCTCGGCGTCGCCGGGAAGTTTTTGATACCCTTCTGTGTAGCCCAGGGCGTGGCTTTCTTCGACCCAGGATTTGAGGTCCCCCCCGGCGACAATTTCTTTTGAGGAGGGGGATTTCTGGAAGGCGGCGGCTTGCTCACGGACAAGCGGGAGGGATTTTTGATGCCGGGCCACGGGTTGATCTACCAGGTGGACGGGCTCCGCGTAGAGTTCGACCACGTCGCCATCACGGACGGTGCGGCGATAGGAAGTGTCCCAAAAGTAGTGAAGGTTTCTCCATTTGGGAAATATTTCGACATTGGCGTCTTGGATATTGGGCACCGAGACGCCATTGCCTCCCGCGTCGCCGTTGCGGTTGGTGGCGTGGAGGGGTTGGTGAAGATCGCCGACGAGGTGGGTGAGCATGACGAGGGCCTGATCTTTGTCGATGTCAGGGTCGGTGCGTTCGCCTCGAAGAATAGCCACGCAATGGCGCATGGCCCAGAGTCCATTGACCTGCCAGTCCACCGGGAAGGGGGTCCCGGTCGGGTTGTAGGGCAGGTCGATATAGTGCCAGGTGTTGTATTCCCGGGTCTTGCCGCGGATATCATCCATCCAACATCCGGCAGTGACAAAATCGTAGTCGGTGGCGTTTTTCTTGTTGAATGCCGCGAGACTTTTTTTGACGTCGGCCCGGGCCTTGGGTGTCAAACGGTCCCAGGCGATTTGATTGACGATCATGTGCCCCATCGGGTCCCAGGCCAACGCTGGGGAATTGATCGCCGCGAAGACCGCCAACACGAAGACCAAAAAAAAACCGCGAGGAATCGTTGAACTCATGAGTTTTCGGAGGGCTGGCCAAGAGATTTCTCCAAGGTGCGCACCCGACGAAAGAGGTCGGGTAACTTGGCGAGGGCCATCCATTGGCGCTTAGCTTGTTTTTCTGGAACCGCAGGCACCCCGAGGATGCAGCTTTTGTCTGGGACATCGCGCATGATTCCAGACTTTGCTTGAATAATGACATGGTTGCCAATTTTCAGATGTCCGGCGATGCCAGATTGCGAAGCGACGACCGAGTAATCTCCCACTTCCGTGCTGCCAGCAAGGCCGACCTGACCCATGATGATATCGTGCTGACCCAGCTTCACGTTGTGAGCGATGTGAACGAGGTTGTCAATTTTTGTGCCCTGGCCGATGACGGTCGAATCGAGGGCGGCTCGGTCCACGGTGGCATTGGCTGAGATCTCCACGTCATCGTGGATGATGACATTGCCAACCTGCTGCACCTTGAGATGGCGGCCTTCGTCGAGGACATAGCCAAATCCATCCGCGCCCACGACCACACCAGAATGAAGGGCCACACGGTGGCCGATGCGACAGCGGGGATAAATGACCACTCGAGGATGGAGGAATGCGTCGTCACCAATTTCGCAGTCATGACCAATATCCGTGCCGCTGAGAATGGTGGTACGGGCTCCGATAGCCACATTTTCACCCACGACGACATAGGGACCCACATGAGCACTGGGGTCGATCTTCGCGGAGGCCGCGACCACAGCGGTGGGGTGGATGCCAGGGGCGTGGTGATCGGGAGGGAAAAAATGCGGTAGCAGTTTGGCCATGGCGATGCGGGCATCGCCGACGCGAATCAGGACTTTTTTTGAGGAATTAAACGCCCCCGATACCAGAATGGCTGCAGCCGGACTCGCTTCCGCCGAAGCGAAATGTTTTTCCTTGTCGGCAAAGGTCAGGTCGCCGGGCCGGGCGCTTTGGGCGGCGGAAAATCCCGCCAACGTGATCGTGCCGTCTCCGACGACTTCACCGCATACGAGCGCCGCAATCTGATTGGCTGTGAATGGCATAGGGTTTAGAGTCGCGCATTCCTCGGGGTGCCGTCAAGCGAGGGTCGCGGCCCTCGCGACATCAGGGACGGACGTTGCCAACCTTCTACCGCCGAAGCCTCCTATTCCCAGAAAAACTTAATCGGACTTTTTCGTCGGGAGAATCGATCGCACCGAATTCACCCGAGGGTGATCCTTGATGATTTTTTTATACCAGGCCATCGATGGCTTTGGCTCCCGGTCGTAGGTTTCCGGGTTCATGTGGGAGAGCCCGAAGAAGGCCTTGTAGCCATAATGCCATTCGTAGTTGTCGGCCAGCGACCAGGACAGATAGCCGCGGACATCGTAGCCATCGCGGATGGCCCGCCCGATGGCGGCGAGATGATTTTGCATATATTCAATGCGCTTGGCGTCATCCGTCGTCGCAATACCATTTTCCGTAATCATCATGGGCTTGCCGTAGCGTTTGGCCACCCGCTGAATTTCTTTGTACAGCCCCTCCGGATTGATCCGCCAACCCATCATGGTGAAATTGTGCCCCCGCCGATAAGGCTCCGCCAGAAGGGAAATTGGTCCCGGGGCCTGAGAGTAATAGTAATTGATGCCGAGGATGTCGCAGACATCATAGATACGGTCGAGGTGATCCACATTGCCGTGAATCATCGTATTATAGATGAGGCCACCGGGATCCAGCGGAGCGCGTTCCCACCAAGGGAGAGCCTCGACGCTGACGACCATGGCCGATGGTTTGATGGCCTTGATCCGGGAGGCGGCGTCGCGGAACATTCCGGTGCTGGCGTCGATCGCTTTCCAATAGTGACCGAATGCCAGATCCATCCCCGGAGGCCATTGCCCGACGATATAAGCCGTGGTGATCTGGCCGTTGGGTTCGTTCTGCGGCGCGTAATATTTTGTGTAAGGAGCGGTGGCGCGCACCATCCGTTCGACATAGGCATTCCAGCGCTCGCGGGCCAACGGGTGCAGCCAGTTGGACTGCCCGGGCTTCTTTTTATCGTAGAGCCAGGAGGGGAAGGTGAAATGCCATAGGCAGACGATCGGTTCGATACCGGCCTCCTTGAGTTGGCGCGCCATATCCGCGTAACGGCGAATGGCGACTTCGTTGTACACTCCGGGCCGGGGCTCGACGCGCGCCCATTCGATACTGAAGCGGTAATGGGTGACGCCGGATTTTTTCAAGGCTTCGAGGTCCTTGTCGAAATGGGTCCAGCTATAAAGCGCATTGCCTTTCGGCGGTGCCTTGTCCTGATCAACGAAAATGTCCCAGTCGGTTTGGAAATAGTCCGGGTCACCCGGTTTCACCGCCGGATCTTCATATTGGTAGCTGCTGCTCGAAAATCCCCAGGCAAATTTCTCCCCCAACTGGGGCGCGACCAGAGGCGGACGGGGTTCGGGCCCCTTGCCGATCGGGCCGAGAGGGTCAATCGGATTCACGCAACCGGAAATCAAAAAGACAGCGACAAGGGCAGGAACTGCGTCACGCAAAATACGAATAAGTGAGGGCAGCGTCATACGGATGAGCTTGGAATTAGGGAACAGGGGGGCGATTTGACCGACAGAGAGAATCCGTCTCTCCTTAGAAGCGAAAATACGCATAACCGCGCAATTCGAGATCAATCACCCGTGGCTGCCCACCGAGGACCATTTTTACGCCAGGCAGGAGCGACTGACTCGTCAACTTGTCGCGCTCCATTCGCTGGGAACACACTTCGACAGAGACTCCTTCGCCGATCAATTCCGCGATGAGGGCTGTGTTCGGATTGGTATCGCCCTTGCCGAGCCGAGCATAGGCGGAGTCGCTCACGACAAAAGGAACCCCGTCCGCATCGAACACGGCATGAATATCCCGCTTATCCCGCGTAACGCCCACTTCGTCGTAAAGTCTAAGCAGGTGTCGCAGTTCGGCAACACCCTTGCTGACCCCGTCTTCCCGGACGGAGGCAACCTTGATGTGGTAAACGACGTTGACGTTGTCCTTGACCTCAAGACCAATGATTCCGACATCCGCGTCTGCCAAGGCCACCAGCGGAAGGATGAAAATGGCGCAGCTTAAGAGAGTGAGAAATTGCAAGGGCTTCATGAATGGTAGTTTCATATTGCGTAAATCCTAAAACGAATTCTCTTCGAGCTCAAATATAAACATCCCATCCGGCCCAGCCGTTATTTGAGCGGGTTCGGAAGCCCTTTTTCGGAAAATGTCACCCCGCGCGCAGTCAAAGCTTGAACTGACATCGGCGAGAGGACACCTGTGACCGCGATGGCCTGGCCAGAGGCGGGCGTGGAAAAGGTTGCCGCCTTCAGGGCCCGAACGAAACGTTCCGTCATTGGCGTCCACACCACATAATCCCATTCCAGGGGAGCGACCACGGTGCCGCCCTCCATCTGACACACCGGGAGACCATTCAGATCCGTAATAAAGGCGACCGGCATCGCAGCGTTCCATCCCGCCATCAATTGCGCGGACTGCTGATAAAAGAGAGCTTCCTGCTCATTCGTACTGGTCGTGGCCAGGCGAATAAAGGTGTCCTGACCGGTGGCGGTAGTGAGTTGATTCAGCGCTGCGATAAGGATCGTCTGGGTGGATGGCGAGATGGCGTTGTTGTTGAGGAACGCGACCGCATCCGCACGGCTCAAGCCCATGCCGAGAAGAAACCCAAGGTTCTTCAGCCGCAAATCAGCCGGACTATTGTCCAGCAGCATCTTATTGAGATGCCCGGTCATGTCGGTTGCAGCAATGGCCGTCCCAGCGGCGCCGAGGCCGAAGCTAACCCCGGCAATGCCGAGCTTCACCGTCAAGCCGCCCGCAAAGGCCGGCCAAGCCACCTCGTCGAGCGCCTGTTGAAAAATTGGGTTGGTGCTGTAAGGGTCCACGCCAAGCCGAAGGGCGATGCCGCGCTTGACCTTGGAGTAACCGATGGCATTGGCCCCGATCCCTCCATCCACCGCATCAGGTTGACGGCCTTCGCCGACCTCTTTCACCGATTGCCCGGCCTGATTGAGAAACTTCCAGACCCCTTTCTGGACGCCGGAAAGAGTGTCGATGGGATGGGTCACCAGATTCTTCGCCGCCACCAAGGGGCTTGCTGCGGCTTTCCGGGCGGCCTTTTCAAACTCCTTGGTGGCGGCTAAAGGAAGAAGGAGGCTTTGCATGGTTTGTGGAGACATTTGGCAATTTTTGGTGGGAATGTCACTCTTTCGGAGTGTTTCCAGGTGGCCGCAGATCAGCAATCAACCAACCCAACCCAGGAACATTTTGATGATCACCGCGTTGGCGATATCGACAAAAAATCCGCACACCAGAGGGACAATAATAAAGGCCTTGTGCGCGGCGCCGTAGCGCTTGGCCACTGCGGTCATATTCGCCATCGCGGTCGGGGTCGATCCAAGCGAAATTCCGCCGAACCCCGCACACACCACCGCCGCCTCGTAATCGCGTCCCATGAGACGAAAAATCACGAATAGGGCAAAACAGAACGCGAGGACGAACTGAACTCCCAGGATACTGAAGATCGGTCCGGCCAACTCGGCCAGAGTCCAGAGCTGGAGGCTCATGAGTGACATGGCAAGAAACATCCCCAACGCGATGTCGGAAATCAGTGCCAAGGATTTCGTTCCGGCCGGCCATTTCATCTTGGGAAAGAAGCGGGGGACGGTATTGGTCAGCACAATCGCTCCAAAGAGGCAGCAAACGAAGAGCGGCAACTGCAAGCCCGCCTCACCCAGTCCTTTCTGAATCGCAGTCCCAAGCGTCAGGCTGATGTTGAGAACCAGCCAAACGCTGAGAAACGAGTACACATTAATTGTTGAATGTTCCTTCTCTTCGGTGAAGCCGACATCGGGTTGTTTCACCACCTTGGGTTCCAATTTATGGCGCTTGATGAGAATGTTCGCAATCGGCCCGCCCATCACCGAAGCGAGCACCAAACCAAACGTGGCGCAGGCGATCCCGATTTCACTGGCATTCGCGATGCCGTACTCGTCGCGGAATGTCGGTGTCCAGGCAATGGCGGTCCCATGACCGCCAATCAGTGAGGTGGTGCCGCCGAGAATTCCGATTGCTTTTTCCAAACCAAACAAACTTGCCACGCTGATCCCGACCAGATTTTGCAGACACATGAACACCACGGTCGCGGCGACCAGAATGATGAGCGGCAGCCCCCCGGCCAAAAGGGATCGAAGATCTGAGTTGAGTCCGATCCCAGCGAAGAAATAGATCAACAACACGTCGCGAGCTTGCAGGTTGAAGGAAATCTCCGTGCCGAATACCGCGAAGATCAGCCATGTCAGCAGGCACATGATCAGACCCGCACTCACCGGTTCCGGAATGTTATATTGACGTAAAAGACCGATCTTGCTGTTCAAGAATTTGCCAAGAAAGAGGACAAGGATGGCAATATTAAAGGTCGCTAGCGCGTTGAGCTCCATGGATCGAACCAAGATGCGTTGAAGGATTGGGCGCCGTCAAGCCGGAGCCGCCCGCCCGGCCCCCGTTCCAGAATGGCCGGGTCGGCCCACTCCCGGTCCCTCAAGCCATCAACTTGGAACCCGGGATTCGACAGCCGCAACCAAGGATGCCTAACTGGCGACCATGATCTTCAGACCATCGGGAAATCCCCCGGCACCCTCTGGGCTCACCGTCCTTCGGTCCCTTCTGGTATTTTTGCCCGGTGGCCTCCTCATCGCCTTTCTCTCCGCGATGCTTCTGTTCTCGACCCCTCTGGACGCCGCCGAGTATCTGGAGGCGGATACGCCGATCCCGAATTCACTCGCGGAAGTACCTTCCGCGACGCAGAGCATCGGCCTCACCCCGGATGAGATATCACTGCAGAACGATCTGCCGCGGCCCATTCTCATGGAGATCCTTCCTTCTCTGCGCCAAAATTTGTTTCCCAGGACCGGGTTCGCCGGGATCGACGATGCGGTTTTCTCGGTGCAGCCAAGGATCTATTTTCGCTATCGGAACAACAATGGGGAAAACACTGAGGAGGTCGCTGCGATCGGCGGGGCATTGAAATTTGAGTCGGGCTGGATGGCCGACGTTTTTCGTGTGACCTTGGTGGGATACACGTCGCAGAAGCTCTACGCGCGACCAGGCGGCGGAGGAGCCGGCCTGCTCCGTCCGGACGGACAGGGCATCACCGTTTTGGGTCAGGCCTTTGGAGAATTCAAATACAGCGATTCCTCAGTCATTTTTGGACGCATTCCCTTGGATGTTCCCTATATCAACGCTGACGACTCCCGGATGATTCCGAACACCTTCGAGGGGGTGGCCTTTCGTTCGACGGAGGTCGAGAATCTTCAGATCGGATTCGGGCATATCTTTTCCATCAAAGCCCGTGACAGCGTGGACTTCGTATCGATGTCTGAAAAAGCGGGCGCCGAGGGCAGCACCAACGGGGTTTCTGTCGCTGGCTTTCGCTATAATTTTACGGATGACTTCAACGTTGGCGGCGTCAACCTTTGCGGATGGAACACGTTCAATACGTTCTACCTGGAAACGGAGCGGTCCCTCACTTTCACCGAAGACCTCAGCATGGTCCTCGGCGGACAATTTACGGACCAACGGAGCGTGGGAGATCAACTGCTGGGGCACTTCGCAACCCAATCGGCAGGTGCAAAGGCCGCCATTGGTTATCGAAGTCTGATCGCTTCCGCCAACTTCACCTGGACAGGCCGGGGTGACGGCATTCAAAAGCCCTGGGGAGGTTCTCCGAGTTTTAACTCCACCGTGATCGCCGACTTTGACCGGGCGGGAGAACTTGCCTTCCGGGCCGGGTTGTCCATGGATTTTTCAGATTTTGGCCTCAATGGTCTGGCTGCCTCCGCAAACTGGGTCTGCGGAAACACGCCGGACAGCGGTGCCGCCGCCTCACCGGATCAACAGGAATTCAACATCACCATCGACTTCATCCCGCCGGTTAAATACCTCGACCAACTCTGGCTCCGTTTTCGATATGCGGAAAACCGCATGAGCAATGGCTATGATCGAAGGGAATTTCGCGTGGTACTGAACTATTCGTACTCATTCTGAACGATGATTTTCGACCTTCGGATGCTTCGAGGGGAGAATGACCTGCCGCTCCTCCATCGCTTCCAGCAAGGTGGCCTGCACTTTGGCAGGCACACGGTTGATCTCATCGGCAAGTATGAGGTTGCCGATGACCGGTCCGGGATGAAAATCGAAGGTGCCGTTTTGTTTGCGGCAAATCTCCGAGCCGGTCACGTCCGAAGGCAACAGATCCGGCGTGATTTGGATACGGCGGAATGCGCTCTCGACCAGACGGCCGAGGGTTTTGATCGAGCGTGTCTTGGCAACGCCGGGCAGGCCTTCCATTAATACGTGTCCGTCGGCGAGCAGGGCGATGAGCAGACGTTCATCGCGGCGGAGATTTGTTGAAGGGCTTCGCGGGTGTTCATTTTGTGCAGAAATTGATGGGTTGGGGGCCCGCTTGCAAGAAGGCCGCACCCGATTGCAACGGATGCGGCCTTGAGAACTATTTCAGTTTTTTATTCCGGAATGGGTCAATTGCCCCCGCCTCGCGGATTTTCCATCGCTTCCATCACTTTATCAAGATTGAAGCTGCCTGGCTCCTGGCGCGGCGGGAACTCTTTGAAGCTCTCAAGCCATTTCGCGACATACGCAGTGGCCGGAGCGAAGACAAACATGTGGTCCACCCACCATTGGCTATAGCCAATGCTTTCATCCCAGGCGCGTTCGAAGGGGTCCATCCGGAGATTCGCCAACATTGGTGCCCGCAGGGTCTCGAATGGCTGTGACCAGACCGCGATCCCATGGGCGTTCTGCCTCATGAATGTAAATTTCCAGTTTTCCCAGCGAAGCGCCGCGACGTTTCCATCATCAGTCCAATAAAGGAATTCCTTACGCGGCCATTCATTCGCCTTCGCGTCCTTAAGCGTGGGCAGCAGGTTGTAGCCATCGAGGTGGACCTTGTAATTCATGTCTCCGACCTTCCGACCCTTGAGCAATTCTTCTTTCACCGTCGGATCGCCGGCCGCGGCAAGCAGCGTGGGCAGCATATCTTCATGAGCGCCGATGTCATTGATGACCGTGCCCGCGTCGATGACGCCAGGCCACCGAATCATGGTGGGCACACGGAAGCCGCCCTCCCACTGTGTGGCTTTCTCGTTGCGGAACATGGTGGTGCCGCCGTCAGGCCAGGAGAAGAACTCCGCCCCGTTGTCGGTGGAATACATGACGATCGTGTTCTCTTCCAGACCCAGCTCCTTGAGCTTGTCGAGCAACTGACCCACCATGGCGTCGTGTTCAACCATGCCATCGGCGTAAACGCCAAGGCCGGTCACGCCTTCGGATTCCTTCTTGAGATGCGTCCAGATGTGCATGCGGGTGCTGTTCCACCAGACGAAGAAGGGTTTGTCGGCTTTCTTAGCGCGCTCCATGAAATCGAGAGCGGCCGCGGTCACTTCCTCGTCCACTGTCTCCATCCGCTTCTTGGTCAGCGGGCCGGTGTCTTCGATCTTGCCGTCGGCGAAAGATTTAATAACGCCGCGAGGGCCGAACTTCTTCTTGAATGCCGCATCTTTCGGATAGTCGGGATGCTCCGGCTCCTGCTCGGCGTTCAAGTGGTAGAGGTTGCCAAAAAATTCGTCGAACCCGTGGGCGGTGGGCAGCATCTCGTTGAGGTCGCCGAGGTGGTTCTTGCCGAATTGACCTGTCATGTAGCCCTGCGCCTTGAGTAACCCGGCAATCGTGGGATCTTCCTTCTGCATGCCCTCGGGCGCACTTGGCAGACCGACTTTGGTGAGGCCGGTGCGCATGGGGGACTGACCGGTGATGAACGCGGCCCGACCGGCGGTGCAACTCTGCTGGCCATACCAATCGGTAAACAGGGCCCCCTCCTTGGCGATGCGATCAATGTTAGGTGTCTTGTAGCCCATCATGCCGTGGTTATAGGCACTGATGTTGAATTGGCCGATGTCGTCTCCCCAGATGACGAGGATGTTCGGCTTCTTTGCGTCTGCCGCGTGGAGGGAAGGGAGAGGCGCAAGGAGCGCTGTAAAAACCGCCAAAAAAGGTAGTCCGCATTTCAGGATGTTTAGATTCATTAGTGTTGTTTTTCTCTTCTTGGGTTTGAGTTTTTTGCTCTTTACGGGTTCGCTACGGAAGGTCGAGTAGCGCAACAGACATCTAACGACGCCAACTGCCGGAGCCGCCCCGCGGGCCGCTCCAGGAACCTGAACCCCCGCCCCAGGAGGCAGAGCCTCCGCGATAGCCGTTATACGAGCCCGAGCGGCCATAGTAATTGCGATGGTATCCGCCCCTATAATATCCGCCCCCATAATATCCGACGCGCACAGGTGGCCTATAAACCGGCACCGGCACGGGGCGGTAGGGAGCCGCGCCATAGGCATAGTATCCATTCGTGCAACCGACCTGAGTGAGGGAAAATACCGTTCCGATAATCGCCAGGGCGAGGAAAGTGAGCAGGGGTTTCATGATCGAGTCTCGGTAGTGCGTTGTTTTATTCCCGGACGGAAACGAAGGGGATTTCCTTACCATCGTCCGGCTTTTCAAAATCAAAGATGCTATCGCGCAGCCAGGGACGAAGGTTCCATTTGGTAAACTCAACCAGCATCCGGGGGAGATTGGCGTCTTCGGTGAAATTGACCACCAAACGGCGGGGAAGGTCCCGGTCTCCTTCCTCGATCCAAATTTCCCAATCCACTCCCTTCGAACGAAAGGCCAGGTGCTGGCAGGGAATCCCTTTGACCACAGTGGAACCGACCACGGAGGCACTCGTGATGGATTTTGCGACCGCGGCATACGGGTCACTGAATAGCAGGGGCGCGGTCACAAGCCGGATGCCGGTCTCCTTTTCCAAGGCCGGCAACATCGCATCAATCGTCGGGGGTGCCGCCGCCAGGGAATAGTTTTTTGTCGTGGGGGCGAAAGCGGCGGCGGTTTTTCCGTTATAGAAAAAATCGAAGGCGGGCGCTTCCCCCCGGAGTTCGACACGGAGTTTGTCGGGTCTCTTCAGTGCGACCTCGGCGGAGGGGAAAAGGGTTATGGACTGACCGGACGGGGTCGGCGCTTCCACGATGCTGCGGGACTGGTAGGTGAAAGCGGGGGCTTCAGCCAACGTGTCACACATCCGCTTGAGGTGAGCGAGGGCAATGGGGTCAATCTCCGGGCTCTTCGGGGCGGCAGGAAGAGCGGCGGGAACCAGAAAAAGGCAGAGGACGCAGGCGACAAGATGACGGGGACGGTTCATGGCGATTGAGATCCTAAAGAGCTTAGCAGGGAAGGAGTGGTTTGGACAGAAGAAACACCGGAACTCGATGGAGGAATTTTTAGCGCTCAGCCGTGGGCATTGTGCGGATGATGTGCCTTGCGATCGAAATGCCGGACTGGTAATGCTGTCCTCATGAAGGCTCTTCTTGTTTCCCTTGCCACCCTGACCTGTTCCGTATTTCTCGGCGGATGCCTCACCACCCCGGTCTCGAAATCCGGCGGCTCAGACGCTCTCACAGTCACCAACAGCAATGTCAATGCCATCCTCAATGCCGCCCAGGGAGTCTTTGCGGCTTCCGGCTACACCGTGAGCGGATCGAATTTTCCTGAGTCGGTGTCCTTTGACAAACCCGCCGGCGACTTTGGCAAGTTGATGTATGGAAGCTATGGCACGACCACGACCGTGCGTGCGACCCTGATGATGACTCCGATTCCCGAGACCAATAATTTCCGCCTCAGCACTAAGGTGACCCGCGTCAGTGACGCCGGGGAGGCCGGTTTCGAAGACACCGCGCCCCTCTTGGGAGACTGGTCCGGTCAGTTCAAACCGCTCCTGCGTAAAATTGCCGCAGAAGCCCAGGACGCAGGGCCTGGATATTGAGCTAATTCCACTATCCTCCCCTGATCAGCGAGCAGAGGGCGGCGGGTTTCTCAGGGAACCTGCTGATCACCGACCGGAAGGACGGTGATCTTCGTGGCCACATTGGCGGGTCCGGGATCGGCTTCGATCTTGACCCGGGTATTTTCGATAAGGTTCATCAATTGGCTGGGTTTGCCATCGGCCCCCACGATGGATGTTTCCACCGAGACCTTAAATACCTTCGTCGATTCGTCCGCCTCGCTCGTCACAGTCAGAAGACCATTCCCGGCGTCGAGATCTGAGACCTTGCCACTGAATGTATCGGCAAAGGTCGTGGCGACCAAGGCAAAGAGACTGAAAAAGAACAGGGCAAACAGGCGGGAAAAAGCAGGAGATTTCATAAGGTTGGAGAACGTGCTGAGTTATGCTCACATTCACCCCGGCGCATCAAGGAGCATATATCCAAGATTCGAGTTCCCGA
>CALBXK010000219.1 GCA_937890535.1 uncultured Spartobacteria bacterium
ACTTCTTCTGTGCGCTCAGTTCCTTGATGCCACGCTCAAGATCAGAATCGAAGTTGCGAATCGTCATCTGTTTCATAGTGAAACACTAAAAGAAACATCTTCTCCCGTCAAGGAATGCTCCGCAGGTCAATCGCAGTATTTGAGATCCAAAAAACGGCAATAAACCACAGGGGACACAGAGATCACAGAGGGAAAAATGGATAAGAAAGGGCGACTCCAGAAAGGAAAATGAGCCACGGATCGGCACCTGCAACGGAACGGGAGCGGTGGGAACCGCTCCCGTTCCGTTGCTGGTGTCCATTAGTGTCCCCATTAGTGGTTTCATCCCCATTTTTAGGGTTATTTTTCCGGTTTGACGGCTCGAAACGCGCGGCCGGGTGCGGTCAGTTTCCCCGTCTTCGGATTCATCAACGCGACCGTGGCCCAGGGAGCCTCGGTCCATTTGCATTCAAACCAGGCGTAGCGTTCGAGGTAGGGCAGCGATTCCAGCATGGGGAGGGCCTTGCGAATAAAGATCGCGTTCTTTGCGGCGGACATCGGGGGATTTTCGAGCTCCAACCAACTCCCGGTGGATCCGGAAAATTCCGTAAGCCAGATGGGCCGCCGGTAACGCGCCCACTGCTGATCGAGAAAGTTTTTCAGGCATTCCACCGCGTCAGGCGAGGTGATATCGCCATACCAATGGAGACAGATAAAATCCACGCGGTATCCGCGGGTGTCCGCGCCCTCCATGAAACGTCTGAGCCAATTTTTGGTCGGCGAAATGGTGGCCGGCGCCGGACTGCCCAAACGCATTCCGGTACGCATGAGACGTGGCCAGAAGGCGAGCGCCTGCTCGACGGTCATATTGGCCTGCTTCTTGCCGTCGGGTTCGTTGAAGGTGAGGAGGGTATGGAAGCCGGAGCTTTTCAGGTGCGCCAGGTTTCGGGTCGTGGCATCGTTGGCGTTCCACACCATGGGAACAAATTCCGCGCGAATCTCCGCCGCCCGGTCGTCGGGGTTGGGTGTCCAGTTGTAGTACCAAGCGCATCCCAGGCGGTCCAGGTCGGGGCTGAAGCGGTTGAACGTCTTTCTCGCATTCCAGAATCCCACGCCTTTTTTGCCAAGTGCAGGCATTTTGGAGGGAGGTTGGGAGGTGGAGAATGCCATTGCAGGGAGGAGAGGCAGGTGATTTACGGAGGCCATTCAGCTTGGCCCGGCGGCAGGGGTGCCGTCACGGCTCTTTTCCGGGCTCCTCTTGGGCAATTGGTGTGGATCGTCCGCCTGGATACCGAGATGTTCAAGCCCGATAGCGATCAGCTTTCCTGTCGTCCGTTCGCCATTGCTCTTTGCAATAGAGTAGTTTCCCTGCAGTCCTTCCGCTGGCCAATTTCCCGGCGTTCCAACTTTTCCAACAACGCCTCTCGGAATTTCTCCGACCCAAAGTACTAACCCCGTCTCGATCGGTCCCCTGTGCACCAGCGGGACGGCACTGATATTGATTCGCGAATAAAGATGCGGAATCCCGCATCCGCGTCACTCCCACTCGATGGTGGCGGGAGGTTTGCTGGAAATGTCGTAGCAAACGCGATTGACCCCATCGACCTCGTTGATGATGCGGGTGGAAATTTTTGCCAGAATATCGTAGGGGACCCGCACCCAATTGGCGGTCATGCCGTCGCGACTTTCCACGATGCGCAGGGCGACCGTGTTTTCATAGGTGCGTTCATCGCCCATGACGCCGACGGATTGCACCGGTAGCAAGACCGCGAACGACTGCCAGACTTTGTAATACCAATTGCTGGCCTTCATTTCTTCAATCACGATCGAATCCGCCTCACGGACCATGCGGAGTTTTTCCGGAGTGATGTCACCCAGAACACGTACCGCCAGTCCCGGACCGGGGAACGGCTGGCGCTGCACCACTTCCTTGGGCAGCCCAAGCTCGGCGCCCACTTCGCGGACTTCGTCCTTGAAGAGTTGTCGCAGGGGCTCGACGAGTTCGAACTTCATGCGTTCCGGCAGCCCCCCAACATTGTGGTGGCTTTTGATGAGGGCGGCGGGATTTCCAGAAATTGAGACGCTTTCGATCACATCGGGATAAAGAGTTCCCTGGGCCAGAAAGCGATGGTGGCCGGGCGTGGATTTTTTCAAATCCCGGGCCGCCGCTTCGAAGACCTTGATGAATTCGTTGCCGATGATCTTTCGTTTTTGCTCCGGATCGGTGACCCCGCGGAGTTTGGTCAGAAAACGCTTTGCGGCATCCACCGTAATCATCCGGATATGAAAATGGTCTCGGAAGAGTTTTTCCACCGCCTCGCGTTCCCGGGCGCGGAGGAGACCATTATCAACAAAGATGCAGGTCAGTTGATCGCCGATGGCCTGATGGATGAGGGCGGCGGCCACGGAGGAATCGACCCCGCCGCTCAAACCAAGAATCACGCGTCCCTCGCCGACCTGGGTGCGAATCTGAGCGCAGGTCAGATCAATGAAGGATCCCATCGTCCAGAGGGACCGACAGCCACAGATGCGATGGACAAAATTTTCCAGGATGATCTTCCCTTTCGGGGTGTGAGCCACCTCGGGGTGAAACTGCAATCCGTAGATGTCGCGCTTTGTGTCGCCGATGACCGCATGGGGGGAGTTCTCGGTTTTTCCCAGGGCCCGGAATCCCTTGGGCAGTTTGGTGATCTTGTCGCCGTGGCTGTTCCAGACCGTCAGGGTGGAGGGGAGCTTGTGAAAGAGTTGCGCTTTGCGGTCCGCCTCGAGTTTTCCGGGGCCGTATTCGCGCTGGTTGGATCGCTCCACCGTGCCGCCCAGGTCATGGGCCACGAGCTGCATTCCATAGCAAATCCCGAGAATGGGAATCCCCAGTTCGTAGATCGCTTTGTCCACCTTTGGGGCCTTGCGGGCATAGACGCTGGCAGGGCCGCCGGAAAGGATGATCCCCTTGGGCCGGGCGGCGCGGAGCGTGGACGCCTTGGTGCGATAGGGGAGAATTTCGGAATACACCCGGCATTCGCGCACGCGACGGGCAATGACCTGGGTGTATTGGGAGCCAAAATCAAGGATGATGATTTTGTCCCCGGATGAGGAAGAATTCGCCATGGCGGATGGAGGAGAAGGCTCAGCGATACTCCGAGCCGAAGGCGTCTTTGGTGGGGTCGTTGGGAACAATCTGGCCCTGGCCCTGAACGCCCCGCTGAAGTTGTTCCCGCACATTGACGCCATCTTGATCCGTTACGGTACAACCCGAAAAAATCATGACGGCAAACAAACTGAAAAAAAGTGTCACGTATCGCACCCGGACATAATAAAAAAACGGTCACGCATGGCAACTCTCATTCCAAGCAAAGAATTGTTGGACCTGTATGGCACTGGCTGGTTTCCCATGGGCATGGAGGACGGATCGATTCGGTGCTTTTCGCCTGATCCGCGGGGGATCCTTCCGCTCGACGCATTTCGGGTTCCGCACGGCAGTAAAAAACTCCTGCGCGATCCGGGGTGGGAGCTGCGGGTCGACACCCAGTTTGAAGAGGTCATCCGATCCTGTGGTCGTCGCGAAGAAACCTGGATCAATGAGACTATTGTACAGAGTTATCTCGCCCTGCACCGGGCCGGGCAGGCGCATTCGTTGGAAGTTTGGCGGGCCGGCCAGCTGACCGGCGGCCTCTACGGAGTCCGAATCGGAGGGGCATTTTTTGGAGAGTCCATGTTTAGCCTGGAACCGGGGGCATCGAAGTTGGCCTTGATCGGATTGGTCGATCGCCTCCGCACGGCGGGGTTCCTCCTCCTTGATATTCAGTGGACGACTCCGCACCTGGAAAAATTTGGGGCCTGTGCGATTTCGCGCCAGCAATATCTCGTCCGGTTGCGAGAGGCCATGGCCGCTTCGGTGCGGTGGAATGGAAATTGAGCCAAGGATCCTCAAAGATTCTCAGGCTTTGACGCCGCCGGAAGTTTCGGGTAAACGAAAGGAATGAACCCCTCCCCCATTGATTGGGAGCAACTCGACATGATTACGGACGGATTTGCTCCCGATTTTGTCGAGATTTACCATGAGTATCTCGCTGAGTTTCCCGGCCTGCTCACCCAACTGCGAGAGGCCGTTCAAGCCTGCGATGCCACCACGTCCGCCCGCCTCGCCCACCAGATCAAAGGCAGCTCGGCGAATTTTGGATTCGTTGGGACCAGTCGTCCCGCCGCAAATTTGGAGCAGGAGGCAAAACAAGACTCGCTCACCAATGCGGAAACGCTCATTGACGAGGCGGAAGCGGGTTTTCACGCTGCAGTTGCCGAGGTCAAATCCCGCGCTGGCGTTTAGTATCAGGTCTCTCACTTCGCATGCCGCGATCAAGTCATTCTTTGATGACGATGCCGTCTTGACGCAGGGTTTCGTCATAGAAGTTTGCTGCGAAGACGGTGCGGTTGAGGAAGACGCCGATGACTGCGGCCACCATGAGGGCCGGCAACACATGGATCTGCCAGGTCATTTCCATGACGATGAGAATGGAGGTGAGTGGGGCACGTACAACGGAGCTCAGGCAGGCGGTCATGCCGACCAGAGCGAGCAGAGTTTGATCCTCCGGGGTGAGTCCAAACCAGGGAGCGGCGAGGCCATGTACGAAAATTCCGGCCATGCTGCCAAAGAAAATAATGGGAGCAAAGATGCCGCCGCATCCCCCTGAGCCATAGCAAAGCGAGGTGGCTGCGATCTTGCCAAACATCAGGCAGGCGGCCACTGGCCAGGAAATCTGGTTGTGCAATGAGGCGAGGAGATCCTCTTCACCGAGGGCAAAAACCCCCAATTGACCGGTCAAGCCAAACGCGATGAGGGCAAACAACCCGCCCCCCAAGGCTCCGAGGGTGAGTTTCACAGGGCGGGAGAGGGGAGAGGCCTGACACCTTTTTCGGAGTCCCAGGGTGGTCCACTGAAAAAGCAATCCCGCGGCTCCGGCGACCAGGGCCACCAGAGGGGAAAGCCAAAGCACCTTCCAATGCATCGGCATATCCGGCCCCATGGGCAGACAGGCCTCGCCGTCGTTGAGAGCGTAAACCACGGATGACGCCAGGGCGGCGGCGAAGAGCGAGCGTCCGGCAAATTTGTTTTGGTTTTTTCCTCCGGCGATTTCTTCCAAGACGAGAGTAACCCCCGCCAGGGGACTGCTGAAAGCGGCCGCCAAACCGGCGGCGGAACCGGCGCAGACCGCGTTGGCCTTGGCGGCGGGGCCCTCGCCGAGCAACTTCGCCACCTTGCTGGCGATGGCCGCTCCAATATGGATCGTGGGCCCTTCGCGACCGAGACTCGATCCCGATCCGATCGAAAGGACTCCGCCGAAAAACTTCACGAAGATGAGCCGCCAGGTGAAATCCATCTTCCCGCTATGGTAGGCGGCCTTGACCTGGGGGATCCCGCTGCCCGGCGCATCCGGCGCCAAATATTTCATCATCAATCCTGTAATGAAGGCGGCCGCAGCCATACCCCCGAGAACCATAAGGCTGAATTTCCACCACGACCACTCCGACGGCCACTCCACCATGCGCTTAATCAGCCAGAGCATGGCCCGATGGAAAAAAACCGCTGCCAATCCCGCCGAAAGTCCAATCAGGCCGGTACCCGCAATCTCTTTCGCGTTTTTCTTCCAATCAACCGTCATTGATCATTTAGGCGCAACCGATGCGCCTGTGTCAATCGTAGCGCCTTGGAGAGGGGTGTGATGTATCAGATCCTGGGCCACCTTAGTTCACTTGACATTTTCTACCGTACTAACGAATGTTATGACATGGCCATGGAAACCAAGATTCGTAAGATCGGGAATTCTTTGGGGATCGTTCTCCCCAAGGAGGCACTCAATGCCATGAAGGTCGAGGAGGGGGCGACCCTCTATCTGACGGAAACCCCTGAGAATGGATTGCGCGTGACTCCGGACCAACCGGGGTTTTCCGAGATGATGAAAATCGCAGATCGCGGGATGAGGAAATATCGGAACGCCCTTCGGGAATTGGCCAGATGAAGGAACCTCATTGGGTGCGTCGTGAAATCATTCTGGCCACGCATGAGGAATTGCTAAAGCGGTTTGGCGGGTTGGACGGCGTGCGTGATGAAGGATTGCTGGACTCGGCCCTGAACCGTCCGCAGCATCTTTTTGCTTACGAGAAACCCGCGCTGTATGAGCTTGCGACCGCTTATGCGGCAGGAATTGTCAAAAACCATCCCTTTCTGGACGGCAATAAACGTACGGGTTTCATGGCGGCCTACATTTTCTTGGGGGCCAACGGGCGATTTCTTGAAGCTCCAGAAATCGAAGTCGTCGAGCGCACTCTCGCTTTGGCAGCGGGTGCGATCACCGAGGCGGACTACACCACCTGGCTGGAAAAATCCTGCCTGGGGTGAGACAAGTGAGGATTGAATTTGCAGGGGCGATGGGCCATTGTGATGGCGTGGGGAAATCGTCGAAAGCTGCGCCTAGCGCGGACGGCAATCAAAAACGATCATAGAAAAAATGACCTCAATTCCAATTCCCCGGAAGAATTGGGAGACGGATCGAACCCTCATCGCAGGCGCAAGCGGCTGGACATAGGTGGCATAGCCGCCAAAGAGAGCACTGTTGATCTGGGTGTTGCCGCCACCATTGTAGTCGACCTGGGTGTATTCGTAACCGGTGTACAACCCGGTGGTGAAATTTTCGCTCCAACGATAGTCGGCCCCGACCAAAAATCCACCGCTCTGGAAGCGATAGTTCGGGACCTGGCTGGCGCAGACCACCTTGGCGAAGATGCCCTTACCCTGCACCCAGGCGGACCATTTTGGATTGTGGATTGCGAATTGCGGATTGTGGATTTGTCGTCCATGACGCTTTTGCCGTCCTTGTCGTAGAGGAGGGGGGACTCGATGCCGACGGCACTGAACCCGCGGGCGCCGAGGCGAACCGTGCTCATGCGCTGCGCGAGCATTTGGTTCTGGGCCACGGCTTGTTCGATAGTGATGTCGGCCAGGCTTTCGTAAAAGGTTGGCGCGATGGCGTCGAAGGCAGCCGGGTATTGGGCTTCACTTTGGAGATCGAGCGCGATGCTGACCGTCTCGCGATCGTTGCCGCGCTCGGGAATATAGCTGTCGAGCGCCTTGGCCACGTTCCGCTGGTTGGTCGTCTCGGCCACCAGAGTGTAACTCGTTGGGGCCACCAGAAGCGTGCCGGTGCCGCCTTCGGCGAGGAAGCGTCCACGGAAACGTGAGGGATCAGGCATGAGGATGCGATCAAAGTCTCCCGAGATGCTGCCGGCCTGGAGGAAGGCAAATTGCTGACCGTATTTCAGCTTGTTGCCTCTATAGTTGAGGGCCTGCAAGGTGCCCGCGAGAGCGGCATTGCCGCTCACCAGCAAGCGATCGAACACCGAGGTACTCGCGATTTCAATCTGCAGCGTGCCGCTGCTCGTCTGGGTGAAGTTGCCGTTAACCGTCAGGGTGCCGGGACTGTTGACGGGCGACCGCCGGGCAAAGTGTGGCTTTTTTAGAGTGAGGATAAAAAAACGGATGCTTTCGGGAATAATTCTCGATGGCAGCTTCTCTCATTAGGGTCTATCTATCTATAATGAAAACACGGAAAATATCATTCGCGTTCTGTTTGGTGGCCATCGGCCTGCTTGGCCCGCTCCGAGCTGGCAATCCCGAAGATCTCAAAGAAAAGCTGACGCCGATCCAATATAGGGTGACGCAGGAAAATGGCACCGAGCCGCCGTTCCGGAATTCGTATTGGAACAATCACAAGGCGGGGATCTATGTGGACATCGTCTCAGGCGAACCTCTGTTCAGTTCCCTTGATAAATTTGAGTCCGGCACCGGCTGGCCAAGCTTCACCAAACCCTTGGTGACTGAAAATATTCGCGTCGGGCGGGATAATTCCGCCGGGATGGTGCGTGATGAAGTGCGTTCCCGCGAGGGCAACTCGCATTTGGGCCACCTCTTTAACGATGGTCCCAAGCCCAGTGGCTTACGCTATTGTATCAATTCGGCCTCACTTCGCTTTGTTCCCGTCGCGGACTTGGAAAAGGGTGGCTATGGAAAATTCAAAACCGATTTCTCGAAATCCGGGAGCGAAGAATAATATGAAACTGTTCCTCTCTCGATTCTATGTCGCCTGGCTCGGTGTCCTTATGGTTGTGAGCCTGCAACCCCACAGTCTTGCCGCACCGGAAAAGACCGAAACCGCCGTGCTGGCCGCCGGATGTTTTTGGTGCATGGAGGCGATTTTTGAACAACAACCTGGAGTCTTGAATGTGGTGTCCGGTTTCGCGGGAGGCACCGAACCGAACCCGACCTATGCAAAAGTTTCCGCGGAAACGACCGGCTACGCGGAGTCGGTTGAGATCACGTTTGATCCGACCCAGACCAGTTTCGAAAAATTGCTCGCATTGTATTGGAGGACCTTCGACGCCACGGATGGCCGGGGGGTGGCCCCGGATTTTGGTTCTTCATATCGTCCCGTCATCTTCTATGAAAATCCTGCACAGCAAAAGGTGGCGGAGGCCTCCAAGGCCGGGGAAGCCCAGAGGCTGGGAAAAGCAGTCGCAACCGAAATTCAGCCCTTAACAAAATTCTGGCCAGCGGAGGACTACCATCAGGATTTTGCAAAAAATCATCCCAATCATCGCTACGTGCGTTCCGTCACCTACGAGCGCATGGACCGAGTGGGAGCCAAGCATCCCTAAAAGCGCGTTTAATAATTCAAAACTACCCAACCGTCAGCACGGCGAGGACCGAGTCCGGTTCGTTCAGCACCACGCATCCGGAGGTCATTTTTCCTTCCCGGTCCAGAACCGGCGGGTTGGCGGCCTCCAACTCCCGGATCGTTTCCGAGGGATTCCCGGGGCGCAGGAGTTCGAAGCGCACGGTTCTCCCGTGGGCGACGCGGCGCATAAGTTCCCAGGTGAGGCGGCCCATTGTGAAACGCGGATTCATTTCCACGACTGAACGTAGCTGGAGGGATCCGTCGGGGGCGCGGTGGACGAAGGCGTCGATGCCGACGGGTCCTTCGTAGCCTGCCGACCGAAGCAGCGGCTCCAGTCGGTTCGGAATCTCCGCCTCATAGACGGCGAGGACACCCCCCACGAGAAAACGCGCGATCTCCGGCGAAACTCCGCGAGGAAATTTCGCGCTCGCCACGCAGGCCATGAACTGTCCGCGCCGGTCGTTCTCAAGCTGCACAAAAGCCAGACGATGCAGGCCGGTTTTGGTGCAGTCGTAGTGCACGGAAAAATCGAAGACCCGGGGCAGCCAGGGTTCGATGACGAGCGCTCCCTGTTGAGTGAGGACGCGATTCCCCCAGGACCGAATGTCCGACGGCGTGCGGGTGGAAAATTTTCGGTTCTTCTGGCCGGCGGCGCCGAAGGGCGATTTGGCGACCGCTTCTTCGCAGTCCTGATCTCGCAGGGCATAGGCGGCCTGCGTAATCTCCTCGGGCGACCGGCAGATGACGCTGGCGATGCCTAGCTGTTCGACTTGCCAGTCCTTGGCAAAAAGCTGCCGACTGGCCGCATTCCAGCGGTTGTTCACTTCTTCCTGGCTGAGCGGACGCAAAAGCGCCGCGCTCTGCGGACACCACGCCCAGGGGCGAAGCTCGTTGAGCTTGCGAGTTTGTTGCAGGCTGTCGGCCCGGATCTGGCCATTTTTGGTTAAAGCATCGCACTCGGGAATTTCGAAACCCAACCCGTGCAACTTTTGGCGATGTCGGCTGGAAGGCGGGAGGTGCATCAAAACGACATCATCGCGGTGACAGAGAAAGGCCGGGAGGATTTCCAGGTCCCGCCGGAGCGCTCGTACTTCCCGTCGCGGCGCAAATCCGTTGCCGTCCAATCCATACGCCATGGCCGCCTCGGCGTCCGGGGTGAACCAAAAAACATTGGGGGTCCGTCCCTTCGACTGGCTGAAGATTTCAATTTCGCGGATGAACGCGTCCGCCAGGCCCGCCTTGCGCCGCCCTTCGGCATTGAAAGGCACATTGCCGCGCCCCCGCGCCGGTGAAAGAGGGAAAGGCAACTGGCTCCGATACGCCTCCCAATCGGACGAGCCCGCTGTTTTCCAACGCCGGAACCACTTGAGCCCGTAGCCGACATGGCCGATTTCGTCCTGATAGATCCGGGTGAGAATCTGAGCCGTTCTCTCATCTCCCGCCTCGCGCATCAGCCCTGCAAAATGGCGGGTATAATCGAGGTTCGCCTGCTCAAAGGTGAGGCTCAGCCGGGTGACGTAATCCAGCGGCGTTTCCATCGGAGCAATGGAGTCCCAAAAAAACCGGTTCAGCGGAAAATCGCCAAAGCCGACCCCGCATTCCTTCATGCGGCGGAGGTACCATTTGGTATGCTGTTGCTCCTCTTCCAGAGTGTGGACAATGCCTCGCCGAAATTCCGTGGGCGCTTCGGGAAACTTCAACAAGACAAGTGCCATCAACTCCGTGGCGAGCAACTCATGATTCGCGAAAAAGTGGAGCAATACCCCCCGTTGCTCCTCATTAATGAGCTTCGCTGCGCCGGGAAACTCCGCTCGCACCCCATCCGTGCGCAGCCGCAGATCCACCGGTCGGCCCGGTTGTCCCGGAGTCCCATGGGGCTCACCCGGCGCTGTATCCGTAAGCTCCCCCCCCGCCGTCAGCTTTTCTTCCAGAGAGGTGGAGAAAAGGACACGTTGGGCGAATTCCTGGATTTCCATGGCGAGTGGCCGGATCTTCCGCGACGAGGAAGGAAAAATCGATGCGGAAGTCTGTCGGCGGGGCGCCAAAGCGAAGATGCGAGGGCGCTTGCGCTCCTTAGACCCTCGTCGATCGTCTCATAAGTCCTGCTCCTGGGTGATCAGGAAAACCTCGGGGAAGTAGGTCTGGTAGCGAGCAACGTCTCGGGTGAGGACATTGGAATCGATCAGGATCAGAGCAAATCCAATTGCCCCAGGCCGTCGCGGATGGCGGCCTTTTTTTTGCGGACTTTGGCGAGGACGGGTTCGCCTTCGGTGTTGAGCTCGGATTTTTCCAGGTTGCTGAGGATCTCCCGCGCCCGGGCGAGGACGCTGTCGGGGAGGCCAGCCAGGCGGGCGACCTGGATGCCATAGCTTTGGTCGGCCCGGCCTTCGACAATTTTGCGCAGGAAGATCACCTCGTCATTCCATTCACGCACGGCAACGTTGAGGTTGCAGACCCCGGCCTTCGTCCGCTCGAGATCGGTGATTTCATGATAGTGGGTGGCAAAGAGGGTGCGGCAGCCGATGGCGTCGTGGAGGTATTCGGAAACACTCCAGGCGATACTGAGTCCGTCGAAGGTCGAGGTGCCGCGTCCGATCTCGTCGAGAATGACGAGACTGCGGTTGGTGGCATTATTGAGAATGTTGGCGGTCTCGTTCATCTCCACCATGAAGGTGGACTGGCCCTTGGAGAGATCGTCGTTGGCACCGACGCGGGTGAAGATGCGATCGGTGACGCCGATGTGGGCGGAGGCGGCGGGGAGCCAGGCTCCCATCTGGGCCATAAGGGTGAGGAGGGCGACCTGGCGGATGTAGGTCGATTTGCCGGCCATGTTCGGACCGGTGATGATGGCGAAATATTTTCCGTCGGCATCGAGGGAGGTTTCGTTGGGAACAAAGCGTTCTCCGGTGGTGTGATGGTCGAGGACGGGATGGCGGCCTTCGGAAATTTCGAGTTTTCCCGAGTCATCGACGACGGGGCGGACATGATGATCCTGCCGGGCGGTCTCGGCGAAGGACCCCAGTCCATCGAGCGCGGCCAGAGCCGCCGCGGTCTCTTGAATGGCGGGGAGTTCGGTTAGGGCCAGGGCGCGCAGCTCATGGAAGAGCTCGATTTCACGCGCCTTGGAACGTTCGTCGGCACCGAGGATTTTGCCTTCCACCTCCTTGAGTTCGGGAGTGATAAATCGCTCGCTGTTGACGGTGGTTTGTTTGCGAATGTAGTCGTCCGGCACGGCTGCGAGATTGGCCTTGGTGATTTCGATGAAGTAGCCAAAGACGGACGTGAACCGGATCTTGAGCGACTTGATGCCGGTGCGGGCGATTTCCTTATCCTGCAGGGCCGCGATCCAGTCTTTTCCTTCGTGCGAGGCCGAGCGGAGTTCGTCCAGGGCGGGATCACAACCTTCGCGAATGAGACCCCCGTCGCGCAGGATGGCGGGCGGTTCGTCCACGAGCGATCGGGCCAGGGTGTCCACCAGATCGGGGAGGGAATGGAGGCCAGCGGCGAGTTGGGTGAGAAGGGCATTCTTTGAGCCTTCCCGATTGGCAATGGCTTTCACTCCGTCGGTTACCCCCGGAACGAGGGCAAGCGAGCTGGCTAGGGAGGCGAGGTCGCGGGCGTTGCCGGAGGAACCGTTGAGTCGGGAGACAGCCCGCTCCAGATCGCGAATCTCCGCCAGATGCTCGCGGAGTTTTCCCAGCAAGAGGGCATCGGCGAGCAGACTGGCGACGGCATCCTGACGGGCCAGAATCGGGGCAACTTCGCAGAGGGGATGCAGCACCCATTCGCGAAGGAGGCGGGCCCCCATGGGGGTGACGGCTCGGTCGAGGGTGCCAAGGAGGGTCATGGATTTTCCGCCCCGGGATTGTACGAGCTCGAGATGGGACTGGGAGGCTGCATCGAGAATGAGAAACTGGCTGGCTCGGTAGGGTTGGAGACGCCGGAAATGGGAGGCATTGCGCCGCATCTGACGGGTCAGATAGTGGAGGAGAGCCCCGGCGGCCCCGACCGCAACCGGCAGGTCGGCACAGCCAAACCCATCCAGGGAATGGACTTGAAAATGTTCCCGGAGGAGTTCGCTGGCGGGATCGGTCTCGAAGGGATAGGCATCGAGAAAATTGACCCCCTCGATGGTGGTGAAAGCGTCCTGCTGCGACTCGGGGGCAATGGTTTCCGCCGGGGAGATGCGGGCCAGTTCGTCCATGAGAGCCCCGGTGGTGGCGACCTCGGTGAGCCGAAACTCGCCGGTGCTGAGTTCGCAATAGGCAAAGCCAAAGGCGTCCCCCTGTTGGCAGATGGCGGCGAGGTGATTCGGTTTGCGCTCATCGAGACCAAAGTCGTCCAGAGTGCCGGCGCTGAGAATCTGGGCGATCTCACGACGCACAAGCTTGCCGGCCGTGACCTCGCCGACCTGATCGCAAATCGCAACCCTCCAGCCTGCCGTGATCAATTTTTCAATATAACCCCGGGCGGCATGGTAGGGCATGCCGCACATGGGCATTTCGCCGCGTTTGGTGAGGGCGACGTTCATGACCGAGGAGGCCACCTTGGCATCGTCGCCAAACATTTCGTAGAAATCCCCCAGGCGAAAAAGTAAGATCGTATGGGGCGGCAATTCCCGCCGAATGGCGTGGTATTGCTTCATCATGGGGGTCTGCTTGTCGTTCGGCATGAGGTTCTCTTTAACCACGGATTTCACGAATCATCTCGGATTGGGAAAATAAAAAAATCTGAGTTAATCTGTGGAGGAATCTCTCAAAAAGGCGGCCAACGGGCTGGTCGCTTCGGCATGGTCAAGCTGGGTCGGGAGGCCGGCTTCGACAGCTTCGCGGGCTGCTTCGACTGTCGTCTTGAAGGCACCTCCCATCCGGACCGGGTCGCGGGCGGCGGCAAGGGCGGTGTTGACCAAAACCGCATCCGCGCCCATCTCGATGGCTTCGGCGGCATGGCTGGGGGCCCCGATGCCGGCGTCGACCACCACCGGCACCGTGGCCTGATTGATGATGATGGCAATTTGCGCCCGGTTCTCAAGTCCACGATTGCTCCCGATGGGTGAGCCAAGAGGCATGACGGTGGCAGTGCCGACGTCTTGGAGCCGTTTGGCCAGCACCGGATCGGCGTTGATATAGGGCAAGACAGTGAACCCTTCTTTCACGAGGATCTCCGCAGCCGCGAGAGTCTCGATCGGATCGGGCAGGAGGTATTGGGGATCCGGATGGATCTCCAATTTGACCCACTGAGGGAGTCCGGCGGCGGCGGCGAGACGGGCCAGGCGCACCGCCTCCTCGGCATTCATGGCCCCGCTCGTGTTGGGCAGGAGAAGGTATTTTTTTGGATCAATAAAATCGAGAATGTTGGCAAACGGATCCTTTTTTCCGCTCAAATCGGCGCGGCGTAGGGCGACGGTGACTATTTCAGTCCCACTGGCAGCCAGGGTGTCGCGCATCACCTCATTCGAGGAAAATTTTCCCGTCCCCACCAGGAGGCGCGAACCGAACGTCCGCCCGGCGATTTGCAATGGACCAGTCATAGCCCTCATCTAATCGTGCTGTGGCGTTGGCGGCAAGAGTGAGTCGATCTTGGGCCGAAGATTCACCGAGAAAATGCGGAGGGGAGTTTTTTTTGCCACGGATTGGCAGCGAGGGACACAGAGTGAAGAGATTCTTTGGGGAAATTTTAGATCAATCGATGGCTTGGATGGAATCGGCTTCGGCGCTGTATTCGCTGGCCTTGGCGGTTTGATCAAGCCGCAAAAAATCCCTCATGCACGAAGCGCGAAGGAAGGATCTCAAAAGATCTTCCGGCTACCGGCCCCAGTGCCTGATGAGGGTCTCGGCCATGTCGGCCGGGGTGGCGGCGACGGCGATACCGGCATCCTTGAGGGCATCGATCTTGGCGGCGGCTGTGCCCTTGCCCCCGCTGACGATGGCTCCCGCATGGCCCATGCGGCGCCCCGGAGGGGCCGTGGCTCCGGCAATGAATGCGGCAATGGGCTTCTTGCAATGCTCCTTGGCCCATGCGGCGGCTTCTTCCTCAGCGGTACCGCCAATCTCACCGATCATAATGATCGCTTCGGTTTCAGGATCGTCGTTGAACATTTTCAGAACGTCCTCATGAGAGGTGCCGTTGACCGGGTCGCCCCCGATGCCAACGCAGGTGCTCTGCCCATACCCGCGGGTGGTCAGTTGCCAGACCGCTTCGTAAGTGAGAGTGCCGGAACGGGAAACCACCCCGACATTGCCCTGCTTGTGAATGTATCCGGGCGAGATCCCGATCCGGCAACCGCCGTGGGAATCCTTTCCGGAACCGGGGGTGACGACGCCAGGGCAATTCGGGCCGATGAGGCGGGTCTTTGAACCGGCCATGGCCAGCTTTACCTTCACCATGTCATTGACGGGAATGCCCTCGGTAATGGCGACCACAAGGTCGAGTCCGGCATCGACACCTTCGAGAATCGCATCGGCAGCAAAGGGAGGCGGCACAAATACCGCCGAAACCGTGGCACCGGTCTCCCGCACCGCTTCGCTCACGGTGTCGAAAATTGGGACGGTGCCAGCGAACATCTGACCGCCCTTGCCCGGTGTCACTCCGGCGGCGACTTGGGTGCCGTAATCGAGACTGAGTTGGGCATGACGGGCACCAAAACTTCCGGTGATGCCTTGAATGAGAATCTTGGTTTCGGGTGTGACGAGAATGGCCATTGAGGAAAGAAAGGTCGGACGTGAAATTGTTATCAGGCGGCTTTTTTGACTTCGGCGACGACCTTCTGGGCGGCGTCGAGAATATTTTCGCCTGTGATGAGGGTGAGTCCGCTCTCGGCGAGGGTTTTCTTGCCAGCTTCGACGTTATTGCCTTCGAGGCGGACGACGAGCGGAAGGCTGAGAGCGGTCTCTCGCGCAGCCTCGACGATGCCTGTGGCGATGATATTGCAATCCATGATCCCGCCGAAAATATTGACCAAAATCCCTTTGACGTTTTTGTCGCTGAGAATAATGCGGAAAGCGGCGGTGACCTGTTCCTTGGTGGCTCCGCCGCCCACATCAAGGAAGTTCGCCGGGCGGCCGCCAGCGTATTGAATAATGTCCATCGTGGCCATGGCCAGACCGGCGCCGTTGACCAGACAGGCGATGTCGCCGTCAAGCCCGATGTAGTTCAAGGCGAAATCCGAAGCCGCCACTTCGCGCGGATCTTCCTCCGTCTTGTCCCGCATGGCGAGAATCTCCGGCTGACGATAAAGAGCATTGTCGTCGAAGCCAAATTTGGCATCGAGGGCCAGCAATTCCCCCTTGCCGGTGACCACCAGCGGGTTGATCTCGACCATCGAGCAATCGCAATCGATGAAAAGCTTGTAGAGCGCAGAAAAAAGTTTCGATGCCTGTTTGAGGAGGGGCCCCGAGAGTCCAAGTAAGGCACCAATCTGGCGAATCTGATAAGGCATCAACCCCAGACAGGGATTCACCCCGATGCGAACAATCTTCTCCGGGGTTTTCTCGGCGACGGTCTCGATATCGACGCCGCCTTCCGTACTTGCAATCACGATCGGGGCCGAGGTCGCCCGATCCAGCAAAATCGCAAAATACATCTCCCGTTCAATGTCGACCGCCTCTCCGACAAAAATCTTGCCGACCTCCTTGCCCTCAGGACCGGTCTGGTGGGTCACCAGGACTTGGCCCAGCATTTTCTCGGCCAGTTCCTTTACCTCCGCCGGAGAATCACACAAATGGACGCCCCCTTGAAACCCGTTCGTAAATGTTCCCTTGCCGCGGCCTCCGGCATGGATCTGCGCCTTAACGACAATTTTCTCCTTGAATTGGTCGGCAATTTTTTCCGCCTCCGCAGGAGTGAAAGCGACGCTTCCGGGTTGGGTGGCAACTCCAAATTTTGCAAAAAGTTCCCGGGCTTGATACTCGTGGATATTCATCAGGTGAATGGGGAGTGAACGTCAACGACCCCGGAGCGTAAAGCCTTTCTTTGTATCGGGCGGTTCATTTAAACAAAAACGGAATTTTTCTGTTCTTCTTCGCGCTTCAAGGGGTGTTTGTTGGCCGCGAGATGACGGAGAAGCTCTCAGCGGAAAAGTGATTCTTAAGGACGGCGAGGACCTGTTCCACCGGTAGGCCGATAACATTGCTCATGGAGCCTTCGAGGCATTCGATGAGACGTCCGTCATCCTCCTGAGCGGCATAGGCACCGGCTTTGTCGAGGGGATGAACGTTTGCCAGATAGGCATCGAGATCCACTTCTTCCAAGGGCCGAAACCGGACCCGGGTGGACTCGATGAACTGGCAGAGCCGATCGGTTTCGCGATGGATCAGGCAAACTCCGGTGAGGACTTCATGGGTCTGACCGCAGAGGGATTCCAGCATGTTCCGAGCCTCGGCGAGGTCCTGAGGTTTTCCAAGGGTGCGGGTGCCGAGGGCCACGACCGTATCGGCTCCAAGAACGATCTGCCCGGGCCACCGGTTGGCGACTTCGAGCGCCTTGCTTTCGGCATTGAGCGAACACAACTCTCGAGCGGAGAGAGTCGCGTCCGTCAGTTCCTCGATCTCGGCGGGCTCGACAAGAAAATCCAAGCCGGCCTCGGTGAGAAGGTCGCGTCGACGCGGGGACGTGGAGGCGAGAACGAGCAGAAGGCGCTATCCGACGTGCTCTCCGCTGGTCACACCGGGAGCGCGGCGGATGCTGTCGAGCCGGCGCTGTAGATTGCGGGAGGAATCCGGTCGGTTGTTGATGTTGGAAACAATCCCGACGACGAGAGGAAGTACAGTTGCAGCCCCTGCCCCGATGAGGGCAATGGCCGTACAGTTTCTTGCATTTCGTCCCAGCTTGTCAGCCAAGAGGAGACCCACTCCAAAGCCGACGGCGGCTTGGGAAAAGGCCACAAAGCCGGTTACCGGGAGATTTTCACCAAATTTGTTGAGCAGAGAAGACATGGTTCGTGAGGATTGAACCTAGGTCCATTTTATGGGATTTTCAACAGCAAATGGAAATGAAACGCATTTTGGGGATTGATACGGGAGACGCGAGGGTGGGGGTCGCCATCAGTGATGAACTGGGGATGCTGGCGCATCCACTGGAAACCATCGTGACAGCGAAGACCAAAACGCACGAGCGCATCGCGGAATTGGTTGCCGACCGATCAATCGAAAAGGTGGTGGTGGGGATGCCCCGCAACATGGACGGTTCTTTCGGGCCGGCGGCGGAAAAGGCCACTGCCTTTATCGCCGCCCTGCGCGAAAAAATTTCCTGTCCGGTCATTGCCTGGGACGAGCGTTTGACCACGGTGTCGGCGCAGCGCGCCTTGCGGGAGGCAGGGCGAAAAGCGAAAAACCAGCGCTCTGTGATTGATCAGGCCGCCGCTCAGGTGATTTTGCAGAGTTGGTTGGATGCGGCCGCCTTTGCCCGCGAGACATGAGAGCCTCAGGCGTTAATACAAAAGAGAGCAAGAAATGCCTCACGCAAAGGATGGAAAGGATGAGAAGGAAAATCCGCTCCGAACATCCTCATATAGTACAGCGGCCCAGCGCTTCTTGGGAGAAATTCTCAATGACCACATCGCGTCCTTTGCGGCCTTTGCGTGAGGCTCCTATTGAATGAATGCCGTCACGCCACGCCAGGCCACCCGGAGGCTGAAACTGACAATTGCCTACGACGGATCCCCCTTTGCAGGATGGCAAAGTCAGGCGCACGGGAGGGGAGTGCAGGACGTGATCGAAAAAGCCTTCGTCGACATAGTGGGATCACGGGTGGTGGTCTATGGCTCGGGCCGCACCGACGCCCGCGTGCATGCCCTGGGCCAATGTGCCCATGTCGATGTGCCGGACGGTTCACTGGGTTTGACGGATTGGCGTCGGGCGTTGAATGCCTGCCTTCCGTCCACCATCCGGATCCTGCGGGCTCAACGCGCCGCCGGGGATTTTCACGCCCGGTTTTCTGCCCGGGGAAAAATCTATCGGTACGGGATTCGGACCTCCGCGGTGCTTCCCCCCCACGAGGTCGGGCGGGTCTGGCATTGTCCGTCGGCGGACGACGAGCGGACGTTGACCACCGCGGCCCGGCTCTTCGAGGGACTGAAGGACTTTTCGGCGTTTTCCGCCAACCGGGGAGCAGCGGTGAAGGATACCCGCCGGACCATTCAGGGGATTCAGGTCTCGCGCCGGGGAACCCTCACGACCCTGACTTTCGAAGGGGAGGGGTTCCTCTACAAAATGGTCCGCATGATAGTGGGAGCCTCCGTCCGGGCCGCGCAGGGCCGCGTCGAGGTGGAGGAACTCCGCCGCCGTCTCGCCAACGGCGGGCCACGCTGGAATTATGTCGCCCCCGCGGAAGGGTTGTGTTTGGTGAAGGTTCTTTATTGAGGAGTCGCTGAAACCGCTGGCAGGACTTTGACGGCATCACGATCATAGGCGATCCGCAGGTTGGCCATGGTCGCCAGGTACTGCAGCACCTCGGAAATAGGAACGTTTTGCAGCGCGAGGGTGATTCGATTTCCCGCTTTCGGGGGAGCCAGCCAGACGATATTGAGATGACGTTTGCCCTCCGTCAGGGTCTCCACCTGCTGACTCAGGAAGGTGAAGGCATCGCGGGGCGCCACATCCTCTAAATCCACCGAAGGGAGGATGATCTGCTTCAATTGCTGTTGCAGTGCGCTCCCGGCGGAAGCCTTGGTGGAAATCCGTTTGAGATATAGCCGGGCCGCCTGATGGTGTGGATCTTGCGCCAAAACCGCCTCCAACAACATTCGGGCGGTTTCCTGGTCTCCGCTTTCGAAGGCTTGCATCGCTTCTGCGTACGGTGTTCGAGAGGTCGGAGTCTCCGCCCGAAGGGACATGAGGGCCAGGAATGCGCAGATGAGAACGGTGGGGAGGAGAATCTTCATGGGCGGAATCTAGCCGGAAACGAGGTTCGAATCAATCCGGAGAGCGACTTGATTGCGGATGGACATCTGCTACCGTGCGCGGCGAGATGCGGACGGGAATCGTTTTATTGCTACTGGCCATTGGCCTGTTCGCAACCGCTCATTCCCCGATTCAGGCTGCCATGAGCGAGGCGGAAAAACGGGAACTCTTTCTTCGGGCCCGGGAGGACATCCGGCCTGTGCCTCGAAAGCGACCCCGCGCCACGCCCCGGCCACGAACGGCTTCCACCCCGCGCGCGACGCCCCGGCCCAAATCCACCCCACGGCCGGAGGTCACGCCCGACGTCATTGAATTGGAATCCGATCGCAAAAAACCGGTGCGCCCCACGAAGAAGCCCGCCCCGACTCTGGTAAAGAAGAAAGCGTCTTCGAAGAAAAGCAAGCCGGCGATCAATGCGCCGATTCGGATTGAAAAATCCGGACTGGTGGAAAGCGAGGGAGAGGTTTCCGCACCCAAGTCCTCCGGCGGTTGGTTTCGGAGGTGGCGATACCTGACGCCCTCCATCCGTCGCGCCATCGACAAGGTCCGGGTCCGAAAAGGCCGATGGAAATACACCATCATCCACAACAGCGGCACCCGCCAGGGCAATGCCCGCGCCTTTGATAACTATCACCGTCGGGTTCGAAAGATGCAGAATGGTCTGGCCTACCATTTTGTGATTGGAAATGGCACTTCGTCCGGGGATGGCGAGATTGAGATTGGACCCCGTTGGACCAAACAGCTCAATGGGGGTCATGTGGCCAGCGACTATCTCAACGATATTGCCCTGGGGATTTGTCTGGTTGGAGACCTGAACCGCGATGCCGTCACCAAGAATCAACAGGCTGCCCTGAAGGAATTGACCGAATACCTACGCTCCCGGGTTGGAAAAATCAAGGGCAAGCGCTCCATCGTTCTTCCGCATAAGAAGATCAACCCCAAGCCGACCGATTGTCCAGGGGACCGTTTTCCCTACCGTTGGTTGGCGAAGGAATTTCCTTCTTGAGAGATCCAGGGGATTCATCGTCTCGCGAGGTTGCCGGTTCCCCTGCGGTCTGAGTGGAATCACGAAAGATAGGAGAAATGTACCACCCAAAGGGCGCGAAGGATGAGATGGGTCGGGCTGGCGGCGGGAAATCAGCTTCGGCAACTCTCCATGAGCAACGCGTCTTGGGCGGAACTCCTAATTCCTCCGTCTCTTCCTTTGCGTCCTTGCTTCGCTGACGCTTCGGTTGCCTCTCCAGGCACCACATTTTGTTGCCCTTCCCAGGATGCGCGATCGCGCTGGTGTTGCATGAGGCTCTTCCTGAAAGCCTCTTTCGTAACCACGTCCCTGCGGTGAGTTTTCCGGTTTGCCAGTTTGTCCTGCGCCGTTCAGTATGACCTTTGTCCGACCCGCCCACTCCATTCCGCCATGTCTGTTCCGCAAAATACCATCGCCCTCATTTACGACTACGATCAAACCCTCTCTCCCACCTACATGCAGGAAGAGGCTTTGTTCCCCGTTTACGGAATCGATTCCAAGCAGTTTTGGGCCCGCTGCGGCGAACTGGTCAAAGACCAGGGCTATGACAACGAACTCGCCTATATGAAAGTGATGCTCGACTACCTCGACATGGATCGACCGACCAACACCGAATTGAAAAAGCTCGGAGAAAAACTCACCTTCTACAAGGGACTGCCCGAGATGTTTGAGGAATATAAATCTGGTCTGCTTCGGCCCGAACACGAGACCTACGGCATCAAGGTGGAGCATTATATTGTCTCATCGGGTCTGAAAGTGCTCCTGGAGGGCAGCAAGCTGGCACCCTACGTCCGGGCCATTTTTGGATGCGAATTTGCCGAGGATTCGCAGGGGAGGATCACTTTTCCCCGCCGGGTCATCAGCCATACCCAAAAGACCCAGTTTCTCTTTCGGATCAACAAGGGGATGCTCGACATGAATGAAGATGTGAACGACCATATGGCCCCCGAGTTGCGGCCGATTCCATTCACCAACATGATCTATATTGGCGACGGGCCCACCGACGTGCCGTGTTTCACCGTTATGCGGCGCAACGGGGGAAAAGCCATCGCAGTGTACAACTCCGAGGACCCCACCCGGGCCAGCTTTAAGAAATGCTACCAACTCAGCACTCACGCCGATCGGGTGAAAAACATCGCTCCATCGGATTTTCGCCAAGGCAGCCACCTGCGTCTTCTGATCGAGGAAATGGTGGATGAGGTGGCGGATCACATTGTCCAGCGACGCCGCGACGACCTCGAGGCCGGCACGGTCAAGGCCCCGACATATTGAGGAAAAGCGGAAAGCGGAAAGCTGAGACCTGAGACCTGAAAGCTGAAAGGCTGAAAGGCTGAAAGGCTGAAAACGGAAGTGGCTCCCACGTCGGGTTTCTGCGGCTTGATTCCCTTTGAGTGAGGCTAATTTAGAATATTTTCCCTAATAAATCTCGGCTTTGACCGTTATCCCGGTAATGACTTCTCTCATGCGTATTCTGGTTTCCCTCCTCCTTGGGCTCCTGCCCGCTACCCTCCTCGCAGCGCCGGGGCTCACCATTTACAACCAAAACTTTGCCGTCGTTCGCGACCAGATCCCCCTCGATCTCAAGGCGGGGGAAAATGACGTCCAATTTGACGGTGCGACGATGCACGTTGAGCCCGACTCGGTGATCCTGCGTGACCCCTCCGGCGCTCCGTTGCAGATCCTCGAGCAAAATTATCGCAACGATCCCGTCACCCAGCAGTTGCTTTTGTCCCTCTTTGAAGGGAGGGAAATCGATTTTTTCGTTCGCGAGGTCAACAAACCCGATCGCACCGTCCGGGGGAAAATCATCCGTTCCGGCTACGTTCCACACAACGGCTTCGCCATGAGACGCTATGGGCAAAACTACGCCATGAACCAGATGGCCATGGCTAATGCGTCCGGGGCCGGGCAGCCGATCATTGAGGTTGATGGGAAAATCCAGTTCTCCCTCCCGGGTCAACCCGTTTTTCCGTCTCTGGGAGATGACACCATTCTCAAGCCGCGCCTCTCCTGGAAAATCCTCTCCCCCAAGGGCGGGAAAACTACCGCCGAACTTGGCTATATCACCGGCGGCATGTCCTGGGAGGCCAGCTACAACTTGGTGGCTCCGGAAAAAGGTGATCTGCTCGACATCGTCGGATGGGTCACGATGGACAATCAGACGGGTCGGGATTTCAAGGACGCCAAAATCAAACTCATGGCCGGGGATGTGAGTAAGTTGGCACCGCCCGGAATGCGGGACGAGGGCATGGCCCTCAGGTCCCGCTTCGCCATGGCCAAGAGCGAGAGTGCTCCCGCCGTGACCGAAAAAGCCTTCGACGAATACCACCTCTACACCCTCGAACGCGCCACCACCCTGCACGATCGGGAAACCAAGCAAGTCGAGTTTGTCCGGGCCTCGGGGGTGAAATCCGAATTGATCTATGTCTATGACGGGGCCCTGATCGATTGGAATCGCTGGCGAGGCTATGACATTGCCAACCGCCGGACGAACGAGGAATTTGGTTCCGAGAGTAACACCAAGGTCGCGGTGATGCGGGAATTTATGAACACCAAGGAAAACGGTCTCGGCATTCCCCTGCCCAAAGGACGCCTGCGCTTCTACCGCAGCAATGGCACCCAGTTGGAATTCACCGGCGAAAATGAGATCGACCACACTCCAGCCAATGAATTGGTCAAAGTCACTACCGGCGATGCCTTCGATTTGGTGGGCGAACGCAAACGGACGAATTTTATAGTGGATAATTCCAATCACTGGGCGGACGAGTCCTTTGAGATCGAACTTCGCAATCGCAAAAAAGAAGCGGTCACTATCCGGGTGGTGGAACATCTCTATCGTTGGAACAATTGGGAAATCACGCAGAAGGACATACCTTTCCTCAAGCTCAACTCCGACGAGATCGAGTTCCGGGTGGAGCTAAAACCCGACGAGGTGCGAAAGATCACCTACACCGTGCATTATTCCTGGTGAGGAAACATTCCGCGACACACTGTGGTTCGGCAACAGGGCAGATCTCCAAAAGTTGCAAGCTGAGATCCTGAGCGGGAGGGCGAGGCTCCGTCCGAGCCGTGACATTTGACGTCATAAAAAAAGTCGGCTCAGCGGGAGCTTCGCCCTCCCATTTTTGGTTTCTCTGCGCGTTTTGCAGTTTTCGGAGTTGCGTCCCGGCAATAGCTCTCTGTCGCAGGGCGGCCTGGAAGGCCGAAGCCGAGATTGGTCCGATTGAAAATTGCAGAAAGTGAATTTATTTGCGTCAAAATATGAATTGTAATGCAGCGTTTGGATGCTAAAATATATGATATGAGAATCAGTGTGGAAGTTGACGACGCGATTTTGGCTGAAGTGATGGTTTTGACTGGGGAGAAAAGCAAGAGTCCCGCCTTGGCAAAAGCCGTGAACGAGTTCGTGAGGAGGGCGCGGGCCCGGGAGTTTGGGCGCTTAATTCGGGAGGGCGCATTTGATTATCCCGACCCCGAGCCGGTGGATCTGGCGAACCCCCTACCGCCGCTCCGAGACCGTTAACTGCGGGAAGTTCTCATGATTCTGGTTGATTCATCAGTTTGGATCGAGGGGCTTCGCCGCGAGGGGCGTCTCGATGTGAAGCTCGCTCTGGAATGCCTTCTTGATGCCTATCAAGCGCAGTGGAGTTCCCCGGTACGGCTTGAAGTGCTCGGGGGAGCCCGCGGCGGAGAGCGCGGCCGCCTCGGTCGGCATTT
>CALBXK010000220.1 GCA_937890535.1 uncultured Spartobacteria bacterium
GGCGTTTCCGAAGAACAACCGGGGCGAGGATCTAATGATGAACTCGCCGTCGCCGGCCGAGCCCCGCCAATTGCGGGAACTGGGAATTCAGTTTTCTGGATGAATGATTCTTTCACGCCCTTTCGGGAAAAAATGGAAGGGGCCGAAGTCAATCCGGCGGCGATCCGGGCCTTTGAGCGTGCATTTGCCGGTCTGACCTCCGGTGAGAGCGGATGGATGCCTGAGGCGACTCTTCGTCCGGTGCTGGATCTTCCCCGCTTGGAGGAATTTGAGAGTGAGGACGACGGCTCGGATGATTCAGGGCTTCTGGCCCGTTCGGTGATGCTTAAACTCAATGGAGGGCTTGGCACCGGAATGGGACTGGAGAAGGCGAAATCGTTGCTTCCGGTCCGCGGCGATGAGACGTTCCTCGACCTTATTGTCCGTCAGGTGCTTGCCGCCCGCCAGACATCGGATCTGCGGTTTTTGCTTCTAAATAGTTTCAGTACCAGCGCCGATACCCGCGCTCATTTGAGGCACCATCCCGAATTGGGCGATCCGGCCGCACTTGAAATGTTACAAAACAAGGTGCCCAAGATTTTGGAAGACACTCGGAAGCCGGCCGTCTGGCCTCAGGACCCCACTTTGGAGTGGTGTCCGCCCGGCCATGGCGACATTTATGCGGCTTTGCTGGGCTCGGGAATGTTGCAACGCCTGATCGGGGAGGGGATCCTCTACCTCTTTGTCAGCAATGCCGACAACCTGGGCGCCACTCTGGATCCCGTCCTTCTGCGATGGTTTGCCGCCTCGGGAAAACCGTTTCTCATGGAGGTCACCGCCCGAACCGCCGCCGATCGGAAGGGCGGGCATCTTGCGATTCGTGACTCGGACGGACGGTTGGTTTTGCGGGAATCCGCCCAATGCCCGGAGACGGACCTGAGTGCTTTTCAAGACATCAACCGTCATCGCTATTTCAACACCAATAACATTTGGCTGCGCCTGGATCATCTCGCTGAATCGCTGGAACGTCATGGTGGTCTCCTGCCATTGCCGGTGATTCGCAATCTGAAAACCATTGATCCGCGGGACAAGAAATCCCCGAAAGTCATCCAATTGGAAACCGCCATGGGCGCGGCCATCGAGTGTTTTGACGGCGCGGGCGCGGTGGTGGTCCCACGCACCCGGTTTGCGCCGGTAAAAACCACCGCGGACTTGCTGGCTTTGCGTTCCGATGCCTACCTGATCACCAGGGATGGGAGGGCGGTCCTCGCACCTGAGCGCTTGGGCGTCCCGCCAGAAATCCTTCTCGATCCCGCCCATTTTAAGCTCGTGGATCAACTCGATGCCGCCTTGGCGGGTGGGGTGCCCTCGCTCCTGCATTGCCGGCGGCTGGAAGTGCGCGGTCCAGTGAGATTTTCCGCCTCCGATCGATTCGTCGGAGACGTCGTGCTGGACGGGTAAATTTTCTCTAACAGTGAGAGCCGAACTGTTCTTGCAGCCGAATGGTGCGAAGTTGGGGAGCGAGCCGTTCGGCCATGAGGGCAAAACCGTGACTGGTGGGATGCACCCCATCCACATAAGCCCCGCTCAGCCCACCCGGGAGCAGGCCGTAGCCGTCAATGAAGTGGATATTGGGATCTCCGGCCGCCTTTTTCTCCAGGTAAACCTGCATGCTGATATCGCGTTTGTGATCGATGAGATCGCGGGCGGCGGCACTGGTGAGCCGGCTGTCGTAGCCGGGATTGGTCATGAGGACGCACGGGGTGCTTGGATGCTTCTCGCGGAGGAGGCGAATAAACTCCGGTAAAACCGCAGCCAACGTATCACCGTCGGCATTGGCCTGAAAATCGAGAATAAACATTTCGGCGTCGATCTCGCGGATAAGACGGGCTATTTCCGGCTCGCCCTTGCCGTTTCCCGAGAACCCAAAATTGATGACCTCCGTGTCGAGGAGGCGACCGACGGTGGATACAAAATCGCTGCCTGGGGTGTTGGCGCATCCGCCCTGGGTGATGGAAGTTCCATAAAAGAATATCGGTTTGGCCGCTGACGGGGCCGGACGGACAAGAGCTTTGGGCGAGAGTCCAATCGCGAGGGATTCAAGTTTCTTGTAGAGGGGAAGATACAGTCGATATTCCCGCCGGATTTTCGGTCCGTTTTCCAGCAGGAGGCTGGTGAAGGTGGTGTCCGTTTGGTGGGGGATGACGGTGCCGGCCGGGATCCAGGTCGGACCGTCCCGGAAGAAGAGTTCGGCTCCAGCCATTCCGGTCGCGGGCATGTGGTTCATTGGGGCCGCGTCCGAGACAGTCATTCGTACGGAGACGTCGGCAGAGTCAGTAAAAAAGGAGAGAAAGCCTCCGGTTGGGTGATGGGAGAGAAGCTGCACCCCTTCAGAAAATTGCTTCGCTTTTCGATCAGGAAGTCGTCGGAAGTTTTTCTTTTTCCGATTTTCCGCCACCCAAGCAAATCCGCGCAGAGCCAGGCGGCGGTCAAAGGCGTCGATCCATTTTAAGGACGCCTTGGCGGATTTTCCTCCAAAGTTTGGGTCAATATCTTCGATTCGGAGTCGCTTGCTCTTGGCCATGATTCGTTGTCGCGGAGAGGGGTGAATCGGACAATACAAAACCTAGCCCCCTTGAATGTGGAATCAAGACAATGTCCGCCGACGAGGTCAATGGATGCTGACGATGTTGAAAACATGCGTTCTGGGGAAGTTGACCCTCGAGCACTAACACAGTCGTCGGGCGAAATCATGAATAAAATCCACATCCCATCAGGGTTGTTCAAATCGTCGCCGGGATGAGGTGCGGAATGTCGCACTCGAACCCTCTCTAAAAAATTAGATATTTCAGCCCCAGGAGAATGAGAGCAATCAGGACGATACGGCGGAGAGCCTCCTGGGAAATTGATTTTTGGAATCGGGCGCTGACCATGATGCCGATCCAGGCGGGAAGGATGCCAATGGCAACGAGGAGCAGGATGTTGGGGGTGACTAGACCCCAGGCCACAATCAGGCCGGAACGCGAGAGCCCCGACACGGCAAAAATGAGCTGGAGAGTGGCAACGAGAACTTTTGCGGAGAGGGGTCGGCTCTGCAGAAAGATCAAAACCGGAGGTCCTCCCATGTTGAGAGCCCCGGCAAGCATGCCGCCCAGAAAACCCATCGGAGGACCCAAAAATTTTGGCAAGTAAAGCTTCTGATGTTTGGGAAGAAAGACCTGGGTGGCGCACGTGAGCAGCAGGACCGCTCCCAGGATCCGGGTGATGGCCTCAGGCGAAATAGCGCTGAGCATAAAGATGCCGAAAGGAATCCCCACGACCATGCTGATGACAAGGGGGAGCGCTTCTCGCCACGACACATCCTTCCAATACGCGCCCAGACTGCCAAGAATGCTGAGGGCACCAATCAGCGTGACTGTGGCCATGGCGTCCGGAACCGACATAATAAGCGGAAGGAGCGACATGGACACAATCCCCAGCCCGAAGCCGGTCAGCCCTTGCTTTAATCCGCTAAGCAAAAAGATGAAGGCCACGAGGCCGTAAAAAAGCGGGGATTCCATTCAGAGCATCGGCGGCCAAAGGTTCCGGTCAAGAATCTGAAGAATTGGACGTACGGATCCGCTGTCCGATCATCCAGGCAAAAATCGCATCGGCAATCTGCCGATGCCCGGAGGGAGACGGATGGACGGAATTGCAGGCCACCGGATGGTTGTCTCCCGCGTGGGTATTGGTGGGCTCATCCCGGGCGGGATATCCGGTGACGGGATCAATCTGCAGGAAGGCCGGGATGATCGAAAGACGAGCGCTGAAATCTCCGAAGCGATCCTGAAGGGCTCGCAACAAAGCGTGTTGGTTTTTTCGGTAACGCCAACGCGGAATCAGACATCCGTAGTTGATTCCGAAAGCATCCTGACTCGCCGAGGGGGGGAGAGGAGGCATAAGGCCAACCCGAGATTGGGTGGTGCCCTCCAGGATCGCGTTGATCAGAGCTTCGGCGTGAGAAACAATTTTAGGAATCTCCTCGGTGAGTGCGGTGTCATCGAGCAGGGCGACGTCATTGGCTCCGAGGAAGATTGTGATGAAATCGGGGTCCTGACCGGCCAGGTGGGTTTCACGGTAGGCGGCGAAATCCAGTTTCTCGTTTGGCGGGGAGGAAAAAATAAATGGCGGATCGATTTCTTCGCGAAAGTTCGGACCAGTCACTGCCGGACGTTTTCTGAGAAAATCCAGATACTTCCAGCCCGGATACCCTTCGTGTTTGACGGAGGACGTTCCTTCGGCCTGGCGGGTGCCCACGCTTTGGAGCGAATCTCTTTCTTGATTCGCCCGCCGAAGCAACGCTTCGACATAGTGTCCGGAGGCGGTGATGCTGTCGCCGATGGGGAGCCATCGCTGCAGGTCGGAACGGATTTCTTTTTCGTGGATATGCAGGCAGGTCGCGAATGTCCGGCGTTGTCCATCCCGGGGATCCCGAAGGCTGAGCGTGAGCGGGTGGCGGCCCAGATGTGAGATTTTGGGTGTCAGGATCCAGCGATCGGATCGATGGCTGCCCAATTCGCAAGAAATGGCAGGTTCCCATTCCTCGGTGATCGGGCAGGGGAGCAGGGCGTCGAAGTAGAGGTTGGATTCGACCCCCACCACCAGATCGATGCTTTGAGGCAGAGCAAAAGAATCAATGAGGTCAAGGGATGGCTTCATGATTCAATCTCGAAACGATTTTCCTTCAACCATGACGAAGGAGAAAGCTCTACCTGCGACTTGAAGAAGCGGCTGAAGACGGCGGCGGAGGAGAACCCCACGGCTTCGGTCACGCTTTCGACGTTATAACCCTCCAGCAAGAGTTTGCGGGCCTTGGCCACGCGTCGTTGCATGATGTGACGGTGGAGAGTGAGCTGGTTGTGTCGCTTGAAGATCCGGTGGAAGGAATAGGGATTGTAGCCAGCGAGTTTGGCCAGACGCGAAAGGGTGAGGGGTTCGTCCAGGTGGTTGTCGATGTAGGTCTCGATGTAGTCCACCACATGCTGTTCAACCTCGACGGAAGGCTGGTGGGCGGGACGTCCCAGCACATCGAGAAAAGCAGTGGTGAGGACGGATCGTAGCAATGTCCGATTCAGCGGCGATTGCGGGTCGTCGGTACAGGCACTCCAAGCGTCGAAGATTAGATGGACGAAGGCATCCTCCCGAATCTTGAGGGGCAGGTCATCGGAGGCACCCACGCGATCGATGGAATAGATGTTGGTGGACATTTGGTTGCGGTTCGGAAGGTGCAGCCAGAGGTGACGGAAGTCACGCTGGCCGGGCGCCAAGTCGAGACCGTGGGATTCATGGTGGTTGAACAGGAGCACCGTCCCCGGACGTGTGGTGTAAAGCTCTCCATTGAGAACCGCCACCACGTTTCCGCTTAGAACGAGAAGAAGCTCCCGTTGAGGGGGGGTGTGGCAATGCAGTGGGTCCAGCATCCATTTTCGATGACGATGCCTCTTCAACGGGCGCGGACCCCGGGGAAAGCAACTGGCGATCCATCGCCATTTCTCCGGGGACGCCACGATTCTTTTTTCTTCCGCAGAGAGGTATTGCGAAAACGAAAACAAATCAGCAGGGGGCGAATTCGTGGGCATGGCGAAGACGACGAGTATGGAATGGCAGCCGGCGCGACCCAAGGCAAATTTGCAAGAATTGCAAGAATTGCATGTTAAGGACAATTTTTGCAATTTAGCAAGGGAGGGGTGGGTTTCCTTTTTTGTAGCAGGTTTTGACAGAAACGGGTCGTTCAATAATTCCCGGAACCTGCC
>CALBXK010000221.1 GCA_937890535.1 uncultured Spartobacteria bacterium
TTGTCGTTGCGGAGGATTCGCCAGCACCTCAAGCGGAAAGTCCAAGTCCCGAGGCCAATCCCTCAACGGACAAGGAGAAATCCGACGCCGAAGAAAAACCCAAAGCGGATGAATTCGATATTCCTGTTCCCATCGGCCCACCCATCAAAGGCCTTCGGGTCCCCCACTACGACGAAGACGGGAACCTCAAGTTTATGTTCGATGCCGAGATCGCCCGCAAAGTCGATGAATCCCATATCGAAATGGAAAACCTCAAAATCGACGCCTATGCCGACGATGGAAAAAAGTTCTATATTGAAATGCCTGCCGCTGTTTTTAATTTGGAAACTCGCATTCTCGGCGGAGATAAAAGTGTGCTCATCCGCAGGGAAGACTTCGAAATTGTGGGTGACGCCGGCGAATTTCATGCCAAAACGCGCTTCGCAAAAATAATTGGCAAGGTAAAAATGACGATCTTCAGCTCCGAAAACTTCCAACAACCATGAACCGCCCATTCCTCACTGCCACACTCTGTCTGCTCTCCAGTTCTCCCTGGCTGTCCGCCGCCCCCGGCGATGCCAGCCCGACCATGAACCCCGGCTCCACACCCGCCAAGGCATCCAGCAATCCATTCGGGTTCGGCGACATGGGGGGCAAGGAGCGCCCCAAAGGGGCCCAAACCGTTATCACCGCCAAGAAGGAAGCCTCCTTTGACAATACGGAAAATCTCGCCACCTTTGAGGGGAGTGTCGTGGTGAAGGATCCCCAGTTCACCCTCTTCTGCGAACGTTTGGTTGTGACTCTGAGCAAGGACCGCAAGGGCATGGCCCTCACCGAGGCATTTGGCAAGGTCATCATCGTCCAGGAGAATAAGGACGCAAAAGGCGAAGTGGTTAAATCCACCGGACGCGGCGAAAAGGCGGTCTACAATCCCAACTCTGGAGACATCACCATGACAGGGTCCCCCTCGATCCAGAGTGGAATCAATATGCAAATTGGTGATACCGAAACAGTCATGATCCTCAACCGCGATGGAAAATCCCGCACAATAGGACCCAGCAGAACCACCATCGTGGACAACAGCGAATCCCCGCCTCAATGAATACCGAAGCTCCCACTCCCACCTCGCGCCCGGTCAACGAAAAGGAGGATCCCCTCCTGCGCACCGAGAAGCTTGTCAAAATCTACGGGGGGCGCGCCGTCGTCAATGGCGTGGATATCAACGTTCGCCGCGGTGAGATCGTGGGCCTCTTGGGTCCGAACGGGGCCGGCAAGACCACCACCTTCTACATGATCGTCGGCCTCGTGCGTCCCAACGGCGGCACGGTCTATTTTGAAAATCGCGACATCACCGGGATGCCGATGTTCCGCCGAGCCCGGGAAGGCATGGGATACCTGCCGCAGGAGGAATCGATTTTTCGCAAGCTCACCGTGCAGGAAAATATTATGGCAATTTTGGAAACCACCTCCAAGACCAAGAAGGAACGCAAAGATCGCTGTGAAGAATTGCTCAGCCAGTTTGGTATCGAACATATCGCAAAAAATACCGCCCTCACTCTATCGGGCGGCGAGAAACGCCGCCTGACCATCGCCCGCTCCCTCGTCACCAACCCCAACCTTCTCATGCTCGATGAGCCGTTCAGCGGGGTTGATCCCATCGCGGTCTATGACGTTCAACAGATCGTCCAGGATCTTCGCGCCCAAGGCCTCGCCATCCTCATCACCGACCACAATGTCCGCGAAACCCTCAATATCGTCGATCGCGCCTACTTGATTTTTGAGGGACGGGTCGAAAGCCAGGGGACCAAGGACTTCCTCCTCAACGATCCGATCAGCCGCAAGCTCTATCTCGGCGAAAACTTCAAAATGTAATTCTGCCTATGATTCGGCGATTGAAATCGAAGGAGCGCAAAGCGTCCACCGGAACGGCCTGGCCCCCGGAGGCCCCTCTTTCCAACGGCGGAAGACCCATTCCGCAATGAAACCCACCTCCCACCGCGTCACCCATATCACGGTGGGGCATTTTTATGCCAACCATGCGAAGATGTTGGGACTGCGGATGGAGGGACCTTCCCACGGGCTGAACCGCAAAATCCGCGAACCCACCATCAATCGCCCCGGGCTCGCCCTCAGTGGATTTTTTACCTATTTTGCCGGAAAGCGCATTCAAATCTTCGGCGCTGCGGAACTGAGCTATCTGAACAGCCTCAATCCCAATCTCCAAAAAGAACGCCTTCGAAGCCTCTTTTCCCGCACCCTCCCCTGCCTCGTCATCGCCCGCAATGCGGCCGTCTCTCCCATCCTTCTCGAATTGGCTGCGGAGCGGGAAATTCCCATTTTCCGCACCCCCATGATCACGATGAAGTTCATGAATGCGGCCACCATCGCCCTGGAACAAGACTTTGCCCCCTCAACCCAGGAATACGGCAGCATGGTGGACATCCAGGGCATCGGCACACTCATTCGCGGCGACAGCGGCATCGGAAAAAGCGAGTGTGTACTTTCGTTGATTGAACGCGGCTACAGCCTGGTGAGCGACGACATCACGAAGATTCTCTCCATCGAAGGCCGCGAACTCATCGGCTCCTCACCCGAAATCACCCGCTTCCACATGGAAGCCCGCGGACTCGGCGTCATCGACATCAGCGCCATGTTTGGCGTTGGCAGTGTCCGGAGCGAAAAACGAATTGATTTTGTTGTCACTCTCAAAGACTGGGAGGAACTCGAACATATTGACCGCATCGGTCTCGACGGCGAAACTTACAAAATCCTCGACATCAAGATCCCTCACGTCACGATTCCTGTTCGCAAAGGACGTGATATGAGCCGACTCGTTGAAGTCGCCGCCCTTGACCAAAAGCTAAAAAGCATGGGAAAAAATAGCGCCCTGGAGTTTAATCAAAGATTACTGAAAAAAATGAACGAACGACGCACCCGATAATTTTCCCATGGGCCTCCTTTCACGCAAGAAACCATCCGACGACGTCCTCCAATTTACCAAGGAGATCGTAATCCAGAACCGCAACGGCCTGCATGCACGACCGGCCGCTATGTTTGTAAAAATCTCCAGCCGCTTTCGAGCGGAGGTCTGGGTCGAGAAGGATGGCGAGCGGGTGAATGGAAAAAGCATCATGGGGCTCATGATGCTGGCCGCCGGCAAAGGATCCAAACTCCTGATCATCGCTGAAGGAGCGGATGCCGAAAAGGTCGTGGCCGAAATTGAAAATCTCGTCCAAACCCGCTTCGGCGAGGAATAACCGAAAAGGGACTCAGACAAACGACGCCATAGGCCGCAAGCCGGCCTCCAACGTCGAACACTCCATCCGACGGATCCGGCACCCCGACGGGAACTCCCGAACTCAACTTCGCCGTCATCTCTTTTGACGATTCTGGAATTTCCTGTTAGCTCTGCACGGTGAGTAGCAGCAAATCAGAGGAGAAGGTGGAAAAGCGCTTCCAGGGAATCGGAGTCGCTCCTGGTATCGCTCACGCCCAGGTCGTCATCCACTGGGTCGATGATGAGGAAATTCCCCTGCGAGATATCAGCTCCGAGGAACTTCCCGAGGAAATCGCGCGTTTTGAATCGGCGCTCATTGCCACCCGCGCCGAACTCCTCGAGATCCAACAGCGTATCGCCGATGCCATTGGATCGAAGGACGCCAGTGTCTTTGATGCCCATCTCCTCGTGGTCGAGGATCGCACTCTGATCGACGAAGTCCTTCGCGGCCTGGATCAAAGCCGCCACAATGTTGAACACATCTTCCACCAAGTCGCAGAAAAATACTGCCGCACTTTGGGGGAAATTGATGATCCCTATCTTCGCGAACGCGTCGTGGATATTGAGGATGTGGCCCGTCGGGTCATCCGCAATCTTCTCGGCAAAGCTCCCCGCAACCTGGCCACCCAGGACAACGCCCACCTCATCGTTTCCCACAATCTCACCCCCTCGGACACCGCCTCAATCAATCGGGAACTCGTCCTCGGATTTGCCACCGAGCAGGGCAGCAAGACCTCCCACACGGCCATCATGGCCCGTTCCATGGGCATCCCCGCCATCGTGGGACTGCACGACATCTGCTCGAAACTCACCAGCGGCGATGATGTTCTTCTCGATGGGTACAGCGGTCTCCTCATTCTCAATCCCACCCCGAATACTCTCTGGGAATATGGCGGGATCGAACAGGAGAAGGAAAAGGTCGAAGAAACGCTAGAACTCATCCGCGACACCTCTTCCACCACCAGTGACGGCCGGCATGTCATTCTCTCGGCCAACATCGAGCTTCCCGAGGAGTTGGACGATGTCATCGCCAGCGGTTCTGAAGGGGTGGGTCTTTACCGCACGGAGTTCCTCTATCTGAACCGATCCACTCCTCCCGATGAGGAGGAACAGTACGAAAATTACCGACTCGTCGCCGAACGGGTCCAGCCCCATTCCGTCATCATTCGCACCCTTGACGTCGGAGGCGACAAGGACTCGCAATGCCTTGATATGGAGGAGGAGGAAAATCCCTTTCTCGGCTGCCGCGCCATCCGCTTTTGCCTGCAGAATCCTGAGATCTTCAAAGTCCAGCTCCGCGCCATCCTCCGGGCCGCTGCCATCGGCAATGTGCGCCTCATGTATCCCATGATTTCCAGCGTGGAGGAATTGCGACAGGCCAATGCCCTCCTGGAAGAATGCAAGGAGGAGTTGCGCGCCCAAGGAGCGGACTTCAACCCAAACCTCGATGTCGGAATCATGATTGAGATCCCTGGCGCTGCGCTCGCCGCCAGCCACCTTGCCAGGGAGGTGAAATTTTTCAGCATCGGCACCAATGACCTGATCCAGTACACCCTTGCGGTGGACCGGGTGAACGATCAAATCGCCCATCTTTACGAACCAACCCATCCGGCGGTCATCCGCCTGCTCAAGATCATTGTGGACGCCGCTCATGAACAAGGAATCTGGGTGGGGGTCTGCGGGGAGATGGCCGCAGACATTGAACTCACTCCCCTCCTCCTCGGTCTGGGCGTCGATGAACTGAGCGCCAGCTCATCGGTCGTGCCCCGGATCAAAAAGGCCGTCCAATCCCTGGATCTTCCCTCCTGCCAAAAGCTCATTGAGGAAGTCCTCGCTCTCGACACAAGCTCAGCCATCCTCGGTAAAAGTCTCGCCGTCGCCCACTCCCGCTACAGCGATCTTCTCAACTGATATCCGATGGATGTCGCTGGATTCGCTTCCAAGGATTTGTCCTCAAGGACCTTCCCGCCACTGGGAGAGGCGTCCTCCGTCACATTTTTTTCAAACTAAGCCGAGCTTCATTCGGCCTTCTTCCGTGATCATGGATTGACTCCAGGGGGGATCCCAGACGAGTTCCACGTCGGCATCCGTCACCCCATCAATGGCGAGAATCTTGTCACGGGCGTCCGCCGCGATGGCAGGCCCCATCCCGCAACCCGGAGCGGTGAGAGTCATTTTTACTAATACCGATTTCTCTCCAGATTCTTTCTTGTCCACCACACAGCCGTAGATCAGGCCCAGGTCCACCACGTTGACCGGAATTTCGGGATCAAAGACGGTCTTCAATTGCGACCAAACCGCTTCTTCGGTGGGGCCGGAGATTTTCTCCTCCGCCCGGGCCGATTCCTCGGTCGGGTCGAGCCCGAGAGCATCAATATCTTTCAGTGCGATCCGGGCCAGTCCGCCAGGGGTCGCCACCGTATAGGTCCCGCCCAGGGATTGAGTGATGATAACCTCCATCCCGCTTGGGAGAGTCAGAGGATTGCCGCTGGGGATCTGGATCGCATCACAGTCCCGGCTCAGTTTGATTTCGCGTTGGTCGTTCATTGAGATTGGGAATCGTGGAGTTTGATTTTCACGCTCCGGGGGGCATGGATTTGATCCAGCAGGGACGGAGAATTTGTCGGCCCGGAGGCGGCGGGCGAATTTCCTCTCAGGGCATTCTTCAAAGCCCCCTCCACCAGCTGCGCACAATGGATTTTCATGGGCGGAAGTTCCCCGAGGGACGCCGCCAATTCGGATCCAGAAAGGGTCAGGGCTTCCTCGGGGGTTTTGCCGCGAATCAACTCGGTCGCCACACTGGCCACCGCAATGGCGGTCTGACAGCCAAAGGTCTGAAAGGTGGCCCGGTCAATCGTCTTGCGTCCATTTTCCTCCTTGAACTTCACCCACATCCGCAACATGTCGCCACAATTTTCGCTGCCGACGGTGCCGACCGCATCTGCGTCCGCCATTTCACCAAGGTTCTGCGGGTCGTGAATCGCCGCCTGGATTTTACTTTCGAGATCGTCGTTCATTCGAGGGTATATCGGGGAAGGGTGGAGTCGATGACAACGCTCCATGCGTCGATGCCGCCCCGGAGACATTTGACATTGGTGAAGCCGTGCCCGGCAAGATAAGCCGCCGCATCGAGAGAACGTTTTCCGTCATGATCCAGCAAAACCAAAAGCCGATCCTTGGGCGAGAGGGAGAGGGTTTCCTGCATGCTAGCCTGATCCAGACGACGGCTGCCTGCGAGGTGGACGGCCTCGTATTCTTCGGCAGTGCGGATATCAAGAATCTCCACAGCCTCAACGCCGGCATCCCTCAGGGCCTTTACCTCCACGGGATCCAGCATCATTGCCTCATCCGCTTCATGCCCGGCCTGGACCGCCATCAGAACTTCATCGGGATCAAGGCCCTCATTGCGGGCACAGACACCCTCCAGAGTTTCGTCGGGGCGGAATCCACAACTTGAACATCCTCCGATATGGTACTTCCGAAAAAGAGCTCTCTGAGCGCCGGGGTAGGCGTCCAAAAGGTCGGACATGGTCATCTCTGCAGTAGCGGTCATTTCACTCATCCTATCCGTTCTTTCGATAATTTCAACTGTCGCCTCGCTTTCTTCGGGAGCAAACGCCGGAAAAACCGCATCTAAGGAGGAGAGTGGGGACGGAGGGCACGATCAGGCGGATTCTCGACTCGCCACACTCCGCCATAGACTCTCACCCGGTTTTCGAGGATGATGCCGCGATGAAATTTCGCGCACTGGGTGAAGCCCGCTGGATTCTCGGCATCCTGGCCGCCGCTTGGTTGGGAACGATCCTTCTGTTTCCGATTTTCTCGTTCCTTATTGCCGGCTTCTTGCTCTTTTCGCTCTATTTTTTCCGCGATCCGGAACGCACCCCTCCGACCGACGAAAGCCTCGCCGTATCACCCGCTGATGGAGTGGTCGTGGAAGTCATGGAAGTTGAGGAATCCGAGTTCCTCCATTGTCGGGTGCGTCGGGTGGGGATCTTTCTTTCGGTCTTTGATGTTCACGTGAACCGGGCACCCATCGCCGGCGAGATCACTCATTCAGAGCCTTTTACCGGTCGCTACCTCGACGCCCGCAATCCAGATTCCGCAAAACTCAACGCCCGCCGCACTTGGGTGATCAAGGGATCGCAGGCGACTCTCGTTGTCCGCCAAATCACCGGAGCGATTGCCCGCCGGATCTGCGCCTGGTCGCAAGTCGGGGACGCGGTCAACCGCGGCGGACGTTTCGGCATGATCCGCTTCGGATCCCGCACCGAAGCAGACTTTCCCCTCGACGCTGAGATCTTGGTCAAACTCGGAGACAGGGTCCGCGGCGGAGAAACTCCCATCGCCCGTCTGCCCGGGCCGAATTAAAAATTGCCCCTCACGGGTCCGGACCCTACGCAGCGCCGAAATCCCCCCCAATCAGCCTCCGATTCATTTCCTTCGTTCCCCCTTTTCGACTTCGATCCATGAGCGACAACGACAACGACGAGCCCAAGATCTATCTCCTGCCCAATCTGATGACGGCGGGAAATCTGTTTTGTGGATTTGCCGCCACCCTCCGAATCATCGAAGCGGCGCTGGTGATTCAGCAAGGCCACTCAGCCGCCGATTTGTACCACCAAGCATTGGCCTTTATTCTCGGGGCCTGCGTTTTTGATCTCCTCGATGGGCGTCTGGCCCGTCTCGGCGGACACGAAAGCCCCTTCGGGCGGGAGTTCGACTCGCTGGCTGACGTCGTATCCTTCGGCATCGCCCCGGCCCTGCTCGTTTATCAGATCGTCTTGCGAGATTTCGCCGACACCGGCTGGTTGATCGCCTTCTTTTACCTCCTCTGCGGGACGCTGCGCCTCGCTCGCTTCAATTGCTACGCCATTGCCAGTACCGGTAAATCGACCAGCGATTTCATCGGATTCCCCATTCCGGCCGCCGCCGGCGTCATCGCCTCCCTGACGCTCTTTATGCTCTGGATGGAAGAGGGATCCAAGGAACTTGGGAATTGGAAATACGCCATGGCCGGGCTGATGCTCTTTCTCTCGTTCATGATGTTCAGCCGGGTCCGCTATCCCAGCTTCAAAGGCCTCGGTTGGCGCTCACAACGCTCACTGCCCCACTTTCTTCTTATCATTCTCGTCCTCGCCATCGGGGTAAAATATTACCAATGGGTGCCAGCGATGCTCTTTGTCGCCTTCCTTGTCTATGGCTTTGTGCGGCCATTCATCTCCAAGGCCATGCGCCACGAAATCGAAGATGAAGACGACGAAGAAGAATCGGAGAGCGGTTCAGACGCCAAGTGACGACCCACAAGTGATTCCGGGATTCTCATTCCTCTCTGCCTTTTCGTGCCTCCTGCTGAGAAGAGCGCAAATTTCCCTCAGGGAACGAAAGATCTAATGCCCTGGCGAACCCCGTTCCCCTCCACCAATCCGGTGGGACGAAAAGCCGGTTAAAAAAAGATCGGAATGATGAGAATGGCCAAGATGTTGACCACCTTGATCATGGGATTGATGGCGGGACCGCTGGTGTCCTTGTAGGGATCGCCCACTGTATCACCAGTCACCGCCGCCATATGAGCCTCGGAGCCCTTGCCTCCATGATTTCCTTCTTCGATGTATTTTTTGGCATTATCCCAGGCGCCTCCGCTTGAGGTCATGGAAATCCCCATAAAGAGTCCGGTCACAATACTGCCGACCAGCACCCCACCTAGAATGACCATGCCCCCGGGCAATGCGGCCACGGCCACGACGGCCACGATGGGAAGCAAGGCTGGGACGATCATTTCCTTGAGAGCCGCCTTGGTCACAATGTCCACGCAGGCTCCATATTCGGGAGTGTCTTCTCCTTTGAGGATTCCGGGATGCAAGGCAAGCTGGCGACGGACTTCGATCACAACGGCACCGGCCGCCCGCCCGACGGCGTTCATGCTGAAGGCAGAAAATAGACAGGGCAACAACCCGCCAATAAAGAGTCCAATGATGACGCGGGGATCCTTGAGCGAGAAGGCGAGGTCGGCCGCGATTTGACTTTGTGAAAGTAATCCCGACTGCTCCAAGTGGTGCTTGAGATCGACGTAGTAGGATCCGAAGAGCACCACAGCGGCAAGGCCCGCACTGGCGATGGCATAGCCCTTGGTCACGGCTTTCATGGTGTTTCCCACCGCATCCAGATCGTCGGTGATGGCCCGAATTTCGGTGGGCATCCCACTCATCACCGCAATTCCGCCGGCATTGTCGGTAATCGGACCAAAGGCATCGAGAGAGATGATGATCCCCGAAAGGGAGAGCATCGACATCACCGCCACGGCGATGCCATAGAGACCCGCCGCTTCGTAGCTAAACCAGATCGAGGCACCGATGCACATGACCGGAAGCGCCGTCGCATGCAACCCCATGCCCAAGCCGGCGATAATATTCGTGGCGTGGCCCGTCTCACAGGCTTTAGCGATCTTCCGCACCGGCGAATAGGCAGTCGAAGTGTAGTAGTTGGTGATCAGAACTGCGGCGCCCGTCATGAGCAGACCGATCATGGCCGAGAAATAGATTCCTCCGGTGGTATAGACCGCCGTCGTCCCAGTGAGCACATCATTGACCTCCAAACCGTCGGGAAACAAGATTTTGGTCACCGGCCAAAAAGCGGCCGCTGCCACCACCGCACTGATCAATACGCCACCCATGAGGGCGTTCGCCGGTTTGGCGTTGGTCAGATTGACAAAAATAATTCCCAAGATGGAGGCAATGATGGCGAGTCCGCCGAGAATGAACGGGTAGATGACGGCAGCACCTCCGCCGGCCACGAGGGACGCGACAAGAACCGCACCAATCAACGCCACGGCATAGGTCTCAAAAACGTCCGCCGCCATCCCGGCGCAGTCGCCGACATTGTCGCCGACATTGTCCGCGATGGTCGCGGGATTTCGAGGATCATCCTCATCGAGATTGGATTCCACCTTGCCGACGAGATCGGCCCCGACATCGGCCGCCTTGGTGTAGATGCCGCCACCGAGACGGGCAAAAACGGAAATCAGGGAGGCCCCGAGGGCCACACCCACCAAGCTGGCCACGGCCTTTTCAGGATTAACATTATTCATGACCAACCAAAAGATCCCCACCGACAAAAGAGCCAGACCGACGACCAGAAGTCCTGTCACCGCCCCACCGTTGAAGGCAGCTTGCAGCGCTTTCTTCCGGCTGATTGTCGCGCCTTGGGCGGTGCGGACATTGGCAACCACGGCGACACGCATACCGATATACCCGGCTACCAGAGAGCAAACGGCTCCCAAGAGGAATCCCAGGGCGGTCGGGAGATCACGAAAGTAGGCCACAAGCGCAAAGATAATGATGGAAATCACGGCGATCGAGGCGATCTGCCGGTTCAAATACGCCTTAGCCCCCTCTTGAATGGCCCCGGCAATTTCCCGCATCCGGTCATTCCCGGACGGGGATCGGAGCACAGAGGTGATCAAGAAAACAGCCGCCACCAAACCGACGACGGCACAGATCAATGAAATAGGAATACCTTGGTGGAGTAAAAAATCGTAGGACACGGGATAAGGAATTGGAAAGAGGTTTATTGGAAAGAAAAGAGGTAAAGGGTTCGAGATATTAGTGAAACTTCTAATTGAAGCAATGATGATCTGAAAAAAATCAGAAGATTTACCGGGACGCCTTCTCTGGCGGTCTTCCCGAGACCGGGCGAGCCACGGGAGACTTATTCAGTCAATCGCGAGAGGATGGCCTTCTGGGCATGGAGGCGATTCTCCGCCTGTTGAAAAATCGTCGTGGCATGGGCTTCGAGAACGTCCGCTGTAATCTCTTTCCCGCGGTAGGCCGGCAGGCAATGCATCACCAAGGCGTCTGGAGCGACCCTCAAGAGATCGTCGTTGATCTGATAGCCCTGCAACTGGGCCAAACGGAAGGCGGCCTCATCTTCGCGCCCCATACTCACCCACACGTCGGTGTAAAGCACGTCCGCGCCCTCGGCCGCCGCCATCAAATCGTCCGTAACAAGAATGTTTCCGCCGCTCCGGCTCACAAGTTCGGCCGGAGGCTGAAACTTCGGCGGTGCCGCGATCCGGAGTTCAAACCCCCAACGCGCCGCCGCCCAAATCCAGGAGCGGGCCATATTGCAATCGCCATCCCCAATGAAGAGCAATTTCATCCGGTCCAGATCGCGGCCCAATTCCCGGATGGTAAACAAGTCCGCCAGGATCTGGCAGGGGTGTTCCTCATCGGTCAGGGCGTTGATCGTCGGCACTCCGCTGAAGGCGGCGAAGTCCTCGACATCACTTTGCGCAAAAGTGCGAATAACGGCTCCGTGGAGCATGCGCCCCATCACCCGAGCGGTGTCCTTGATCGGTTCACCCCGTCCAAGTTGAATGTCATCTGCGGCCAGAAAAAGCACATCCCCACCAAGCTCGCGGATCCCCACCTCAAAGGAAATCCGGGTGCGGGTGGAAGACTTTGAAAACATCATCGCCCAGCATTTATGGCGCAGGGGATGGGTGGCGTGCCGACCGCGGGAGGACTTCATCCCGCCCGCCAGTGTAATAATTTCCTCAATTTCGGAACGGGAGAGAGACTCGATGGAAAGCAGGTGCTTCACCCGCGACGACAAAACAAAAATCCGCTCCCTTGTCGAGCCAATCAGGTCAGGAAAGTTCCGTTCTCAGGATGTCCATCGCAGCGTCCCGGTCTCGATCTCCGATGTTCAACGGCGGCAACAAGCGGATGACGTGCTCCCCTGCGGGGATGCACAACAATCCCCGGCCCATCAGGCGCTTGACCATCTCAAGAGCCAAAAATCCCTCTTTCAATTGAATCCCGATCATCAACCCCAGGGACCGCACTTCCGCGACCTTGGAGCTCTTAAGATCCCGAATCGCCGCAACCAGGCACATCCCCTGCGCCGTGGCATTCGCCAGCAAGCCATCCCGCTCAATGATCTCCTGCACCTTCAATCCCGCTGCACAGCAAACCGGATTTCCACCATAAGTCGTACCATGAGATCCAGGCCCAAGAACATCCTGTAACTCGTTCCGCGAGGTCGCCCAAAAGGCCCCCAAGGGAAATCCGTTGGCAATCCCCTTCGCCCAACTCACACCATCCGGCATCACGTCGGGGGCCAGGCTCTTCCATCCACACCATGCGCCCGTCCTCCCCAATCCGCACTGGATCTCATCGAACAACAAAAGCAAACCTTGCTCGTCACAGAGCGCCCGCAACCCGCGCAAATACTCCGCCGTCGCGATGTGGATCCCACCCTCGCCCTGCACCGGTTCGACCAAAACCGCGATCGTTTTTGGCCCGATGGCCGTCCGCACCGCTTCCAAATTGCCATGCATCACATGGGAAAATCCCTCCAGCAAAGGAGCAAATCCCTTCTTCACTTTCTCCTGCCCGGTAGCAGAAATGCAGGCCATCGTCCGCCCGTGAAAGGAATTTTTCATGGTGATGATCTCATGGCGTCCCTGTTCCTGCCCAAACTTCCGAGCCAGCTTGATCAAGCCTTCATTGGCTTCCGCTCCGCTATTGCAGAAAAATACTTTCCCGGGCCCGGTGATCCCGACGAGCCTCCGGGCGAGTTCGGCTTGAGGAAGGGTCCGGTATAAATTCGAAACATGCACCAGAGTGGCCGCTTGTCGACTGACCGCCTCCGTGATCTCCGGATGGGCGTGCCCGAGCGAGCACACCGCAATCCCTCCCCCGAAATCCAAATATTCCTTTCCTTCAAAATCCCACACCCGACATCCCGAGCCCCGCGCAAGATCGAGATCAAAACGACCGTAGGTGGGCATGACGTACTCGGCGTACATTGGAGTCAGTGTGGACATGGAAATCCGAAAGAAAACACCGGGAACCCCTCGATGTAAAAAACTTTCGCCTCCGCGGCTCAGCGCCTCCGCATGAGTTCACTCTTGCTCTCGATTGGGATAACACCCCCACGGCACTGCTTTGGGATTGCCTTCGGTCGGCAGGCTCGTTTCACTCCGTGGGAGTTAATTTGTCCCGATGAATTTCCAAAAGACCCTCATTGCCCCTTCGATTCTGGCCTGCGATTTCTCCCGCCTTGGGACGGAAGTCGAACGTCTCACCGCCGCCGGGGCAGACTGGATCCATTGCGATGTCATGGATGGTCACTTCGTGGACAACATTTCCTTTGGTCCCGCCTTCGTGGAGGCGGCCTCCCGCCACACCAAGCAGCCCCTGGATGTCCACCTGATGATCGAAAGGCCGGATCACTATTTTCCCCGCTTTAGCGAATTTTCCTCCTCGATCTCCGTCCACGTCGAAGCCCCCCACGACGTCAAAAAAACACTCACCGGAATCCGTCAGGCCGGTTGCCTGGCCGGACTCGCACTCAGTCCGCCCACCCCCATCTCCGCCATCGAGCCCTTCCTGGGCCACTTCGATATTCTTTTGGTCATGACCGTTAATCCAGGTTTCGGAGGTCAGGCGTTCATGCCGGAAATGCTGGAAAAGGTGCAGACCGGAAAAGAGTGGCGCGAAGAAAAGGGCCTCGAGTTTCATATTGAAGTGGACGGCGGCGTCGGTCCGGCCACCGCCGAACTCTCCCGTCAAGCGGGGGCCAATGTCATGGTCGCCGGCACTTCGGTCTTCAAGGCCAAAAACGCCGCCACTGAAATCGCCGCCCTCCACTAGGGACCGGCAACTTCACCCCGGACAAAGTTCCGTCTTGTGATGATTGGTGAAGGGAATCGCCACCTCCGGGTATTCGAAAATTTTTCCTTCGTAGTTGCGGACGACGACTTTTTCATCGTCGTGAAAAAGGACGTAGCCGGGATTCACCGGCACCTTCCCGCCCCCACCCGGAGCATCAATGACGTACTGAGGAACCGCATATCCACTGGTGTGACCCCTCAGTCCCTCAATAATTTCAATGCCCTTGGCTACGCTGGCACGAAGGTGCGACGATCCTTGAATTAAATCGCATTGATAGAGGTAATACGGTCGGACCCGGCAGAGCAGAAGCTTGTGCACCAACTCGCGCATAACCTCCACGGAATCATTGACCCCGGCCAGCAGCACGCTTTGGTTGCCGAGAGGGACACCATGGTCAGCCAGGCGGTTCAGAGCATCCCGCACTTCGGTGGTGAGTTCGCGGGGATGATTGACGTGAACGCTCATCCACAAGGGGTGGTACTTTTGCAACATCCGGCAGAACTCCGGAGTGATGCGTTGCGGCAAAAAGATCGGCACCCTGGAACCAATGCGAACAAACTCGATATGAGAAATCGCCCGCACCCGCTGGAGCAAATATTCCAGCTTGTCATCGGAAAACAACAAGGCGTCGCCTCCTGAAAATAGGACGTCCCGTATTTCGGTGTGTTTTTCCAAATAGGCGAAGGCCTCTTCGAAATTAGTATGCAATTCCTGCTCCCCTGCCCCGCTGACGACACGGCTGCGGGTGCAATAGCGGCAATAGGAGGCGCAGCGGTCGGTGACCAAAAACAACACCCGGTCGGGATACCGGTGTACCAGCCCCGGCACCGGCATGTGGCTGTCCTCACCGCAGGGATCGGCCATTTCCCATGGGGCGGTATGCCCTTCCTCCACACGGGGAACAACCTGACGCCGAATCGGACCCCCGGCATCATCCGGTTCGATTAGATTAAAAAAGTGCGGCGTGATCGAGAGCGACAACTTGCTACCGGCGAGAAGAGCCCCTGCATGCTCCTCAGGAGTCACCTCGAGCAGATCCTCCAGCCGCTTGAGCGAATTCACCCTGTTTTTGAGCTGCCATTTCCAGTCATTCCATTGCTCCGGAGAGACATCCGGCCAGTGTCCTGGAGCGTGCGAAATGAATTGTGTGGCCGGAGAGGGCGATTGCGATGACATGAGATTTAACCGAAAACGCTAGAGAAGTTGTGAAGCTTGTCAATGGAGAGGCGCACATAATTCACGTCCACCCGGGTCGAAAATTCCAGACCGGATCCCCGGTATCCGCTCGCCCAGCGCAATTGCGCTTTGCCTGCAAACCCGCGGGATGGTAATTGAGGAGAATCTATCACCCACCAATGAGCGACCTGACCCCCATCCTCGAATCCGCAGTTCAATCCAAAAAGCTGCTAGAAGCTTCCGCGAGAAACATCCAAGCCCTGCTCTCTCATTCCACTTCTCCCGTCGATCACGCTGCAATTCGAGAATTGGTTGCGAGCGAGAATTGGACCGAATTGAACAATCGCTTTTTCCGCACCATAGCCTTTGGCACCGGCGGCCTGCGCGGCAAGACGATTGGAGCCACCGTTACCTCGGTCGAACAGGGCCAGCCGCAGCCGCTGGGACGCCCGGAGTTTCCCTGCGTCGGCACCAACGCCATGAACTTCACCAACATCAGCCGGGCCACCCAGGGTTTGGTCGCCTACGTGAAGGAGTATTTTGCCACCACCGGAAAGAGCGGAAAACCCTCTCTCTGCATCTGTCACGACACCCGATTCTATTCCCGGGAATTTGCCGAGCTCGCCGCCCGGGTCATGACCGAAAATGGCTGCGATGCCTACCTCTTCGAGGGCCCGCGCTCGACGCCTGAGTTGTCCTTCGCCGTCCGCCACACCAACTCCCAAGCCGGCATCAACATCACCGCCAGTCACAACCCGCCCCAATACAATGGCTACAAGGTTTACTTTGAAGACGGGGCCCAAGTCGTCGAACCACACGCCAGCGCCATTATCGACAGAGTAAACGCCGTGCAAGGCGACCACTACGAAGCCGTCCCCGATGCCGGGCAAGGCCGGGTCATTGCCATGGGCTCCGAGATGGACGAAGCCTATATGGAGCGACTGGCAACCCTCCCGCTTGATCCGGAACTGATCCGTCGGGAGAATTCTCTCAAAATTGTGTACACCCCGCTCCACGGTGTGGGAGCCGTCATCATCAAGCCGATGCTGGCCCGACTCGGCTTCCAATGCGAGGGGGTACCGGAACAGGAAATCCCCGACGGACGCTTCCCCACCGTCAAGTCCCCCAACCCCGAAAATGCCGAAGCCCTGACCATGGCTGTGAAGCTGGCCGATAAAATCGGGGCGGATCTCGTCATTGCCACAGACCCCGACGATGACCGGATGGGCATCGCTGCCCGCGATGAATCCGGAAAGATGTCCCTCCTCACCGGCAACCAGATCGGGTCCCTCATGGCCTGGTATCGCACCCGGATGCACTTTGAGAAAGGCATCCTCACCGAGGCGAACCGGAGCCGCGGAGTCATCATTAAGACCTTTGTCACCACGGACCTCCAGGCCGCCATCGCAGAAAAATTCGGCCTGCGCTGCGTCGAGACCCTCACCGGCTTCAAATACATCGGCGAAAAACTCCGCCACTACGAAGAAGCGATCCCGGAGGAGTTGCGGAAAAACTACCGCCAGCTGTCCGAAGAGGAAACCCGCCGCCTCCGCCTGGAACATTCCTCGCTTTACGTCTTCGGCGGCGAAGAAAGTTACGGCTACAGCGGATCGGACTTCGTCCGTGATAAAGATGGCAATAGCGCCGCCGTCATGATCTCGGAAGTCGCTGCCTACGCGAAATCCCGCCAACTCACCCTGATCAGCCTCATGGATGAAATCTACTGCGAGTTCGGTTATTACCTGGAGCGCGGAGAATCCCTCACCATGGACGGAGCTGAGGGCGCCGCCCAAATCAAATCCTTGGTCAAATCGTACGCATCCCATCCCCCGGAATCGCTCGACGGCACCCCGGTCGACCATCTCCGGAATTTTGCCACGGATGAGATCTTTGATTCCGAGGGGGTCCGCATCCCCTCCGAGGCCATGCTCATGATCACTCTCACGGACAAACGCCGAGTGGCGGTTCGTCCCTCCGGCACCGAGCCAAAGATCAAATACTACCTCTTCGCCTCCGAGATTCCGGCAGCGAACGCCTCATTTTCCCTCACCGAACTTGCCGCAGCCAAACCCCGCGTCGCCGCCTCCCTCGATCAGCTCTGGCAGGAAATCAAAGCCGACTCCACCAAACGCCTAGGCTGATTGGGCTGATCTCCACGAGCCGCTCCAAGGCTACAACTCGACCCGGCCCGGCTGAAGACCAAGGGGCAGAGGGGCGGGTCGCGCCATCGAGCTGCCAATCTTGATGTGCCGGCTGGCCTTGGAGGCATCCTGGATCGCATGCATCACGTCGAGCACATGGTAGGCGAGTTGGTCATTGGCCCGATGTTCGCGCCCGGTGCCGATGGCTGCGATCATGTCGCTGACCCCAAGGCCGCGACTATTTTCCACGTAGCCAAACTCCAGCGGCATCTCCCGCCATTGGCTTTCCCCCCGCTGCTGAAGGAGAACCGGTCCCCCAAAGCTGTTGGGATCCGGAAGAATCAGGGTACCCTCCGAACCGTATATCTCAAAGTTCGGCAAGCGATGGGCCGCAACATCAAAACTCGTAATTAAAGTCACGGACGGCCCTGAACAGAAATCCAAAAGACCCGAGACATGGGTGGGCACTTCGACCTCGATGATTTGGCCCGCCAAGGGCTGGCTGGTGATCTCCCGTCGCGGGAAACTCGTCCGGGCCGAGCCTGTCACCCGCTCCACCGGCCCCAATAGGGTCGTCAATGCTGTCAAATAATATGGCCCCATGTCAAAGAGCGGCCCGCCACCTTTTTTGTAGAAAAATTCCGGATTGGGATGCCATCCTTCAACGCCGCGGCTGAGCATGAATCCCACGCCGCCAATTGGGGTGCCGATGGCCCCCTCGTCAATGAGCTTGCGGCAGGTCTGCAAGCCCCCGCCCAAAAACGTGTCCGGAGCGCAACCGATGCGCAAATCACTCTTCCGCGCCAGGGCCATCATCTCCCTCGCATCCCGCCGACGAAGGGCCAGCGGCTTCTCATTATAAACATGCTTCCCCTTTGCCAAAATCTGCTGCGCCACCTCAGCATGAACGGCGGGAACCGTCAGGTTGATGACCAGACTGATCTCCGGATCGTCCAGAAGAGCATCCACCGAAAGCGCTTTCGTTATCCCATATTCCGCAGCCAAGGCCTCGGCCCGCGGAACATCAAGATCAGCGCAAGCCACGATCGAAAGATTTTCAAACGCCTTTCCGGCCTCCGCATAAATATTGCTGATATTGCCGCAACCAATGATTCCAACAGACGGTGTCTTCATAATTTTTTTGTATCAGCGACTGGCCCAGAGCAAACCGCGTTCGACCAGAATCCGGGTTTCGGGGACATCAAAATCCGAAGCGACATGTCCAAGCGAGGAGAAAAACACCCGACCCTGGTCCCAAGTCCGCGTCCACACCACCGGCATGACGGTTCCGGCGATCCAAGAATTAACGGTTCCGTCAAATGTCGTCGTCGCCAGAACCCGGTTCGAGGGGTCCACGTGCATGTAATATTGCTCGCTCTCGACCTCAAAACTCTCCAACCCCTCGGTAATGGGATCTTCCATGCCGGTGATGTCGACCCGGTAACGGAAGATGTCTCCAGGATGAGCCACCCATTGTCCGCCCGTGAGAAATTGGTAATTGGTATTCGCACGAAAGGCGTCGCACATCCCGCCATGCCAACCGGCCAACCCCACCCCGGCCGCGACTGCATCGCGCAAGCCCTCGAATTGGGCGTCAGTGATCTCTCCCATCGTCCAGACCGGAACGATGAGCGAAAGCGAATCCATCAAATCCTTGTCCAAATAAGAATCCAGTGTGTCGGAAATCGTCACGTCAAAGCCCTGTTCGCGCAGGAAGGGGGCAAAGCGTTCCACAGATTGCGCGGGCTCGTGCCCCTGCCATCCCCCTTGAACCATCAGAGCATTTTTTTGCATCCCGTTAGCTATTCACTGGCGGATGATCGATGACCAGATTTTTCTGAATCGACAGGTCCCGGGCACCATTCTACGCTGTCACTCGTGTCCCCCCTGACTGGTGAATTTCTCGGCACCATGTTGCTGGTGATATTAGGCGACGGAGTCGTCGCCAATGTTCTGCTCAATAAATCGAAGGGCCAAGGGTCTGGGTGGATTGTTATCACCACGGGTTGGGCACTGAAAAACCTCCACCCTCCCACCTCATGAAGCACCTACTCGCCATCGACCAAGGAACCACCAGTTCCCGAGCCATCATTTACGACGAACACTGCCATCCCCTGTTCAGCGCCCAAAAGGAATTCCATCAGAGTTTCCCCCAACCCGGCTGGGTCGAACACGATGCCACCGAGATCTGGCAGAGCGTGCTGGAAACCTCCCGCCAAGCCATCGCCAAAGCAGAGGCCGCCGGGACCATTAACCTCGCCGCCCTTGGGATCACCAATCAACGTGAAACCATCGTTCTTTGGGATCGAAAAACCGGTGAACCTGTCGCCCCAGCCATCGTTTGGCAGGACCGGCGGACGAGTGAATTCATGTCCAACCTGCGCGAGGGAGGCAAGGAACCGTTGATCCAGCAAAAGGCCGGAATCCTCCTCGACCCCTATTTTTCTGCAAGCAAACTCCACTGGCTACTTCGCCAAGTGCCCCAGGCTCGCGCTCGCGCCGAAGCCGGCGAGCTCGCCGCCGGCACGATTGATTCCTGGCTTATCTTCAAGCTCACCGCTGGCCGCCACCACGTCACCGATGTGACCAATGCCAGCCGGACCATGCTCATGAATCTGCACCGCGGGGAGTGGGATTCCGAACTCATGGCCCTCTTCGACATTCCCGCCGCCATCCTTCCCCGCATTCTCCCCACCAGCGGTCACTTTGGCGACACCGACCCAGCGCTCCTGGGCAAGTCCCTCCCCATTTGCAGTGCCGTCGGCGACCAACAGGCGGCCCTCTTTGGCCAGCTTTGCACCAGTCCCGGACTCGTCAAATGCACTTATGGCACCGGCTGCTTCATGCTCTCATTCACTGGCTCGGACCCGATGCCCAGCAGCAATCGCCTCCTCTCCACCGTGGCTTGGAAGATCGGCGACGAACCCCTCCAATACGCTCTGGAAGGCAGTGTCTTCACCGGCGGCGCCGCGGTGCAATGGCTGCGCGACAACCTCAAGATCATCGAGACCGCGGCGGATATCAACGCCCTCGCCTCCCAAGTGACCGACTCTGACGGACTCGTCATCGTCCCCGCCTTCACCGGACTCGGGGCTCCTCATTGGGACCCAACCGCCCGCGGTGCCATCTTTGGAATTTCCCGGGGCACCACCGCAGCCCACATCGCCCACGCCACCCTGGAAAGCATCGCTTTTCAGGTCACCGATCTCCTCGACGCCATGGAAAAGGATTCCGGCCACCGCGTCACCACCCTCCGTGTGGACGGAGGAGCCAGTGCCAGCAATCTCCTCATGCAAATGCAGGCAGACCTCCTCCACACCAAGGTCGAACGTCCCACCAACCTCGAAACCACCGCCCTCGGAGCCGCCATGATGGCCGGCCTCGGAGTTGGCCTTTGGAAAAATCAGGAGGAATTGACCGACATCCGCGCCGTGGATCGTCTCTTCCGACCCAACCTCCCCGCCAAAGAACGCCTCGCCAAACTTAAACTCTGGCGAAAAGCAGTCAAACGCACAAAAAAGTGGGCTTCAGAATAGTCGATCGTTCAAGCGCGTCTTCAGGTTTGAAAGCCTGGCCGTTCCTGCGGATCCGTTGCAGCCGCTTTGCCTCCCGGCGATACATTTTGTTGCCCACTTTCAAGATGCGCTTTCACCCTTGGTATTCCGCTTTTCGCTTTTACCTTTTCGCTTTCCGCTTTTACCTGTCCGCAATCCCACTTCCGAAATCCCACTTCCGATGACCCCTCTTATCCTTCTTGTTGGCTTCCTTGGCGCCGGCAAAACGACATTCCTGAAAGCCGTCCTTCCCGCTCTGCAGCAGAATGGGGTGAAGCCCCATGTGCTCATCAACGATTACCAAAATGCCGGCGTCGATGCCGAACAACTGCGCGGACTCGCCCAGGAAATTTCCGCCATCAGCGGCGATTGCGTCTGCTGCGGCTCCCGCGACGAACTGCTCGCCGCCCTGACCAAATTTCCCCACGGACCGGGTCACCTCGTGCTCGTGGAAACCAATGGCACGACGGACAGCGAGAACCTGATCGAAATGCTGGCCCTGGAGCCTGACCTGCGCGAATTTTCCCTGCCCGTCCAGCTCTCGATCATTGACTCCCAGCGATGGCAAAAACGCTTTTGGCACAATCGGCTCGAACGCGAGCAGGCCCGCACCGGATCGCATCTATTTCTATCCCGTTCGGATACGGTGCCCGCCGCCCGCCTCGAAGATGTCGAACGTTCCCTCGATAAACTCCACATCGCCGGACGACGCGTGACGATTTCTTCCTTCGCCCAAGAGCTCGCGTCCCTCACCCAGGATCTCGCCAGCGAAGGCGCGAGAAACTTTACCGGGCCCGATCCGCACCACCACCATCACAAAGCCGCCAGCGACCACCACTTTGCCTCCTTGGAGCTCTCGCTACCGAACAAAACCTCCCGAGCCGCTCTGGACGATCTTTTGCGCAACCTGCCGGAAGAGGTCATTCGCACCAAAGGTCTGGTCCGCTTCGACGAGACCCCGGAGGAACTCTTTGTTTTTCAAAAGGTCGATCGCTCGGACACTCCCCAGTTTTTTCCCCTCGGCGAATCGGCCCGCATCACCACGCCCCTCATCCTCTTCATCGGCCCCAACCTACCAGAAAATACCTTGAGCGCCGCCGTCTCCGCTCTGAAGAAAAAATCCTGAACCGGCGCGAAATATCCGTGTTCATTCATGAAATTCGTGACTAAATCCCAGTCATGCAACTCGCCACTCAAGTCGCCGGAGTCATGGGACTCCTTGGAGTCGCCCTCGGAGCCTTCGGGGCCCATGGACTGAAAAATATTCTCGCAGCCAACGACACCGCCGCCATCTGGCAAACCGCAGTCCTTTACCATCTCGTTCACGCCGTCGCCTCCCTCTGGGCCGCCGGCCGGGCTCCCATGATTGTCTGGATCTGGACCGCAGGGATTTTGGTTTTCTCCGGTTCGCTCTACATTCTTGCCATCACCAACATGCGCTGGCTCGGAGCAATCACCCCGATCGGAGGATTGCTTTTCCTCGCCGGTTGGATTTTGGTCGTCGTCAAGGCTCCATGACGGCGCGACACGAAACCCTCACCGTCACCACTCGCGGCAAAGGGACTTACGAGATCACGGACGAAGTGGCCCGCCACGTCACTAAGAGCGGAGTCCACACCGGCACAGTCACCGTCTTCATGCGCCACACCAGCGCCAGCCTGGTTATTTACGAAAATGCCGACCCCAGCGCCCGCACCGACCTGCATGCCTATTTCGAAGACCTGGTTCCCGAAGACGGCGACTACGTTCATACCCTGGAAGGTTCCGACGATACCACCAGCCATCTCCGGATGGCCCTCACCCGCACCAGCGAGGTGATCCCCATCGCCAAGGGCCGGATGACGCTCGGCACCTGGCAGGGAATTTTTGTCTTCGAACACCGCCGGGCCTCCCATGAACGAACGGTGGATGTCGCCGTAGTGGGCGTCTGACGCCATGGCAAATCCGAAATCACTCTCCTTCGTCACCGAAAATGGCAGCCTCCTTCATGGCGACGTCCTGGAGACCCTCGCAGCCTACGACGACGAACCCGTCCAACTCATCCTGGCCGATCCTCCATATTTTCAAGTATTGGAAGACCAGGATTGGGATACCTCCTGGCCGAATGCCGAGGCCTATCTGGAGTGGACCGAACAATGGGTTTCGGCCTGCCGGCGAATCCTCGCACCCGACGGTCTGCTTTACATCTTTGGCCAACTTGGCAAACGCGAGCACGTCTGGCTACACACCTGTTCCCGGCTGACAAAATTTATGCAATTTCACGACATGATCATCTGGGACCGTGCGGTGGGCTACAACGAACGTTCAGATTCCTTCACGCCCCAATACGAGATGATCCTCGTCCTCCGACCCACCGCGGACACCCCACCCCACTTCAACAAGGACGCCGTCCGCCTCCCCTACGACGAGGCCACGATTCAAACCTACCTGCGCGACCCCCGCTACAAAGATAAGGCCGCCCGGGAAACTCATCTCCGGAAGGGCAAATACGCCACCAACATCCTCCGCATTCCCTCTCTCAAAGGGACTTCAAAAGAAAAGGTCGGCCATCCCTCGCAAAAGCCCCTCACCCTTATTGAGAACCTTATCGCCTCCAGCAGCCGTCCCGGAGACCTGGTCCTTGATCCCTTCATGGGCAGCGGCACCACCGCCGTGTCCTGCGAGAAACTGAATCGCCGCTGGCTCGGGATCGAAGCCAATCCCGACTATGTCCGTATGACCAAAAAACGCCTACAGGCTTATCGTGACTCCATCCCGCCTGACCTGTTCGCAGATCCAGACCGGCATTAAATTCCCCGGGGAAGAATCCTTGAGCCCGAAGCCAATCTCCTGCGATGCTCCCCCCGTGAGCGATCCGTTTCAACAAGCCGTGGCCGACTCGATGCCGATTTTGCAGAGAATTCGGGACGGATTCGGCCCCTATCCGACCGCCACCCAGGGAGCCTTGGAGCGTCTTCAAAGCCTCCCCCTCCCCACGCCCCGCTCCCAGCGCTCTACTCAATCCTCACACCGTCCCGCCCGCACCGGCGACCTCGCCGAACTCCGCCAGGCCGCTCTCGCCTGCGAAAAATGCCCCCACCTCGCCGCCTCTCGGACCCAGGTCGTTTTCGGGGTGGGTCATCCCCAGGCCGACTTGATGTTCGTGAGCGACGCTCCCAGCGAGGAGGACGACAAACAGGGCGAACCCTTCGTGGATCCCGCCGGACACCTGCTGACAAAGATCATCCAAACCATGGGGTTCTCACGGGACGACATCTATATCGCCCATGTCGTGAAATGCCGCCTCAATATGCGCCCCGGAGATGTAGGCAACCGCAAGCCCACCAAGGAAGAGATGAGCAATTGCCTCCCCTGGCTCGAAAAACAAATCGAAGCGATCCAGCCCCTGGTGATTGTCGCCCTCGGGGCCACCGCCGTGGCCAGCCTGCTCGGCAAGACCGAACCGCTCGGGCGAATTCGGGGTCACTGGCTCGAGTTTCACGACATTCCCGTCATGCCGACCTACCATCCAGCTTATTTGCTCCGCAACCAAGCCCTCTCGGAAAAACGCAAGGTCTGGGAAGACATGCTCAAAGTGCTCGAGCGACTGGGAAAATCCGTCTCGGAAAAACAACGCCAATTCTTTTCGACCAAAAACTAATAAAATTTCAAATGGACACCTGCATCGGATGCGCCGCAGCGGATCCGAAGCAACGACCGGGCTTTCAACCAACGGCCAGACTTTCAAATAAACCACGGATTCTAAGGGAAATAGGGCAAGCACATCCGTCATCAAAAAAGTGAGTAGTTTCACGTCCGCAAGTCTCTTTTCATTTGCGTCTATTAGTGTTCATTAGTGGTTTCATTCCTGTTTTTAGATTCAGACACCACTTTCTCTTCTGATGAATAAGATCAAGATCACCCACAATACCGAGTATTTCTACCACTCCCCGGTCACCCTGGGCCCTCACCGCGCTCTCCTGCGTCCGCGGGAGGGCCATGATGTCCATATTCAGAGATCAGTTCTTAACATTGAACCTCACGGAAAGGTGCGCTGGCTGCGCGACATCCATGGCAACTCCATCGCCATGATCAACTTTGCCGGCCCGACCAGAACATTGAAGCTCTTCAGCGAAGTCACCGTGGCCCACTACGATCAAAATCCGCTCGATTTCATCATTGATCCGATCGCGCTCTCCTACCCCTTCCAATACCCGGCGGACGAACAGGCCGAATTGATCCCCTACCGACTGCCAAGCTTCCCTCATGACGCCCGGGCCCTACAAAGTTGGATCACGCAATTCTACACCCCAGG
>CALBXK010000222.1 GCA_937890535.1 uncultured Spartobacteria bacterium
GCCACGTGGACTCTCTTCTCGTCAAAGCGGGAAGCGGGGCCCTGACTCATGGTCAACCGGACAGCGCCGGAGTTCCCGCGGCCTTCGCCGCCCTCACCCTCGCCCTCCCCTTCAATGATACCGAAGCGCTGCGCTCGCTCTTCGCGGCCCATCAAGACGAGATTGCCGCCGTGATCATTGAACCGGTCCCGGCCAACGCCGGACTCTACCTGCCCGAGCCTGGGTTCCTGGAGGAGCTGCGCCGACTTTGCACGGCTCAAGGCACCGTCCTTATCTTTGATGAAGTGATGACCGGCTTTCGGCTCGCTCCGGGCGGGGCGCAAGAGATTTACGGCATCACCCCGGACCTCACGGCCATGGGCAAGATCATTGGCGGGGGACTGCCGGTGGGAGCCTTTGGTGGCCGCGCCGACATCATGGACCAACTCTCCCCGGACGGACCCGTCTATCAGGCGGGAACCCTTTCGGGTAATCCGGTCGCGATGGCCGCGGGGCTCGCCCAGCTCCGCGAACTCGTCGAGCGGGGCGGGTGGTCCCACCTTGAGGGGCTCGGCCAGGAACTCGAAGACCGCCTGCGACCCCTCCTCGCCGGAAAGCCACTCACCTTTCACCGACTGGGCTCGATGTTTTGCCTCTTCTTCAACGCTGGCCCCATCCGCAATCTTTCTGAGGCCCAAAACAGCGACCAAAAGGCCTTCGGTCGCTTCTTTCATTCCGCTCTCGCTAACGGTGTCTATTTCGCGCCCTCGCCGTTTGAAACCGGATTTCTATCCCTTGCCCACACCAGTGAAGATATCAAGGAAACCGTCCACGTCGCCGAAAAGGCCCTGCAAGCCGCCGGTTTTTAGTAGAGAGGAAGTTTAGGCCGTTGAAGCCTCAAAACAGAAACGAACCACGGGGGGACACCGAAAAAGCAGCAAGTACGCGGCTCATGGCCGACCCACTTCACCGGGAAGGAGCGCCCGCATCCCGATCCTTGCGAAAGATAGATTTGAGGGGATGTTCGTCTAGCACGTTCGGGACGATGCCGCCAATTTTCGCCGGATCGTAAAGCTGAATTCCAACATAATAGAACAACGGACACACCGGCATCGCCTTCCCGATAAGCACCTCCTCGGCCTCCCGGAGAATTCCAAAGCGAGCCACGGGATCCGACGCCCGGGTGGCTTGGGCGAGGAGGTCGTCATACGCCGGATCGCTCCACCCCGTGCGGTTATTGCCGCCTCCGCCAATGAACATGTCGAGAAAGGTATTGGGATCCGGGTAGTCTCCGACCCAACTGGAACGGGCGATGCCGTAGTCGAGGCTTGAAAGCGAGTTCAGGTAAACTTTCCATTCCTGGCGGGCGAGATTGATTTCAATCCCGAGGTGTTCCCGCCACATGCTTTGCAGTTCGACCGCGATCGCCTCATTGAGTTCTCCCTCGCTGTAGAGATAGGTCACAAAAGGAAATCCTTCTCCGCCGGGATATCCTGCCTCCGCCAGAATCTCCTGGGCCCGTTCAGGATTAAAATCCCCCGCCTCCGGCGACAGGTATCCCTCGATGCCTGGCGGTACGAAACTTGTGGCAGGCTCTTCGCCGGCACGGGTGATCTTTTCCGTCAAAATCCGCTTGTCAATGGCCAGAGACAAAGCCTCCCGCAAGCGGACATCATCGAAAGGGGGTTTGGCGCAATTGAAGCGCAAAAAATAGATTCCGAGAAATGAGGCGGCATGAAAATCATTCCGCTCCCGCAAGTCATCGAGCAAGGCCGGAGGAGCCAATCCCTTGTCCATGGAAAGATCGGCCAAGCCGCTCTCGTAAAAATTAAACGCCACATTGGCCTTGCTGATGGGCAACACTTCGATGGTCTCCAAGGCCACGTTCTCGGCGTTCCAATAGGCAGGATTTTTGCGCAGGCGGATCTTGTCATTGATCCGCCAAGCTTCCAGAAGGTAGGCCCCATTGTTGACGATGCGGCCCGGCTTGATCCAGTCGTCACCAAGCCGCTCGATCACATCGACCCGCACCGGTGCCAGCGGCGGCGTCGCGCAGAGATCAAGAAAGAATGGCGTCGGGTTCTCCAGTGTCACCTCCAGCGTCCGATCATCGAGAGCCTTCACGCCCACTTCGGAAAAATCCGTAATTTCCCCCTCGGCGAAGGGCTGGGCATTTTTCACATAAAAGAGTTGGTAGTTGTAGCTCGCCGCCGCCTCCGGGGAGAGGGTCCGCTTCCAGGAAGCGACAAAGTCGTGCGCCGTCAGGGCCCGTCCATCACTCCAGACCGCATCCGGCCGCAGGGCGAAGGTGTAGATCCGTCCGTCTTCTGAGAGGGTCCACGACTCGGCCATACCCGGCCCGGACTTGCCTGCGGCATTGAAAGTCATGAGACCTTCAAACAGGGAGTTCACGATCCGCCCTTCCGGTTGACCGGTGATGACCGCCGGATCCAAAGTCTCGGGCTCGGCCCCATTGATAAAAACCAAATCCGCCCTTTGCGCCGAAGGTCCACACCCTGCCAGGAGGCCCAAGGCCACAAGAGTGATTCCAAAAACGCGCATCCTCTCCAATGAACCCAATCCCCCGCCGCTCGGCAATGCTTTGCTCGCCTCCCCTTTCACCCCCGCAGAGCGATCTGCCATTGCGTGCGCGGGTGAGGCCGACGATACTCACCCCTTATGCCATTTGAGCTTGCCTCCAATTATGCCCCCTGCGGCGATCAGGGTCAGGCCATTGAAAAATTGACCCGCTCCCTGCGGGCCGACAACCGACACCAGACTTTGCTTGGAGTCACCGGATCGGGAAAAACCTTCACCGTCGCGAACGTCATTCGAGACCTCGGGCGCCCCACCCTCGTGATGTCACACAACAAGACCCTCGCGGCCCAACTCTACAGCGAATTCAAACAATTCTTCCCCAATAATGCAGTGGAGTATTTCGTCAGCTACTTCGATTACTACCAACCCGAGGCCTACCTTCCCCGCTCCGACACCTATATCGAAAAGGACAGCGCCATCAATGAGGAGATCGAACGTCTTCGCCTCTCGGCAGTGAGTTCCCTCCTGACCCGACGCGACACCATCGTGGTGGCCAGCGTATCCTGCATCTACGGCCTGGCCTCACCTGAGGATTTTTTGCAAATGCTGGTCACCATCAAACAGGGTCAAATCCTCACGCGGGAGGCGTTTCTCGCCAAACTGGTGGAGATGCTCTACGAGCGCAACGACATCGGATTTGCCCGCGGAAAATTCCGCGTCCGCGGAGACGTCGTCGAAGTCCACCAGGCCCAGGTCGATGATGAGGCGATCCGGGTCGAATTTTTTGGCGACGAAATCGAGCGCATCAGCCGCTTCGATCCCCTCACCGGTCGTGTTCTGGACACCTTGACCACCCTGACGATCTTTCCGGCCAAACAATTCGTCACCCCGCATGACAAACTCCAGCGAGCCATGCGCGACATTCGGGAGGAACTCGACATCCGGGTGCGCGATTTCGAGCGCGACAACAAGCTTCTTGAGGCCCAACGCATCAAACAGCGCACGGAATTTGATCTCGAGATGATGCAGGAAATGGGATTCTGCACCGGGATCGAAAATTATTCCCGCCATCTGACCGGACGCCCTCCGGGATCGCGTCCCTACACCTTGATGGACTTCATGCCGGAGGATTTCCTCCTCGTCATCGATGAGTCCCACGCCACCGTCCCGCAGATCGGAGGGATGTTCGCCGGCGACCGCTCGCGCAAATCGGTCCTGGTCAACTACGGCTTCCGTCTCCCCAGTGCCCTCGACAACCGACCGCTCAATTTCTCGGAGTTCATGGACGTGACCAAGCAAATGGTCTACGTCAGCGCGACCCCGGGGCCGTTTGAGTTCCGCAACAGCTTCGTGGGAAACACCGCCTTTATTCCCAATCCTGAAAAAGACCCCCGGGCCGTCCGCAAGCCGATTCCGCCCCCCACCGCCATCGAGGGACCGTTCGAACCCGACCGGCCCGGAGCTCCTCTGATGGTTGAACAGATCATCCGTCCCACCGGACTCCTGGATCCCGGGATCAGCATCCTTCCCTTAAATGGACAGATCGACGCCACCATCGAGCAATGCCGTCAACGCATCGCCAAGGGCGAACGGGTTCTCGTCACCACCCTCACCAAGCGCACCGCCGAGGATCTCTCCGACTACCTCCGAGACACCGGCCTCAAGGTGCGCTACCTGCACAGTGACATCGACACCATCGAGCGGGTGGAAATTCTGCGCAGCCTGCGGGCCGGCGATTGCGATATTTTGGTCGGAATCAACCTCCTCCGCGAGGGACTCGACCTGCCTGAAGTCAGCCTCGTCTGTATCCTTGATGCCGACAAGGAAGGCTACCTCCGCAGCCAAACCAGCCTCATTCAAACCGCCGGACGGGCGGCACGACACATCAATGGCGAAGTGATTTTGTTCGCCGATACTGTGACCCGTAGCATGCAGGCCCTCCTGGATGTCTGCAACTACCGCCGGGACCGCCAGATGGCCTACAACGAAAAACATGGCATCACCCCAAAAAGCGTGGTGCGCGCCGTGCAGGAAAGCCTCCACGTCATTCTTCAGGGCAAGGAAGTCGAACAGGGCATCGTCAAGGAATCCCCCGCAGACTTCGATCTTCACGAACTCATCCGGGAACTCGAAACCGACATGTCCGGGGCCGCCTCCAACCTCGAATACGAACGCGCCGCCCTCCTCCGCGACCAGATCACCGAACTCAAAAACGGGGCCGGCCTCTCCAAAATCGAACCCAAAAAGAAGACCTATCCGAAACCTGGACGCCGGAAAGCGAGGGCGGGATGAATCGCGAAAGGCTCTGGAGACAATTGAACAACTGTCAATAATCCTCGCCTGCCCCCCGCACCCGCTTTCAGTCCCGCGACTTTTTATCCTTCACCTGGATCAGCCCATTCCTAGTTTACCGGGTCGTCCGTAGCCGGGCCTGCATTTCCTCCGGAATGCCGCTCCAGATATTAGGATCGTCCGCCCGATAGGTGATTGGGCCGGACTTGTCGAAACCAAAGCGGATCTTTCCGAGTTTTGGATAGATCCGCGCGATATAGCGCCATTGGGTGCTGGTATTGTAGCTCGTAAAGAAATCTTCGTAATTAGACCCGTCGGCGTGTTTCCATTCGGTCTTGATGTAACCGCCTTCTTTGTCCATGACCGCGAAGGTGTAGCGTTCGCCGAGCGTGTCAACCACGGTCCTCCAGATGCGATCGTAGTCCCTTGTTTCCACATGCACGTCCCGCCAATGCGGATATTCTGCAATCGCCGGTCCGGTTCCTCCAGTGGTCTCGCATCCAGTAAAAAAACCTGCGAAGACGCAAAGAAACGAGAGGAAAATCAGGCCACGAAGTATTTTCATTATAAAAGGGAGAATTCGCTAATCAGGGCTCCAAACAAAGAAAAATTTACAAAAAAAGAGGTCAGACATGAATGGCCTTAGATCTGCCTTGTCAGCCCCGGGTCGGAGGGAGAGGCTGACGGATATGGAAGACCAACAGAACGCGGAACAGTTTTTCCGGGACCGGGGTTTCTGCCAGCGGATGGGTTGGGGCCAACACCCCGCCCTGTTGGTCGTTGATTTTTCTCAAGGTTTCACCAATCCTGAGTCGTCGCTCGGGACGGATCTAACCCGTGAGATCGGCGAAACCGTGCGGGTTCTCGAAGCCTCCAGGCGGGCCGAAATCCCTATTTACTACTCCACGATCTCCTACGACGAGGAGAGCGCCCGCGGCGCGAGCCTGTGGACGGCGAAGGCTCCTGCCCTCGGAGCCTTGCGATCGGGAAGTCCGGACGTCGCGATCGACCCCCGCCTCGGTCGTCGCGAGGATGAGCCAATTATCGTGAAAAAGTTTGCCTCGGTTTTCTTCGGCACCGATTTTTCCGATCGGCTGCACACCGCGGAAGTCGATACCCTCATTATCACGGGATGCACGACCAGCGGCTGCGTTCGGGCCGCGGTGGTGGACGCGATGCAGAACGGCTTCCGCCCGATGATCGTGCGCGAGGCGGTGGGCGATCGCCTCCAGGCCGCTCACGAACAAAGCCTGATCGACATGCACGCCAAGTATGGGGATGTGGTGTCGGTCGATGAGACGCTCGAATATCTCTCGCATTTTTCCAACCGGAGAACATGAAGGGGGAATAATTATTTTTTATGTGGTTACGCGCGACATCTCTTTTCGAGTTCAACATTCCCGTTGCGACACCATTTTTGTTCATGCTGCGCCCCCGCAGCGGCTGGCAGCAATGGGTCGGCCGCGAACACTACGTTATGTCGCCCAGTGTCTCGGCGGTGGAATTCACGGACCCGTTCGGCAACCTTTGTCAGAGGCTGATGGCACCACCCGGGTCATTTTCGG
>CALBXK010000223.1 GCA_937890535.1 uncultured Spartobacteria bacterium
CGGAGCAAATTCATCGAGCGTCGGCACTTATCGTTCTCGCGGCGTCCTCGATGGGTGTGTTGTTTTCGAGGACGGGGGGGAACCCACTGAAAACAGCGAAGAACCTGTGATCTCTGTGGTTCATTTCTGTTTCTAGGATATATCGAAATGCAAAAAATCCTCTGCGCAGCGTCCCTGCGTGAGTTCCAAATCCCCAGCCCGCCCGAACGCTGACAAAAAAAGGGCTCCCGGTTGGGAGCCCTTCTTAAAATTGTAACCGGTGCCGTTTAGGTGGCAGCGACGGCCTCGAGGGTATCCACGTTGACGCGGCGGCCTTTGAGGTCGAACTTCACGTTACCCTCGACGAGGGAAAAGATGGTGTAGTCACGTCCAAGACCGACATTGCGGCCTGGAAGAAATTTGGTCCCCCGTTGCCGGAGGATGATGTTGCCTGGAATGACGGACTCGCCGCCAAATTTTTTCACGCCAAGTCGTTTACTGACGCTATCGCGCCCGTTCTTAACGCTGCCTTGTCCTTTTTTATGCGCCATAAGCCTGAATTATGCAGAGATGGATTTGATTTTGAGCCGGGTGATGCGACGACGGTGTCCGACCGTGCGATGGTATCCCTTGCGGCGTTTGAATTTGAAGGCGATGACCTTTTCGGCCTTGGCCTGCTCGACGACTTCGGCGGTGACGGTCGCGCCTTCGACGTGGGGAGCCCCAACGGTAAGAGTGGTGCCGTCGGAAACGAGCAACACTTCCTCGAATTTCATGTCGGTGCCCTCTTCGACATCAAGCTTCTCGACCTCGACGGTATCGCCTTCGGCGACCCGATATTGCTTACCACCTGTTTTAATAATTGCGTAGCCCATGATTGTTATAGTCTCCTCTGTCGGAACCGTGAAGAATCTCACAGGAAGATTTTTCGATCAAGAGAAAATTTTCACCTTGCCTGAAATTCCAGAGGCGGCAGAATGCCGATCCCGCTTTTTTGCTCGGGTGGTGGAATGGCAGACACGTACGTTTGAGGGGCGTATGCCGAAAGGTGTGGGGGTTCGAGTCCCCCCCCGAGCACTTTCCTCAGGATCTAACCGCCTTGAATTTCTGATAAATAGGGGATCTGGAGACGAAGAATGCGAGTTTTCTGTCCGGTGCCACTTTTTGTCACAGAATTTTCCAACGAGCCTCAGGAACCCAGCCCGGTTTTCGTTCACAAGCCGTGGATTCTATCCGCAACGAAGCAGCGATAGTGGGCGGCTCCCCAGCCCTTTGAGCAGTTTAAACAATTCTGTATCCGCTGCTCCGTGGCGGCGCCGACCGTTTGAGCCTTCCCCAGCTCGGACAGTATGTAAACATACAGCCGCTTCGCCGGCAAAGTCCCCCGCCAACCAGCGGCGCTCCCAGATCAGCGGTCACATCCGAATTTAAAATGCTCTAGTAGCGTGGTTTGGGTGTGCTATTCCGAGGAAAAAGATGCGGCAGGCTTTCCGGCGCGGCCTTTGAATCCATCCACAGTGAGGTCGGATTTGTGCAGACCGCGATTCAGATCGAGACCAAGCATGTTCCAGTGGTGTGCAGGGAGGTCGAACGGAACACGGATTCGCTCGTCGAAATCCGTCGCCCAGAGAATGCCGCCAATTTCGCGGAAGTCGCGAAAAGTCACATCCACTTCCGCGCCGCGGGTGCTTTCCAGACCGTCCAAAGTCATACGCACTCGGCGGAGTCGTTTGGTGGCGCGATCGATAAAAAGAATGACCCGGTCTTCCTTCGAATATCCGAATCCCGGGCGCAGGATGGCGAGTACTTTATCACACGTGGCATTGTCTACGACAGCTTCGCCATCAGGTGCGAACACGACGCCTGGTCGATCGAAGTAAAATGGCCCGAGCAGAAACATCGCATAGACATCAGCAACAAGGGCCGCCGCGTGATTGACTTCGGAATCCGAGGAGGGAACGCCATTGTAGGCTACGGTGACCGTGCCTGATTCGCGAATGACGACCTTCTTTCCATCCGGTCCGGAGTGCTCCTGGGCAATGAATCGGGAATCAATCAGCATCCGTTCCTCCGATCGGCCCCGGAATTTTATGTCAGACAATGTCGGTTGGACTATCGGAACAATCGGGGGCCAGTTACCCTCGTAGCGCACACTCACATCCCGGATCTTTGCGAACGCCTTTCCTCCGTGGGCATCCTGTGACGCAGCGACCAGAGACGTGGCCTTCGGATCAGATTGTGTAAAGGGACGTTTATCGAATTGCGGAGACGAGCAACCGATCAGAAGACAAGCCGACGTTCCGAGCAGGAATTGGGTGGCGAGATTGCTCATGGCTGTCATCAAAAGGAGTCGTCCCCGCGTTCTGGTCAATGAATATCGGCGTGGGGGTTGCTTGATTTTACGCCGCCGGTGCGCCAAAGCGATCTCTCAGTTCGAAAATTTCCGAATCGGAGCCGCTCTGGGCAATTCTTCCCGGCACTTGAGGACGAAGACCGAACGGCGGGAGACCGCCGTTGCTACAGATTCTAGGGTGCTTTTGTCAGCATGGCGGCTCCGTAGACGCCGGCGCTGTCGCCCAGGGTGGGCTTGAGGATCCGGGTGCGCAGCTCTCCATTGAAAGTATGGCGCACCAGCGCTTCGCGGGTTTTCGTTTCATAGAGGAGATCGAGGTTGCCAACTCCTCCCCCAATGACCACGGCATCGGGATCGATGATGTTGAGGACCACGGCCAGGGCTTCGCCAAATTTTTCCCGCAGGCGGTCCAGCGTTGCCAGGGCTCGCGGTTCGCCGGCCTCCGCCCGTTGGGCAATTTCCGGCAAGCGAAGTTCCTCGCCGGATTCCTGGCCGTAAAATCGCTCCAATGACGGACCGGCCAAAACAGTTTCGACGCAGCCGCTTTTCCCGCAATAACAGGGAGTCTCCTCGCCTCTCATCGGGTTGTGGCCCCATTCGCCCGCGATGCCGTGCAAGCCTTCGAGCACTTGCGCATCGACGACCACGCCGCCACCGACCCCGGTGCCGAGAATGAGCCCCATCACCACCCGGCACCCAACCGCCGCTCCCAGGGTGGCTTCGGCGAGAGCAAAGCAGTTGGCATCATTGGCCAGACGAACTTCGCAGCCCAAAAGCCCGGAAAGGTCTTTCCGCAACGGTTGACCATTCAAACAAAGGGTATTGGAGTTTTTCAAAACTCCGGAAGTCGGCTCGGTGGCGCCGGGGGTGCCGATTCCAAGTATGTCGGGCCGTGTCGTGCCGGAGGCTGTTTCCAGCTCTTTGACCACTGTCTCGATCT